>CAYWAK010000082.1:0-11117 GCA_964455755.1 uncultured Ardenticatenales bacterium | reverse complement strand
GTTTTCATTCTTCGTGGTGGGCAATCGCCCATGCTGTCTCCTAGAGAATTTCAGATCAAGGTTCGTCTCACGGATGAGAATCCGTGACTTTTCCGTCCGTGAATCTGTCGATTCATCAACTCCCGTCGCCCGCAAGCCAGAGATGTGCCCTTTTCTCTCTCTACCAGCGACCGAACCACTTTCGTCGGCGCTGGGGAGGCAGAGGCGGGGGAACGGCAATGGGTACGTTGTCCAGAATGGCGCGGGGAATCTCCGTGACCATCCGCTCGGCCTGATCCCTGCCCACGTATTCGGCGGCGATGGTTACCGCTTCCGAAAGGAGGGGCGGGCGATGATCTATGTTGTGCGCATCGGAAGCAATGATATGGGCCAACTTTCGCTGCAAGAGGGCAATGGCCGTTTGCCTGGCCTGACTTCCAAAAGTGCCGCCCAGACTGCCGGAAGTAATTTGAACCAACAGGCCACGTTCGACGAGGGGAAAAATAAGCTCTATCTTTTCTTGCACCGCTGAATAGCGTTCCGCATGAGCCAGAATGGGCATGATCCCTTCCAGAGCCAACTCGAAAAGCACCTGGTCCAGGTAAGGGGGAAAAGCAAAGAAGGGCAGTTCCAGTAAGATATAGCGAGAGCCATTCAGGGTCAGCATTTGTCCCAACTTTATACGTTGCACAACGTCGGGTGTGATGTGTATTTCACTCCCCAAATACAGGTTCAGGCCAATGTTTGCGTCTTCTACAGCGGCCTGCAGGCTATGCAGTCTTTCAAACATCCCCTCGCGTTGCTCTTTTTCCTCCCAATCTGCGTTGTGGGGGGTGGCGATCATGTGGTGGACGCCGTCGGCTACGGCCATGCGGGCCATGTCCAGCGCCACTTCCAGGTCGTCCGCCCCATCGTCAATGGCCGGAAGGATGTGTGTGTGAGTGTCTATCATGCTTGTGTGTAGTATCCTTGTACAACGGAATCAAAGGGAGCATTGTTGAGCACAGACCCGATCAGGCGGGCGTTGACCTTTTGCAGCAAGTTCACGGCCCGGCGGGCATGTTCACGGCGGGTTTTGCCCACGCGGATGACGAGCAGCACGCCATCCACTTTGGAGGCCAGGACAGCAGCGTCGGTCACGGCGACGACGGGAGGCGCATCCAGAAAAACGATGTCGGCCTGTGCCGTAAGCGATTTGATGATTTCCTCCATGCGCCGGGAGGCCAGCAACTCGGATGGGTTCGGAGGCAGGGCCCCGCTGCACAATACGAAGAGGCCCGGGACCTCCGTTTCTCGCAGGGGGGGGCTGGCAATCAATTGCTCATTCACTACCATCGAAGTGATTCCGGTATCGTTGTCAAAGCCAAACAGCGTGTGCAGCGAGGGCTTGCGCAGGTCGCAGTCGGCCAGGATTACGCGCTTGCCGGCCTGGGCGGTGGCCACGGCCAGGTTGGCCAGCGTGGTGGATTTGCCTTCCTCCGGGCCGGCGGATGTAACAACCAGTGTGTGCAGCGGATCGTCCAGGCTGGAAAACTCGATGTTCGTGCGCAGCGAACGATAGGCCTCGCTGATCGGCGACCGAGGGTTTAGCAGTGTGGTTAAGTCTGCGTGTACGTGTTCATTCACAATTGTTTTCTCCTGCTGCCTAGAGTGCCAGAAGAGCCATGCCGGCAATGGCCAGTGTCGCGCCGCCAAGAAAAGCCACTACAGCGATCAAGAGGGTGCTGGTTGAAATGCTACGCAGCCCCGCCCGGCCTGACTCTTCCGGGCGATCGGCTTTCACCGCGGAGGAAGAGCCGCTCATCGTCGGTATGATTCCAAGAATGGCGATCTCCCCCCCGACATAGCGTCCGACGTCCCCGGCGGTTTTGATCGTGTCGTCGGCATATTCAAGGATCAGGGCAATGACCGCACCGAGCAAGGCCCCCAAAAGTGCGCCGGCCAGTATGTTGATTTTGGTCTTCGGGGAAAAGAGAGACCCCGGCTCGGGGTCTTCTAATTTTGTGACGAAAACGCGATCTCTTTGGTCCTGGTCCAGATTAAATGCCGTCATTTGGGCAACGAAGACTTCAGCCGTGACGCGGGCAATGTCTTGGGCCACGATGGGGTCATGGTCTTTCACATCCACCTGGATGAGCAAGTCCGATTCAATCGGGCTTACGTTGAGTTTGGCCTTTAGACTGTCGGGGGACATGTCCAGTTGTAGCTGGTCAATGACTTGCTGCGCGTTTTGGCGCGATTTGATTTGGCGGCTGTAATTGCGCATCATGTTTTTCAGGGTTTGTTGCAAGCCCCAATCAAGCCGTGCAGGCTGCACGCTTAACAAGACAGTCGCTCGATATACTGGCTCTTGCGCTTTGCTGAAGGCCAGGGCACTGATGGTCGTTACCGCGGCTACCAACAGGATGATCCATCCTCTTCGCAAAAGGATACGCCAGTATGTTTTTATTTCCATGCCCAATTCCTCCTCGGGTGTGTTACAGATTTGCGTGTGGCTCGCCGGATGGATTGCATGTTTTCCGGCGAGCAACGCACGTATTGTACCACATTTGAGAGGGGCAGGCAAGAAAACTTTTCGTGAGGAGATCGCAAAATGTAGCTGTCCTGGCGCGGTCTGCGCTTCGACAACCGGCAGGCAGAATCAGGTACGCACAAATTCGAGAATTCGTCGCAGGTTTCCGAAAACATCCCCACCGAGGTGCAGACGGAGTACGCGCCGCCCGCGCTGGCTGAGGGCCTGGTAGTCTCCTTGCGCCTGGGCTTCGATCAACGTTCCAAAGGTGTAGTCGGTTTCCGGCACGGCCAGGTCTTCAGCCGGCGTGTCTACCAGTTGCAGGAAGAGCCCGTTGTCCGGCCCCCCCTTGTGCAATTGTCCGGTGGAGTGCAAGAAACGGGGCCCATAGCCCAGGGTTGTCGCCAGACCCAGACGGTCGCGCAGGGCCATGCGAATCTCCTGCAGAATCTTTGTCGTTCCGGCGGACGGCGCAAGGTAGGCCTGAATGCCGGCGTAATCGCCCGCCGTCGCTTCGGCGAGCCAGGTTGCCATCGCGGACAAATCCACGTCGTCACCAGACGGCTCGCGGCCCGTCGGTCGTGCGTCTGAAGAATCTGCTGCCTGGGCCATCGCCTCTCGCGCCAAGCGCTTCGCCAATTGCACGTCCGGCTGATTGAAGGGGTGAATGCCCAACACGGCGCCGGCCGCGGCCACGGCTACCTCCCAGCGGAAAAACTCCTGTCCCAGATCGGCTTTGTCGGCCAGTCTGATGTGAATCACCGGGAAGCCGGCTGCTTCCAGGGCTGTCAGACGTTCTTCCAGCAAGGAAGCTTCGTCCCCATCCATCGTCAGGAAAACGAAGACCCTGTCCTGCCCATAGACCGCCGGCGGACCAATCGCTTCATCGGCGACGGGCACAATGCCCTTGCCCCCTTTTCCGGTGCTTTCGGCAATGAGCTGTTCGGCCCAAACGGGAAAAGCCGCCAACGAAGGGGACGTAACGAACGTCACCTTGTCCCGGCCGGCCAAGGCGAGTTCTCCGAGGGCGGCCCCCAGCGCCAGGCCGGGATTCTCGCTACCCGAAACACAGAACGCGCACGATTCGGTCATGGTCCAGGCGCGGTCCAGAAGGCGGTGAATGTCCACGCCGATGAGGGCGGCCGGCACCAATCCGAACACAGAAAGGGCCGAATATCGCCCACCTACCTCGGCCGGCGAGGAAAATGTGCGGCGAAACCGGCGCTCTGTGGCCAAACTTTCCAGGGCTGTCCCCGGATCGGTGATGGCAACAAATTGTTCACCGGGGGATTGCGAGATTCGCGATACTTTCTCCCAAAAGTAGTGGAAGAAAGAAAGCGTTTCCGTCGTTGTTCCAGATTTGCTGGCCACCAGAAAGAGCGTTTTGGAAAGGTCTATGCGGCCCTCGACGGCGCGCACGGCGGCCGGATGGGTGCTGTCCAACACGATCAGTTTCGGATAGCCCGGCCGGTTGCCGAAGGTGCGTTGGAAGACTTCGGGGGATAGGCTGGAACCGCCCATCCCGAGCAAAACCACATGACGCACGCCCCCATCCTTGACTTCGTCGGCAAAGTAGCGCAAGGCATCAATGTGATCGTGCATGGAAATCGGCAAAGTCAACCACCCCATGCGGTCGGTCAGTTCGGGAAGAGGGTCGGGCGACCAGAGGGTGTAGTCTTTTTCCCATAGACGGCACGAAAACCGTGCGTCTGCCCAGTCACGCAGGCGAGACTCAACGGCTCTTTCATACGAGCCAAGGTGTTGGATGGGAACGCTCGTGCGATCGGCCAGAATCGAGTCGCGTTTCTGCTCCAGCGTCTGCAAAAGATCGTCAAATGAGGCCGTGAAAGAGTCTACACCGGCGGCTTGCAGACTTTCTGTAACGGATTCAAGGTCTATGCCCAGCGCTTCAAGTTGCGTAAGCTGGCTGCGCGCCTCGTCCAGCCCTTCCTGGATGGCGGTGGACAGTACGCGGCCGTGGTCGCGGAAGGCCTGCAACGTCGCCGGCGGGAGCGTGTTGACTGTGTCCGGGCCGATGAGGTTGTCCACGTACATGATGTCGGAGTACGCCGGATTCTTGGTTCCGGTGCTGGCCCAGAGGGGACGTTGCACGTGTGCGCCACGGCGTTCCTGTGCCTTCCATGTTTCGGTGGAGAAAATTTCGCGGAATCGGGCGTAGGCCACCTTCGCGTTCGCAATGCCGGTCGTTCCGCGCAGGGCCAAGGCTTCGGGCTGCCCGGCGGCTTCCAGCGCGCGGTCAACGGCAACATCTACGCGGCTGATGAAGAAGGAAGCAACAGAAGCAACGCGGTCCGGGGCATCGGCGCGGGCGATTCCGCGGACATAGGCCTGGGCCACCGCTTCATAATGAGCCAGGGAGAAAATCAGGGTGGCGTTGACGTTAATCCCTTCGGCAAGCAATTCTTCGATGGCCGCAACGCCAGCTTGCGTTGCCGGAACCTTGATCATCAGATTCGGGCGGTTGACGGCCTGCCAAAGGCGGCGCGCTTCGGCGATTGTGCCTGCTGTATCGTGCGCCAGGTGTGGCGAGACCTCCAGGCTGACGAATCCGTCCGTCCCCCCCGTTTCCTCGTAGACAGAACGGAGCACGTCGGCCGATTGGACGATGTCGGCGATGGCCAGCGTCTCATACAGTTTGCGCGAATCGCTGTGTGGGTCGTCATTCAAAAGGGTGCGCAGGTCAGCATTGTAATCTGTGCTGCCGGCGATGGCTTTCTGGAAGATGGTCGGGTTGCTGGTTACGCCGCGCAGCCCTTCATCCACCAGGCGTTTCAGTTCGCCGCCGGTGATCAAGTTGCGGCGGATGTAATCCAGCCAGATGGATTGACCCGCTACGGTCAGTTCTTGCAGTTTCGTCATTCTTCGTCTCCCGTAAAGGTTTGTTTTAGAAGAAGTTGAACTTCTTGGTTGAGTTTCACGCGCCGTTCATCGTTCTGCGTTCATCCTTGGTGGTATGCACCGCGCACTCGTGGTGACTGCTTTCATGTTGGATGCCAACGAGGTGCAAAATCTTACGTCGCATAGCCGATTTTGTGTCATGCCGAGCCACGCCGGGGCAAGGAATCTCGTGTTTGTCGTTGCGAGGCGGCGTTTTCGCGCTCTGCTACTTCACTCCGCTGAACATCAGGACGGAACAGCCTTCGGGGCCGGGGCCGGCAAGGACATTTTGCAGGCGCACACCTTCCACCCGAGAGCCGGCCAGCACTACAGCTTCGGCCAGCGTGCAATTACGCGGGTGCGCATGGGGACCAACGATGACGTGCGGGCCGAGCGCCGAGTCCACGACTGTTGCCGAGGGAGCGACCCACACCGATTGGAAATTGTCGCCCGGCGCCGGGCGGGTGGCAGGGTCTATCCACAGTTGTCGTTGTAACGCCAGATAATCTTGAACCGTGTTGATGTTGTACCGCCAACCATCCAAAAGCGCAACACGAACCGCATGCCCCGATTTCTGCAGGTTGGTCAGCAACGTGGTGAGGGTATCTTCCTCCAAGAGGGTATCGATTTTCTGTAGCGCCGCCTGACTCAGGAGATAACATCCGGTGGCCGCTCCCGCTGCTGCATGAGGCGGATAGGGAGCGTCGGGCATGGTTTCCAGGAAGACCGTGCAATCCGTGTCCGGCGCAGCGCGTATCGCGTCGAGCGGGAGCGCGGAAAAGTAATTGTCGGCGTGCAGAACCAGGCAGACATCCTTCACCGCGCGCGCTGCCGCAGCCAGTGCCCCCAGCAACGTAAACGGGGGCGATTGGTGAATCACGTGGATGTCGGGGTATCGGCTTGTCGCCTCTTCTACCTGGTCGGCCAGGTGATGGGTCACCACATGAACAGCGCGGGGGTTGAGCGGGGCGATCTGTTGCAGTAGGCGGCTGAGCAGCGTGCCCCCCGGCACAGGGAAGAGCGGCTTGGGAGTCCAATAGGTGATGGGTCTCAAGCGGAGGCCGGCTCCCCCGGCCAGGACAACGACTTCCACCGGCAGTCCCTAGGGAGCCTGATCGGAGGAGGGCAGGTTCATGAGATCGAACGAAAGACCTTCGTACGCAGTAAAGGTGGCAGGAAACAGGGCGCGTGCCGTTTTCTCCATTTCCAGAACGGTCTCATCATCGTGGGAGGGGTCATGGTGAAAGAGAACCAGCGTATGCACGCCAGCCGAGTTGGCCACAGAGGCAGCCATTCTTGGCGTGCTATGGCCCCAACCCTGTCGAGAGTCTTCTGTGTCCAGGTATTCGACTTCCGTGAACTGGGCGTCGTGGATGAGGAGGTCCGCGCCTTTTGCAAACTGTGTCAGCCGTTGGTCACTGCCCAAGTATCCCTCCGTATCCGTGGCGTAAACGAGCGACTTGCCGGCCCATTCGATTCGGTAATGATAGACACCACCTTGGGGGTGTGCATAGCTTTTTTGCGTGTAGATTACCACGTCCTTTGGATCGGGGGGGGGAGAATTCCGAAAACGATGGCGAAACTGCGGTTCTTGGTTGCCATTTTGAAAGATGAGCAGATCGGTCTCTTCCAGGTTGCGAATGATTTTGAACGAGTGCAAATCTTGTAATTGGACGGGAAAGGCCGGCGGCAGCATGGCTCGGGAGAGGGCCTCTTCCAGGTCTTGATCGAACGTGCGTGGGCCGAGAATAAAAAAGGTGTTGCCCCCTTGATAGGCGGGAACGAAGAAGGGAATGCCTTGCGTGTGATCGTGATGGGTGTGGCTGAAAAGAATGGTAGCCACCGTAGGGCGGCTTTGTTGCTGGCTTTTTCGCAACAAGTCCTGCCCAAGGGCTATCATCCCTGTCCCCGCATCCAGGATGATGGTGTGACCATCAACCTGGACTTCGACACAGGGTGTGTTTCCTCCAACCGCAACTGTAGCCGGTCCGGGAACGGGGTAACTTCCCCGAACGCCCCAGAACCGCACGAGAAACAGGCCTTTCATAAGAATATGTACGTCTCAAAGAAATTATTGCTGATGACTTTCGATAATAAGATACTCTAATTCTATACGGTCCGGCCAATTTGTCAAGGGGACGTTGGTACCACGGTCGCCAACGAAATACGTCAGGCAGCGGATAGATCGCGCTGCCCGGTATCACGAAGACACGAAAAGTTATTCGCCGGGGGAATGGTTTTCTTGCTCTGCCAGTTCCAGGTGGCAGACATCGTTGATCTGGCGCACACTCCACTCAGGCCCGTACCGTTCGATTGTACTCAGGGACGTGTTTGCAAATTGGATTCGCCAAAGGCTGCTGAGAGGAAATCCGAGCACGTAGGCTAATAAGGCGCGCAAAGAGCCTCCGTGGGATACAACGGCAATTTGGGAGCCGGCGTCGTTGTTTGCGGCGATCTCTTCGACAGCGGCAACGACTCGTTCCTGCGCCTCCCGGTACGATTCGCCACCACCACGGCGGACGTTCGGGTCGCCCTGTCGCCAGGCCTCAAGTTCGTCGGCATAGTGTGCGGTAATCTCTTCCAGGGTGAGGCCGGCCCATTTTCCGATATCTATTTCGCGCAAGCCGGGATGAAGATGTACCGGCAATCCTTTTCTTTTGGCGATGATTCTCGCGGTATGGTGTGCCCGCTCCAGATCGCTTGCGTAAACGGCATCAATCGTACGATTCGCCAGGCGGCCGGCCAGTTGTTCCGCCTGGCTCAAACCCTCTTTGCTCAGCGGTGTGTCGGTCTGCCCCTGGAATCGTCCGATCAGATTGCCCTGGGACTGGGCATGACGAATCAGCAGGATGGTCAGGTCAGGCATTCTTTGCCTCCTCTTTGGCAGTCAGGTAAATTCCGGTCAAAATCAGCAGGCCGCCGGCCAGTTTTGCCGCGGTGAGTCCTTCTCCGAGGAGAAAGTAGGCCATGACCGTTGCGGCAATCGGTTCCCCCAACAGACTCACGGCTACGAACGAAGCAGACAGGTAGCCCAATGCCCAATTGTAGGAGGAGTGCCCTATAATCTGTGGGATCAAGGCCATCAGGAAGAACAGAATCCAGGTTTCTTGTGAGAAGCCATGGAGGGGTTGTCGGGTTAGCAGGGCAAAGAATGCCAAAACCAGAGCAGCGGCGCTATACACGACGATGACGTAGGTGAGGGCGGGCAAACGCCGCCGCAGGTTGCGCCCCATCAAAATGTACAGGCCGGCCATGATCGCCCCGACAAGGGCGAGCAGGTCACCAAACGCCTGTGCCGGCGACAAGCCGAAATCGCCAATGCCGATGATCACGCCGCCAATTACGCTAACGAGGATACCCACAGCCATGATTCGGCTCACCCGTTCGCCGGTCAGCAGCGGAGCAACCAGGCCCACCCAAAGGGGGTTCGTGTTGACCAGTACCACAGAGCTGGCTACGGAGGTGTAATCGAGCGAACTGACCCATGTGGCAAAGTGCAAGGCCAGGAAGCAACCGGTTAGCAAGCCGAGGGCCAGATCGCGGCGGGAAATCTTTTGCAGCGATTCCTTCTCTCTCCACAGTCCAACCGGCCACAGCAACAGAGAGGCAATGCCCACGCGATAGGTGGCAATCATGATGGCCGGGGCGTCGGCCAAGCGCACAAATATCGAGCCAAAAGATACCGCCAACACACCGACGAAGATGATCAGATAGGGTTTTAGAGGGGGATTACGGGGTGCAGTCCCGTCCATGTTTTCGTTTACCGTCGTTTTCGTTATGCGTGCAGCGTGCGCCGGTTGTCCCGTGCAGCCGACTACTGACCACCGGGTACTGACATCTGGTTACTGATTGCCGGCCATGCGAAGGCGATCTGCTCCACGCGGCATCTCCCGGGATCGCCAGTCGGTGCTCGCATCAGAGGAAACGCTCCACTCCGGACGAAAGGCAGGAACGCAGATTGCCCAGAAGGCAAGTGGCTCGTCGTTTGGATTGTGTGTGGCATAGGCCATACGGGCCGGCAGGTGGAAGACATCGCCGGCGCTGACAGGAAATTGCCGGCCTCCCTCTTCGATGACACCATTGCCCTGGATAATCAACAACACCTCGTCAAAGCGATTGGTGCGGGTTGTGCCTTTGCTCGAAGCGGGCACGACGACATGGGCGACGCTGTACCGTTCCGTATCTGTCGTTCGCAGACCGAGCACTTCGGTGATTTGGTGTCCATCCGGTCCGGTAATAGCTCGCGAAAAATCTACGCTGTAGCGCATAGTACGTACTCCTTTCGGGCTTTGGATAAAACGACATGACCTTTCTTCGTGCCTTCCGATCTTAAGCTGCTTTGACCGCCCCCGTATCAGCCGGGGTCACTATCGCTTTCCAAAGTCCAATTCTACCTTGCCCGCTAATTCTACCACAGGTGGTGGAATCGTGCCACTTGCCCGTAGCAATCGGTTGTTGCGAAAAAAGTGGGGGCGAGGCCTTCCTGCAGTCCCCAGGTTGTGACGCTCACGCGGGCAGTTCTTTGACAAAAGCGGCATTCGCGCTATAATGTACAAGGTAGTAAGGAGCATGGCAGTATCCCCATGCAATTGGCAAAGTAAATCGGGAGAAGTGACAATGCGATCGAAAACCATTATATTGATCGGCCTGATAGCGTTGTTGGCCGTCCTCTTTGTGGCAGGTCAGGCTTCTGCCCAAACCCCCACGGCCGATGAAGTGAACAACGTTGCCAAAGAACTGTTTTGTCCCCTGTGCACAGGGATCACCGTAGACGTGTGTGAGACCCAACAATGTGTGCAAATGCGTGGGCTGATTGCACAGAAGTTGGCCGCAGGCGAAACCAAGGAACAGATCAAGGCATACTTTGTGCAGCAATACGGACAAACCGTCTTGGGAACTCCCGCTCAAAAAGGCCTGGGATTGACTGTATGGATTTTGCCGTTCGTTGCGTTGTTTTTGGGGCTGGTCTGGGGAGGCTACATATTGCGCAATTGGTCGACCAAACGACAGAACGAAGCTGCATTGGGCGAAGAAAGCCCTGCAAACCTTCCGGATAAATATCTTCAGCAACTGGAACAGGAACTTCGAGAAGCTGAGTAGGCAGGAGCAGACAAACATGACACAGGGCTTATCCTCCGGAGAAGAAGTGGTGGAGGTTTTGGAAGAGAAGAGCAGGCAGCCAGATCGTGGACGGCTTCTGATCCAGGTTGCGGGCGTGGTCGCCGTGCTGGCGGTGCTGGCCCTATTGGCTCTTGGCCTGCGATACCGTGCGGCCGGGCGAGTCGACAAAGGGCCGGCGCCGGCGTTCACACTGCAACTGTTCGATGGCGGCCAGGTATCGCTGGACGAACTGCGGGGAAAGGCTGTCGTCCTGAACTTTTGGGCTTCGTGGTGCGGACCCTGTGCAGAGGAAGCCGCGATACTGGAAGATGGTTGGCAGCAGTACAAAGACAAGGGCATCGTATTCATCGGGGTGGATTACGTTGACACAGAACCGGATGCGCGCGCCTATCTTGAGCGATATAACATCACCTACCCGAATGGGCCAGACCTGGAGTCAAAGATCAGCTATGCGTATCGCATGCAGGGCGTTCCGGAAACTTTTTTCATCTCCCCGGAAGGCCGGATCGTAGATGTTTATATCGGCGCGTTGAGCCGGGAGACCCTTTTCTCCCGCTTGGATAGCCTCAGCCAATAATTCTCGCAACTGAATCTCGTTCTTCAGTTG
>CAYWAK010000081.1:0-11211 GCA_964455755.1 uncultured Ardenticatenales bacterium | reverse complement strand
CAGCCTGGAAAGGCTACTCGTGGGACAGGCTTTCGAGCCTGTCAGCAGCCTGGAAAGGCTACTCGTGGGACAGGCTTTCGAGCCTGTCAAAAGGCTGCTCCACGTGTGGCTTTTGCTCCAATGCCTATTTACACGCCTCGTTGCAGGGTGTGCCAGATTTGCACGAGGGTAGGTCGTTGCCCGTACATCAAGAGGCCCAGCCGGAACACTTTTGCCCCGGCCCACAGCACCACCGGAATGCTGACAACCAGCACGGCCAGGCTGCCGATCACATCCACCGGTGGCACCTCGGTGAGGGGCAAGCGCAACATCATCATCGTGGGTGCGGTGAGCGGGAAGAAGCTGAGTATTCGTGCCAGCAGGACGTTCGGGTTGGTAAAAAGGAAGCCGCTGAGCATGTAGGGTATGGCAGCACCGAAACTGAACAGCCCGGCCAGTTGTTGACTCTCGCGCATGGTGGTCCCCAATGCGCCGACCGATCCCATCAACACGGCGTAAAGCGTAAATCCCAGGATGTAATAAAGGAGGGCCAGAAGAAGGAGCGATGGTTCGATGAGGGTCTGACTTCCCAGAGACAACACGGCGGTTGCGCTCCCTCCCAGCACGATCGAAGACCCCGTCCAGATTATGATTTGCGTTAATCCCAGCGCGCCCAGACCCAACACCTTGCCGGCCAAAAGCTGTGTGGCGGTGACGGAGGAGAGGACGATTTCAATCACGCGACTCTCCTTCTCCTCGCTCACGCTTTGCAACAAGAAACCGGACGATACGAAAATGGTAATGACCAGCAGCACAGCAAGGAGATAGGGCACCACAAAGCGGAAGAAGAAAGCAAGCGACGTTTCCCCTGCCGCTGCCTGCCCTTCCGAGTTGAGCACCACGGGGATGGCATCCAGCGGCTCGGCAACGCGTGCGCGAAGGGCCGGCTCGACCTTTCCGGTCAGCAGGTGGTCAACCAGGAAGCGGCGGACTTGCGTCGATTCACTGGCCGTCGCTGCGCTGAAACCGCTGCCCCGAATGACTACATGCACCTTGCCGGTGGTCAGATAATCCTGGGGAATGAGCAGATAAAGGGTGATCGCATCCGCTTGCAGGGCTTGTCGGGCCTGCGCCTCATCCGGGTAGGCGTGAAACTGGGGCTGATAGTCGGCCAGGATGGGCGTGAACAGGCCGCTCTGATCCACGACGCCGACATGCTTCGGCTCTCCGCTGAACTGCGTTTCGAAAAAGCTGCCGACCTGTCCGGCGTAGAAGGCGGCTACGATCAGGCCGATTATGCCAAGCACCGGCACGATCGCGGTGAAAAACAAGAAAGTGGGCCGGCGGACGTTGACCAGGTATTCGTGGCGCGCGATGGTCCAGATTCTACGCATGGTTTTCGCCCCCCACCGCAGCGATGAAGATCTCCTCCAGCGGAGCAGAGGCCACAGCAAACATCTCCACCGGCATGTTCCGGTTCACCACCCTCTGCAACAGGGTTTGGGGGGACACCCCCTCCGCGAGGGTCAGCTCGTACGTGTCGCGCTCGCGTTTCACCTGTTGCACACCGGGTATGCCGTGTGGGTCGCCAGATGTGCGTAGATGAACGCGTCCCGGGGCATACTGCTCCTTGATCTCTTTCAGCGGGCCGTATAGCACGGCGCGACCCTGATCGATCAGCAAGATGCGGTCGCAGAGCGCCTCGACCAAATTCATCTGGTGTGTGCTGAGCACGATGGTCTTTCCTTCGTTCTGCAATTTGCGGATCAACGATTTGACCAAATCCACGTTGAGCGGGTCGAGGCCTTGAAACGGCTCGTCCAGGATCAGGAGTTCGGGATCGTGAACGAGGCTGGCGATCAGTTGAACCTTTTGTTGCATGCCCCGGCTCAAGGCCTTCACCGGGCGGTCGGCCCAGCCGGCCAGCTCCACTTCGGCCAGCAGCGTCTGCGCCCGTTGGCGGGCCATCGTGCGCGATTGACCTTTCAATTCGGCCAGATAGACCAGGGTGTCGAGGACGGGCAGGTTGCGGTAGAGGCCGCGCTCCTCCGGCAGGTAGCCGACCCGGTCGCGCGCGATGCCGGGGACGTCATTCAGCACGGCAATATTGCCGGCGTCGGGCTTGATGATGTCCATGATCATGCGGATGGTGGACGTTTTGCCCGCACCGTTCGGGCCGAGCAGCCCGAAAACCTCCCCGTGCAGGACCTGAAAATCAAGTCCGTCTACGGCATCCACGCCATCGTAAGACTTGTAAACGCCGGCGACATTAAGTTTTACCGCCCCATCGTTTTTCATGTCAGTCATGATTGTCGGCAAGCGCGGCTTGCACGCGGCTCAACAATTGGGCCGGTGTGAAAGGCTTCGGCAGGAAATTCAGTCCTTGATCCAGCAAGAATCGTTGGTGGATTCCGTTTATGCTGTAGCCGCTGATGAACAGGAAGCGGGTCGTGGGGGATTGCTCTTGTATGCGGTCATACAAGGCGCGTCCGCCCATGTTGGGCATAACCACGTCGGCGATGACCAAGTCTATGGCCTGGCCATGTTCTGCCCAGGAATCGAGCGCCTCTTGCCCATCAGCGGCCAACAAGACTTGATAGCCCTGCTGCGTTAAAGCCATGTGCATCAATTCGCGCAAGGCCTCCTCGTCTTCCGCGACCAGGATTGTGCCGTGGCCCGTCGGCAAGGCCGTTTGGCCGTTCTGAAGGTGCGCGTGGTGTGGGGAGGGCTCGTCGAGCAAAGCCGGCAGGTAAATCTTAAAAGTTGTCCCTTCTCCGACTTCGCTGTAGACGTGGATCAGGCCTTCGTGCTGCTTGACCAGGCCATAGACCATGGCCAGTCCCAGGCCGGTGCCTTTGCCCACTTCCTTGGTCGTAAAGAAGGGTTCAAAGATGTGTTCCTGCGTTTCTTTGTCCATACCCGTGCCGGTGTCGCTGACCTCGACCATGACGTAGCGACCGGGACGCGCCCAGGGGTGGGTCTGGCGATATTCTTCGCCCAGCACCACGTTGGCCGTCTCGATGAGCAACTCGCCACCCTCGGGCATGGCGTCGCGTGCGTTCACACACAGGTTCATGAGAATTTGCTCGAGGGCGGAATGATCGGCCTGCACCGTCCACGGGTCTTCCCTAAGGATGACGCGCAAGGCGACATCTTCGCCAATCACCCGCTTCAGGAAGCTGCTCAGTTCGGTCACGACCTCGTTCAGGTTAAGCTTCCTGACATCCAGGACCTGCTGGCGGCTGAAGGCGAGCAACTGTCTGGTCAGGGTGGCTGCGCGTTCCCCCAGGTTCTTCACTTTTTGCAGGTTATCACGAATGGGATGGTTGGGCGGCAACTTCATCATGGAGAGTTCCACATACCCGATGATGCCGGTGAGGATGTTATTGAAATCGTGGGCCACACCGCCGGCCAGTGTACCGACCGCTTCCATTTTCTGGGACTGGCGCAGACGATTCTCCAGTTGTTGCACGTCCGAATGATCGCGGATGAAAGCGGTGAGATAGTGTTTGTCGCCGATAGAAAAACCACCGACGCTTGTTTCCACAGGAAATGTGGTACCATCCTTGCGCTGGCCCGAGCCACGAATGGGAACATCTCGCTTCTGCTGTTTGGTTTGCACGAACCGATCCTGCGCGACAGTATGTTGCACTTGATCTGCTTCCTGTATTAACGTTACCACCTTCAGTCCCAGCATCTCGTCTTCCGAATACCCGAACATTTCACAGGCAGCCTGGTTGACGTCCATGATGATACCCGTATGATCCGCCGTTACCACCGCCTCGCGAGTCGCCTCCAGCGTGAGCCGTCGCCACGCTTCCGCTTTCCGGAGGTGTTGCAGCAGGCGATAGTTTTGCACAAACGTGGCCAGTTCGTTGGCGAAGGTCTGGGCAAGCTGTACTTCTTCTTGGGAAAACGTGCGGATTGTGTCGTTGTAATAAGCGATCACTCCGATGATTTGATTCTGGCTGATCAGGGGAAAGAGACCGAGAGAGCGAAATCCTTCTTGTCGCACGATATCGTACAGAGGAGCCATGGTCGGGTCTTGTAAGGCATCCGGAATCAGTCGTGGTTCCCGATAAGAAATGACCTGACTTCCCGGAATCTGTTCGTAAAGTCTGGTAATTGTTTCTATGTAATCCTGGCTCAGGCCCACAGACCAGGTGTGTTCTACACGATCCGTGAGGGGGTTAACAAGATACATACCGAATCGGTCAGCTTCCATGGCCCGCATAGTTTCTTTGCCGATTCGTTCGAACGTCTCTTCCGGGTCGCGGCTCAAGGACATCTGGTGGGAAATCGTTTGGAAGGCGTGCATCAGGTCCAATTGCCGGCGGGTCTGTTCGTGCAATTGTTGGTGAATGATTGCTTCACCCGTTTCGTTGCCGATTCTTTCCAGCAGGTACAAGTCGTGCTCGTCGAGGCGGTGGTCCCCCTTCGTCGTCAGGGCCAACATGCCAATCGGACCGTCGTGGCTCAGGATGGGGATGGAGGCCACGTAGGAAAAGCCCTCTGCGCGTACGAGCTTTAGAAACGGTCCCGTTGGCCCTTCAGAAAGTTCCCGTGTGACGGGACAATTGCTGGCAAAAAGCTTGTTGGTGAGGTCAAAGGGGATGGTGCTTGTATCTTCCACGAGTGAGGTGTCCAGTCCGCGTTGGACAGCCAGGCGGAGTTCGTTGCCATTTCCCGGTTCCGCGAGGTAGATGCCGCCCGATTCCATCTGAAGTGTATCGCACACAAAATCCAATAGGTTGCGCAGATTTTCCTGGAGGCCACCTCGCGCTGAAACGATGGCGTTGGCCTGCTTGAGTGTCTCCACTTTGTGAATCATCCAGCGCAATTCATCTTCTATCTGCAGCCGTTTGCGGATGTCGCGCACATGAATCAGCCAGGCAGGCCGCTTATCGTACGCAAAAGGGATCAGACTCCATTCCACCGGTATTTCGCGCCCGTCGCTTGTGCGCATAGTGACCAGCAGCGGCTCCGTCATTTTCGACGGCAGCGTATCCAACTGGTACTGGACCGAAGTCCACGAATTGGAGCTGACAATGTCGGTGAGGCTCTTCTGGCGAAGATCGGCGAGGGAGTATCCCAGGAGAGATATGGCTGCCGGATTGGCGTTTTGATGGAGGCCGGTTTCAGCGTCTACGATGAAAAGGGGGTCGTGTGAGCGCACAAATAAGGCGCGATTCACCGATAGCGTGGTGTTGTCGTCGTTGTGGTTATTCGTCATTCAGGCGATCTCCTTCGCTGCGAAACTTCACCATGTGCGCTAGAAACGATCTGCATTTGTTTTGTACCATACACCGAGCATTATATCAGATGGCTTCCCAAAATGCAACTGGCCCGTGGCCGAAAAAGTAACCGTTGGCCCGAAAAACGACGTGCAACTGACGCGAACGGCTTCGTGAATCTTTGCCTTCCCGTGCTTGCTGTGCTATAATACCGTCAGGGAAACAGATGTCAGACGGCACGTATCACACCATACGCGATACGCGACACTCTCGATGGGCGAAGGTCTCCTGACCAAGTCCGGCGCGGAGATTATCAAAAAGGAGCTAGGTTCCCATGACCATGCAAAAGTCCGATTTTATCTGGTTTAACGGAGAATTTGTGCCCTGGGACGACGCGAAAATTCATGTCATGTCCCACGTGTTACACTACGGTTCCAGCGTCTTCGAAGGGATTCGAGCGTACAGTACCCCAAAAGGGCCGGCAGTCTTTCGGCTGGACGCCCATGTCCACCGGCTCTTTACCTCCACAAAGATAGCGCGCATGTCCATCCCCTTCACCGAGGCGGAAATCGCACAGGGCATCCTGGACACCGTGGCGAAGAACCGCCATCAGGCCTGCTACATCCGTCCACTCGTTTTCCGGGGCTACGATGTGATCGGCGTTGACCCCCGCTCTTGTCCCGTGGAGGTGATCGTCGCCACCATCGAGTGGGGCCGATACCTTGGCGCGGAGGCGATTGAGCAGGGCGTAGACGTTGGGGTCAGCTCCTGGCGGCGCATGGCGCCCGATACGTTCACCTCCATGGCCAAAATCGGCGGGCAATACATCAACTCCCAGTTCGTCAGTATCGAAGCCAAACGGCACGGCTATACCGAGGGCATCGCCCTGGACGTGTATGGGTACGTCAGCGAAGGGAGTGGCGAAAACATTTTCCTCGTGCAGGATGGCGTTCTCTACACACCGCCCCTGGGCAATTCGATCCTCGCCGGCATCACCCGCCAGTGCGTCATGATCCTCGCGAACGATATGGGATACGAAGTGCGCGAGCACATCATCCCCCGCGAGTGGTTGTACATCGCCGACGAACTCTTCTTCACCGGCACGGCCGCAGAGATTTCCCCCATCCGCAGCGTGGATGGCATGCCCGTCGGTGAAGGCAAGCGGGGCCCGATTACCAAGGCCCTGCAAGAACAATTCTTCGGCATCACCTCCGGCGAGTTGGAAGACCGGCACGGCTGGCTCACCCCGATCGCCGCCGAGAAGTAAAAAGGAGCAACCATGCTGAAGGCCAAATCGACCGGAATGTTCTTACCCGAAGTCAAACTTCCTGTGCTCGAGCTGCCCACAGAGGACGGTATACCCTTGGAAACGAACTGGCATCGCATTCAAATGAACCTGCTCATCGACTCCGTCCACTACCACTGGCGCGACCGCCACGATTACTTCGCCGGCGGCAACATGTTCATCTACTTCAGCTTTGAACAGGTACGCAATCGCGACTACCGCGGACCGGACTTCTTCGTGGTCAAGGACGTAGACGGCGAACAAGATCGGGCAGCCTGGGTGGTGTGGGAAGAAGAGGGACGGTATCCTGACGTGATCGTGGAACTCTCCTCTCCCTCCACGCTCGATGTAGATCTGGGTACTAAGAAAGCGTTGTATGAGCGAACGTTTCGCACGCCGGAGTACTTCTGCTACGATCCAGACAGTGCGCAGTTGGTCGGCTGGCGATTGGAAACAGGCCGCTACGTCGATCTAGAACCGCATGAACAGGGCTGGCTGTGGAGCGAAGAGTTGGGTGTCTGGCTGGGCACCTGGCAAGGCGAGTTTCAGCGCGTCACAGCCACCTGGCTGCGGTTCTACACCACCGACGGCGACCTCGTGCCCACTCTGGCAGAAGCAGAGGCCCAGCGCGCCGATACCGAGGCCTGGCGAGCTAAACTGGAGGCCCGCCGTGCCGAGGCAGCCGAGGCCGAGGTGTCACGCTTGCGAGCATTTCTCGCTAGTCACGGCATTTCCTATAGAGAACCGTAGAGCAGGGAGCGACGCCAAATCGATTCACGGCTACCTGTTTTCGTCGCTCCCCCAGGGAGCTAATACTTGTCGGCACAACAGAAGCTCGCAGGGCGGCGAATAGTGTAGCCGGGAGTGAAGCGCTAGCGCAACTCTCGGCGGCTGAGCCCCCGAAATATTGAGAAGATACGCCACGGTTATGTTAATCTGGCATTGTCAAAGTAGTAACAAAGGAGATATCCATGCGCAGTGATATTGTCAAGAAAGGCTTCGAACGGGCTCCGCACCGCAGCTTGCTCAAAGCAACCGGCGTGATCGAAAGCGACGCCGACTTCGCAAAACCGTTCGTCGCCATCGCCAACTCCTACACCGACATCATCCCCGGTCACGTACACCTGAACGAGTTTGGCGAAGTGATTCGCCAGGCGGTCCGCGAAGCCGGCGGCGTGCCTTTCATGTTCCACACCATCGGCGTAGACGACGGAATCGCGATGGGGCACACGGGGATGAAGTATTCCCTGCCCAGCCGTGAACTGATCGCCGACTCCGTCGAAACGATGGTGCGCGCCCACGCCTTCGACGCCCTGATCTGCATTCCCAACTGCGATAAGATCATCCCCGGTATGCTCATGGCCGCCATGCGCCTGAACATCCCCACGATCTTCATCAGCGGCGGCCCGATGAAGGCCGGCCAAACGCCCGACGGCCAGACCGTAGACCTGATTTCGGTGTTCGAAGGGGTCGGCGCCTTCAAGGCCGGCACGATTACCGCAGAGCAGCTCAAGGTGCTGGAAGATTACGGCTGCCCGGCCTGCGGATCGTGCGCCGGTCTGTTCACGGCCAACTCCATGAACTGTCTGTGCGAAGCGCTGGGCATCGCTCTGCCCGGCAACGGCACCATCCTGGCTACCGACCCGCGCCGCGAAGACCTGGCCCGGCGGGCCGCCCGCCAGGTTATGCACCTGATCGAGCTTGACCTCAGACCGCGCGACATTATCACCCGCGAAACGATTGACAACGCCTTCGCCCTCGATATGGCCATGGGCGGCTCCACAAACACGTTGTTGCACGTCACTGCGGTCGCCAACGAGGGCGGCATCAACTACCCCCTCACCCGTGTGGACGAAATCTCGCAACGGACGCCGAACTTGTGCAAAGTGTCTCCCTCATCTGCCTATCACATGGAAGACGTAGACCGTGCCGGTGGCATGTCCGCCATCCTCAACGAATTGTCCAAACAGCCCGGCCTGTTGCATCTGGATCAAATCACCGTGACCGGCAAATCCATCGGCGAAAACGTCGCCGGAAAGGAAACGCAAGACCCTGCCTGCATCCGCACGCTTGACAACCCCTACAGCGAAACGGGGGGGCTGGCGCTCCTGTTCGGCAACCTGGCTCCCGAAGGGGCTGTGGTCAAAGCGGCCGGCGTGCTGCCGGAAATGTTGACCCACAGCGGCCCGGCCAAGGTATACGATTCGCATGACGAGGCCAACGCCGGCATCCTGAACGGCGAGGTGCAGACAGGCGACGTGGTCGTGATCCGCTACGAGGGGCCGCGCGGCGGGCCGGGCATGCAGGAAATGCTCGCGCCCACGTCCAACATCGCCGGCATGGGGTTGGACGACTCTGTCGCCTTGATCACCGATGGCCGGTTTTCCGGTGGCACACGCGGAGCCTGTCTGGGCCACATCTCACCGGAGGCCGCGGCAGGCGGGCCCATCGGGCTGCTCCGTGACGGGGACATCGTCACCGTGGACATTCCCAACCGCCGCCTGACCGTAGATTTGAGCGAGGAAGAACTTGCTGCCCGCCGCAAAGACTGGAAACCGGTCGAACGGCACCTGACCGGCTGGCTGGCCCGCTATGCGCGACAGGTGACCAGCGGCAGCACGGGCGCTATCTTGCGTTGACGCACACACTTCACCTGACCGGCATGGCTCACGGGGGTGCGGCCTTCGGAAGACACGAGGGCCGCGTCCTTTTTGTGCCCTACGCCATCCCCGGCGAAACAGTTCGCGTGAAAATCGTGGAGGAACGCAAACATTGGGGCCGTGCCCGCTTGCTGGGGGTGGTCGAGGCTTCGCCCCAACGTGTGATCTCGCCCCCTTGCCCCCACTTTGGGCCGGCGAAATGTGGCGGTTGCCAGTGGCAGCACATCGCCTACCCGGCCCAGTTGACCTTCAAACAAGAGGTCGTGCGCGACCAACTGCAGCGCATCGGCAAGATTGCCGACCCGCCGGTACGCGAGGTCCTTCCGTCGCCGTCGCCGTGGGGCTATCGCAACCAAGTGCAACTCCGGCCGGCAAGTGGTGGCGCGCTGGGTTTTGTGCGGGCCGACAACGCCGGCGTAATCGCCATCACCGCCTGCCCGCTCATGCACCCGCTGCTTGCCGATCTGTTCGACCAGCTCGACCTCGATTTTCCCGACCTGGCGCGCCTCACGTTGCGCGCCGGTACGGCGACCGGGGACGCCATGGCCATCCTGGAGACAGTGGCGAACGAACCCCCCGAAATCGCCGTAGACTTGCCCCTCTCGGTCTGCTTCTTGCTTTCCGACGGGACGCCGGTCACGCTGGTGGGGAACTCCTGGATCGCGGAGGAGGTGGCCGGCCGGCTTTGGCGCGTCTCCGCTCCCAGCTTCTTCCAGGTGAATACGGAGCTGGCCGAACGGCTCGTGCAGGTGGTGCGCGACTATGCCGCGCCGCGCGACACCGAGACGTTGCTGGACCTGTATGCCGGTGTGGGGCTGTTCGGCCTGACGCTGGCTCCGCTGGCCGGTCGGGCCTATCTGGTGGAAGAGAACCCGCACGCTGTAGTCGACGCCCTGGAGAACGCGGCCGGTCAGGAGAACGTCACCCTGTTGGAAGGCCCCGTGGAGGAGGCCCTGGCCGAATGGAATGAGCCGGTGGACATTGTGGTGCTCGATCCGCCGCGCGGCGGCTGTACGCCGGACGTCCTCGCCGCGTTGGCGCGGTTGTCGCCCCGACGCATTGTCTACGTCTCCTGCGATCCGGCGACCCTGGCCCGCGACCTGCGCCGCCTGCTCGAAGGCCCCTTCCGCCTGGTTGAGGTGCAGCCGCTGGACATGTTCCCACAGACGTACCACATCGAATGCGTGGCCTATCTCGAAACGCGGTAAGTGCGCCCTTGGTTACTTCCCTTTTGCTTTCTTTTCTGCTATAATGTACTGGACATTGGCGTTTTCTGCTTTAGCCACAGAATAACACAGATTTTCACGGAATCAATGGGAAATCAGCCAGGAAATCTGTGTAATCTGCGCCATCTGTGGTCAAGGAAAAAATTTGTCAAACTGCAAATTTGATTTTCGCCGGACTCCAGTAATGTAAATGTATGTGCATTGAAAGCGATCGTCCAGGGTAGTTAGCAAACAACAGCAACTGCAGGGGGGTCTTGCCAACCATGACCTGGAATGAGGACAGCCTTGCTTCGCTCCCAGAATGGCGTGTTCTCGCAACAGGATTGGCGGACCGGTGGGTTGCAAGGCTATATTCGGTGCTTGCCTTCCACAATTCGGCAGGTAAGTGCGCGGAGGTACTAGGTGAACGTAAACAACAGTTGGCTGAGAAATGGTTTTGTATATTTCCTGATTTTGGTGGCGGCCGCCGCGCTCCTTTACAATGTCTTTGCTCCGTCTGAACACACGGATACGATCTCCATCGACCAGGTAGCGACAAAGGTCAAAGAAGGGCAGATCAAGAAAATCACCGTGGATGGGGACGAGTTGACCATTACCACGATAAAAGATGACCAGTTCATTTCCCGAAAAGAGCAAGGCGTTGGCGTGATGAAGACGCTCAAAGAGTTAGGTGTTGACCAGGAGTCGTTGCAGGCAATTGACATTGAGATCAAACCACCACCGAAATGGGGGGGATGGATGACGATCTTGGGAACCTTCTTGCCTCTCGTACTCTTTGGCGGACTGCTCTTCTTCATGCTCCGTCAGGCGCAAGGTTCCAACAACCA
>CAYWAK010000080.1:0-11213 GCA_964455755.1 uncultured Ardenticatenales bacterium | reverse complement strand
CCGGCGATGGCGAGGGCCTTGTCGGAAATGGTGAAGCAATCGTCGCGGTTGCCTCGCGGGTCCACGTCGCCGATCTTCATGCCGGCGCGGGTGGTGACGGTCGGGTGAATCAGCCCGCGCAGGATACCGTCGAACGGCGCACGGATCGGGCGGCCCGCGATTTCGGCAATGCGGTCGCCTTGCTGAAGCAGGTCGCCGATGGCGGCGCAGGCTTCGGCGTGACCGGCGCAGGGCGCACGCAAAACGCGCGCGGCGGATTGCCCGCCAATCGTGCCGGGAACGCCGTCGTTTGGCGTGGCCGACCCGCGCCAGAGTACCCGTCCGAGGCGGTGTCCGCGCCGCGTTTCGATGACGGCATGGCAATCCACGCCGGCGACGAATCCGGGACCCAGGGCGATGACCAGCGGTGCATCGGTTTTGCTTGTGCCTTCGTTGCGCTTGGCGACGATGGCGTCTATCACGATTTCAGGGCGCAAGGTTGTGCGACATTCGGCGAGCGGGTCTACCAGCACGGGAATTATCGCGCCATCCAGCAACTGGCGAACGTTGGCCAGTCCCGGGGCCAGGCGGGCGGTGACACCCTCGACGGTCGTCTCGCCGGCATACACAGCTTCGGCGAATGCCACCTTGCGGCGGATGGCCAGCGGGTGTGGCAATTCGGTCATCACCACGCGGAAGCTGCAGCGGGTCAAGCGCCAGGCGATGCCGGTGGCCAGGTCTCCCGCCCCTTTGATAAGTACGACGGCATTTGTTTTCATGTTCGGATGGCGAGCAGTCTAGGATTCACCGGGAAATCATAACAGAAAGTGTCGAAAATAGCAATTCTTCAGGAGGTTGAGCCATGGCTGAGATCAAAATTGCACCCTCCATTCTTTCCGCCGACTTTGCTCGTTTGGGAGAGCAGGTGCAGGAAGCGGATCGCGCCGGAGGCGCGCACATTCACGTGGATGTGATGGATGGCCACTTTGTGCCCAACCTGACCATCGGCCCGGTCATTGTGAAAGCGATCCGCCCGTTGACCGGGAAAACCTTGGATGTACACTTGATGATCGCGGAGCCGGATCGCTATCTGGCAGAGTTTGCGCGGGCCGGCGCGGACATCTTGACCGTCCACGTCGAAACATGTCCCCACTTGCATCGCACAGTGCAGGCGATCAAGGATTTGGGAGTTCGGGCCGGCGTTACACTGAATCCGGCGACTTCTCTTCACACGTTGGAGGAGATCTTGCCCTACGTGGATCTGGTGCTGGTCATGTCGGTCAACCCGGGATTTGGCGGCCAGTCGTATATCCCCACAAGCACGGCGAAGATCGCCCGCCTGCGCAGCATGCTCGATGCGATTGGGTCGGCAGCCGATCTGGAAGTGGATGGAGGCATTAAGCCACGCAACGCGGCCGAGGTGGTACGCGCGGGGGCCAATGTGTTGGTGGCCGGGTCCGCCGTGTTCAATGAGCGGGCTTCGGTAGCGGAAAATATCGGCTCGCTGCGGGCGGCGATAGAGGGATAGAAGCCAATGGCCCAAAACGGCCAACGGTATCATTTGACCAGCGGGCGGGAGGTTTGAGCGCCGGAAAGCAATTCATGGCAGATTTAAGGGAGTGCTGAACGGTTCCACCGTCTTTTGAGAAGACACAAAAAGGGGAGCAGGCGATCTGCTTGCTCCCCTTTCTTTTGAGCTGGCTGCAGCAAATTAGCTCATGTTGTTGACAATGGCCTGCCCAAATTCAGAGCACTTCACTTTTGTAGCATCCGTCATCTGGCGTTCCAGGTCATAGGTGACGATCTTCTGCTGGATTGTCTTGGTCATCGCGTCAACGATCAACTTGGCGGCCTCGAACCAACCCATGTATTCGAGCATCATTACGCCGGAGAGGATGACGGAGCCGGGATTGACTTTGTCCTGCCCGGTATACTTGGGGGCCGTGCCGTGGGTCGCCTCAAACAGGCCCAGGTAATCCCCAATGTTGGCCCCAGGAGCGAGACCCAGACCACCAATTTGGGCTGCACACGCGTCGGACAAGAAATCACCGTTCAGGTTGGGTGTGGCCAAGATGTCGTATTCATCGGTGCGGGTCAGAACCTGCTGGAAAATGCTGTCGGCAATGCGGTCCTTGAGCAAAATTTTACCTTCCGGCATTTTGCCGTCGAATTTGTCCCACAGTTCGTCTTCGGTCACAATAACGTCGGCGAACTCATCACGGGCCAGTTCATACCCCCAATCTCGGAAAGCCCCCTCGGTGTATTTCATGATGTTGCCTTTGTGAACCAGGGTGACGTTCTTCAGGCCCCTGTCTATGGCGTATTGGATTGCCTTGCGGACCAGGCGCTTGCTTTTCAATTCGCTGATCGGCTTGATGCCGATGCCGGTTGTTGTTGGACTGCCGATACCGGCGTCAAACTGGTCATCCAAGATGTTGATGAGGCTGGACGCTTCGTCGCTGCCGGCTTGCCATTCGATACCGGCGTAGACATCTTCGGTGTTCTCGCGGAAGATCACAATGTCCATCTTCTCCGGGTGTTTCACCGGGCTGGGAACGCCTTCCAGCCAATAGACCGGCCGAACGCAGGCGTACAGATCCAGTACCTGGCGCAATGTTACGTTCAAACTGCGAAATCCGCCGCCAATTGGTGTGGTCAGGGGGCCTTTGATCGAGACGATGAATTCCCGAAGTGCTTTGAAGGTGTCTTCCGGTATCCATTCTCCGTACCGCGCATGTGCTTTCTCGCCGGCGAAAACTTCTAACCAGACGATGCGCCGCTTGCCGCCGTAAGCCTGTTCTACTGCACTATTCAAGACGTTGATCATGGCCGGGGTAATATCTATGCCAATCCCGTCACCTTCGATGTACGGGATGATGGGGTTGTCCGGAACAATCAGTTCGCCGTCCTCAATAGTGATTTTTGTGCCTTCGGCGGGCACTTCCAGCTTGTCATAAGTCATCTGCTATACTCCTCCTTCATTAGAATTCTTGGGGTGATTTTTTTCACCCGTTTACTCGCTCAGATTTGTTGTGGCGCCCACGAAACGACTTCGATTGGTTCTTCTTCGGCCAGACCCTCCAAAACCAGCACGCGCTTGAGGGCGGCGATAGCTACCTCGATCATGTCATCGTCCGGCTCTCTGGTCGTCAGGTATTGCAGTTTCAGGCCGGGCAGGACCAGCAGGCGGATCAACGGGTTATCCAGTCGCGCGGCGCTGAACTTGATGAACTCGTAGGCCAGCATGGCGATTACGGGAACGAGCAGGATGCGCGAAAGAATGCGAATCGGCAGCCACGGCCGCCCCAGCAGGGCGAAGACGAATACCGACAACACGATGACGATCAGCAAGAATCCCGTACCGCAACGGGGGTGCAGGGTCGTCTGTTTTTGCACGGAGTCGACTTCCAGCGGGTAACCGGCCTCGTATGCGTTGATGGTCTTGTGCTCGGCTCCGTGGTAGGCAAACACTCTCTGGATTTCCGGAATCAAGCCGATGATCAACAGGTAGGCCAGGAAGAAGACCATGCGAACCGCGCCCTCTGTCAGGTTGCTCAGGAGGTCCGACGTAATATAACGGTCCAGGAAACCGACGATGAGCAACGGGGCTACGAAGAAGATGCCAATTGCGAAAAGGAGGGAGATGGCCACGGTGATCCAGGTGACAGCGCCTCCCATTTCTACGTCCTCTTCCTCGGCGAGTGCCACGTCGGCGGAGAAAAACAAGCCTTTCATGCCCAGTCCCAGCGCGTCCCAAAGCATTGTCAGGCCGCGCACGAAGGGCACTTTACTGATCAAGCCGTTGTAGAGCGTCGAAGACAGGGGTTCAGTCTCGAGAATGATTTGGCCGTTGGGGTGACGCACAGCAATCGCCATGTGCCGGGAGCCGCGCATCATGACCCCTTCGATGACTGCCTGCCCACCGTAACTGAACTTTTCCTTCGTCGTCATTCTATCTTCGCTATGACCCAACCCATCACTCGAGAATTCTGTTTTCCACCGGGTCATCAATAGGTTGTTCTGCAGTTTCTGCAGGATGATCGGCAACTTGATGACAGTGGCGGCAACGTGCTTCATAGACTTCGTTTGCGCCGACGAGGATCACAGGGCCATCGTAGGGCGCAGGGTGACCGTTTATCAGGCGTTGCGTGCGGCTGGCCGGCGCGCCGCAAATGACGCAGATCGCCGTAAGCTTGTCCACCTGTTCGGCCTCCGCCAAAAGCAAGGGCATGGGGCCAAACGGTTCTCCCCGAAAATCCATATCCAGTCCGGCGACGATGACGCGGATCCCACGGTCGGCCAACTGGTTGCAGACATTGGCCACGCGCCAGCCGAAGAATTGGACTTCGTCCATGACTACAACATCTACGTCCGGCTCAACCATGTCCAAGATATCCAGGACATCTGCGACGGTAGTTGCCGAAAGGCCCAGCCCATTGTGCGAGACTACTCTCTCCGGATCGTAGCGGTCATCAAGGAGCGGTTTGAAAACTTGCACGTTCTGATGGGCAATTTGGGCCCTTTTAACGCGCCGGATCAACTCTTCTGTTTTGCCACTGAACATGCTGCCGCAGATCAGCTCAATCCGTCCGGCCTTGGAACGACTGTGTACCAAACGATCTACCTCTTACTGGATGATTCGTGTAATTACCACCGCCCATGTTTTCTTCATCGTGATTTGAGCAGGGCACTTTAGCTTTACAGAGAAAAGAGATAGAGCAAGTACCCTATCTCTTTTCGATCAGGCCTTTGCCCCTTTCTTTGCAGAGGCAGTTGGGCTCTCTTCTGGGAGTTCTTTGGCCGAGGCGATTGCTTCTTGCAAAGCTTCGGCCTCCGGTGAAATCGTTTCGATGATTTTCTTCTTCTTGGCGGCCCGTCGGCGGCGCTTGGGTTGGGGTTCATCCGCTTTCTTTTCCAGACGACGCATGAATCGCTCCACTTGACCGGCCGTGTCCACAATTCTCTGTTCTCCGGTGTAGAAGGGATGGCAGACGGAACAAACATCGGTACGAATCTCCGGCACGGTAGCGCCAGTTGTAAACGTGTTTCCGCAGGAACAGATCACTCGTGCCTCGGAATAATATTTCGGATGGATTTTGGGTTTCAAGAGGTCATCTCCTCTGCCGGATAAACACTGACCTGTTTCTTCTGTTTGGTCACGTGTTCAAATTTCACGTATCCGTCCATCTTCGCATAGATGGTGTAGTCACTTCCCAGGCCGACGTTGTTTCCAGGGTGGAATTTGGTCCCACGCTGGCGCACAATGATGCTGCCCGCGGTGACTTTTTCGCCAGAGAATCGTTTCACTCCCCGGCGCTGCGAATTGCTATCACGGCCGTTACGACTGCTACCGCCACCTTTTTTGTGGGCCATGTTTTGTCTCCTTCAAGAATTGAACCATTTCAACACCATGCGGCGTTCCGATGACATTATCCCAGGGAATCCAAGAGGCCGGGGAACCCGCCAAAGGGGTGTTGACGTTCAGCGAACGATTTCATCAACGCGCAGGCGCGTAAAGAGTTGTCTGTGTCCCTGCTTTTTCCGGTATCGTTCTTTCGGTTTATATTTGAAGACGATGATCTTGGGCTTCTTATCGTGGGCCAGTACCGTGGCACGCACTTTGGCGCCGGAGACGAAAGGGGTGCCTACCTGCACATTCTCGTCACGCAGCAAAAGCACGCGATCTAACTCCACGGACTCGCCGACTTCAGCCGGCAATCGTTCGACATCAAGCATCGTTCCTTCTGTAACGCGATATTGTTTTCCACCAGTTTCTATTACTGCGTACACGCTCTCCTCCTAAGCCCAGTCTCGTATCCGTTTTGTCCGAGACCAACCGACCAATGATTATATCAGGGCAATCCGTTTTTGTCAAATTTTTCTGAAGATGGGGAGGCTGGTCTACTCTCAAACTGAATAACGTCCAGTTTTACTGTTTATCGTAGGGTTGCCCATCGGCTGCCGGCGGAATGGCCTGTCCCACGACTCCGGCCAGCACGATCATCGTTAACACGTAAGGAATCATGGAAAGAAACTGGTACGGAACGTGGGGGAAATAGAAGTTCATCGTAATCTGTACCGCTTCAGGAAGACCAAATATCAAAGCGGCGATAAAACTGCCAACCGGTGTCCACTTGCCAAAGATCATTGCCGCCAGCCCGATGAAGCCCTTCCCGTTTGTCATGAGCATGTCAAAGTGCCCGACCTGCTCCAGCGAGAACCAGACCCCGCCAAGCCCGGCCACAAGCCCGCCCAGAAACACGTTGATGTGACGCACTTTGTAGACGTCAATGCCCAAGGTGTCGGCAGCGAGCGGGTGTTCGCCGACCGCTCTGGTGCGTAACCCCCAGGGTGTCTTGAAAAGGACGTACTGCAACACAAAAGTGAGAATCAGCATGATGTACACGATCGGGCGATTTTGGAAGAGGACGTCACCGAGGATGGGGATTTGCGCCAGGAACGGAATGTGAATTGGCTGCAACGTGCTTGGTATGGGGCGGGCCAGGGTTGGCGTTGCCAGAAATCGGCGATAGGCAAAGCCGGTGATCCCAATGGCAAAGATGTTGATAACGGTGCCGCTGATGATCTGGTCCGTTTTGAAGTTGATGCAAAGCACGCCGTGCAGGATGGCCAATAGTCCCGAAGCAAGCATGCCGCTGAGTACGCCCAACCAGATGTTGCCGGTATAGAGCATCACCAGGTCGCCAACCATGGCGGCCGTGAGCATCATGCCTTCGATAGCGATGTTGATCACCGCGGCCCGTTCGCACAGCACGCCGCTGTACGCGCCAATGGCAATCGGCGTGGCAAAGCGCAGCGCGGAGGCCAGCACACCCGGCAGCAGGCTAATTATCAAACCGAAATCCATATCAAATCCTCAGCGCCTATCCCCAGCCCCGGGTAAGTTGCACGCCTTCTTCGCGTATGGCGCGTATGCGGTATAGTTTGCGGATGATGACCGGCGCCGCAATGAACATCAGCACGAGAGCCTGTACCACCAGGATAATCTGCTTGGATACGCCGGCTCGCAATTCCATCAGGTCTGCCCCGTTGCGCAAAGCGCCAAACAGGAAGCCCGCCGGTATGACCCCCAGGGGGTTGTTGTTTGCCAGGAGGGCCACGGCGATACTGTCGAAGCCGTAACCGGCGGAGAAAAACGACTTCACGTTTCGTTCTAAGCCCAAGACCTCCACGCCGCCGGCCAGCCCGGCCAAGGCCCCGCTGATGGCCATGGCCAACACGAAATTGCGCACAATGCTGATGCCGGCATATTCTGCTGCTTCCGGGCTTGCGCCCACGGTGCGCACTTCAAATCCCAGGGTCGTCTTTTCCAGAATCCACCAGATCAGCACCGCCACCAGGATAGCCAGGAAAAAGCCAAGGTGAAGACGGTCCGCGCGGTCGGTGAATGGCCCACCGATTCTGTTCAAGGAACTTAGGAAGACGTAGGTGATCAGTCCCAAACCCCCGGCAGAAATCAGGCCCACCACCCAGGCGTTTTTCCACCCAGTCAGGCTGTTTCCTCGTCGTTGCCACCACCAGCGCACAATGATGAAGGCGACCGCGGCGACGACAAGTGTAACCGCAAATCGCGTTAGCGGAGAGGCCATCAGGGCGGGCAATTCCGAAAGTCGCGGGAGCTGGGCCGAGGCATCCACTGCGGGCGTTTGCGGCGCGCTGGACGCCGGGTCCCGCATGGGACCATCCATGCCCACCAGATAATCGGCCAGATATATGGCAATGTAGTTCATCATGATCGTATTGATCACTTCGTGCGAACCGAGTTTGGCGCGCAGGTAACCGGGAATGCCCGACCAGATTGCGCCGGCGATAATTGCCGCTCCCAGGGCCAAGGCCAGGTGAAGAATTGCCGGCAGGCCGTGTACATTGTAGCCAACCCACACGGCGGCCAGTTGCCCGATGTAGAATTGCCCTTCCGCGCCGATGTTGAACAGGCCGCACTTGAACCCAAAAGCCACGGCCAGTCCTAAGAAGATGTAGGGTGTTGTGGCCACAAGCGTTTCGGAAAAGGCCCGCTTCTTGAGGAAAGCACCGTCCAGCAGGCCACGATAAGCGACCAAGGGGTCACTGCCCGTGGACCACATAATAATAGCCCCTAGAACCAAGGCCGTGATCACAGCCAGGGCCGGGATCGCCAGTTGCTGCAGAAACAATCCCCAAGGAGACGTTTTTTCGAATTCGTTGCGATTGTTCAAGGCATGTTCTTTTCAGTTGACCGCTACCGGCTTCGGGGCCGGACTCGTCCTGTTGCCTCCCACGCCGGCCATCAACAGTCCGATCCCTTCCTTCGTCGCTTGTTCAGCGGGCATCGTATCTATGATTTCACCTTTATACATGACGGCGATGCGGTCGGAAAGGGCCAAAACCTCGTCCAACTCGGCAGAGACAAGAAGGACCGCGTACCCGGCATCCCGCTGCTGGATCAGCCGGCGGTGTAAGAATTCGATGGACCCTACATCCAGACCGCGAGTCGGTTGGGCCGCGACCAAGAGTTTGATCGGCCTGGAGAGTTCCCGGGCTACGATAACCTTTTGCTGATTTCCCCCGGAAAGGGTGCCGGCCGGTGTCCGGGCGCTCGGTGTGCGAATGTCAAATTCCTCGATCAGCCGGCGGGCATTCTCTTCAATCGCCTCATGTTGGATGATGATGCCTTTGGCAAAGGGCCGCCGGTAGTACGTACACAAGACCAGATTATCTTCTACAGAGTAGCGGAGAACCAGTCCTCGCTTTTGGCGATCCTCTGGAATGTGTCCAACACCTTGCTCCATGATTTGTCGAGGCGATGTTTCTTTCAGCGTTTTCTCGCCAATGCGTACCTGCCCGGAGGCGATGGAACGCAGACCGGTTAGCGCTTCGACAAGTTCTGTCTGGCCATTGCCCTGCACGCCGGCAATCCCCAGAATCTCGCCGGCATGTACCTGGAGGGTGACGTCACGCACGGCTTTCTGTTCCCGGTCATCATCTACGGAGAGGCTCTCCAAGGAGAGTACGAGTTCTTTGGGCTGGGCCGGTGCCTTTGAAACTCGCAGCAGCACTTCCCTGCCGACCATCATCGAAGCCAATTGTTGTTCGGTCGCCTGTTCTGGCGTGGTGGAGCCCACAACCCGGCCATCGCGCATGACCGTGATGCGATCGGCCACGGCAAAGACTTCTTTCAACTTGTGGGTGATGAATATGATGGAGGTTCCTCGCTCTGCAAGGGAGCGCATGATCTGGAACAACTCCTCGCTTTCCTGGGGAGTCAACACAGCGGTCGGTTCGTCCAGGATCAGTATCTTTGCCTGGCGGTACAGGGCCTTCATGATTTCCACGCGTTGTTGTGCGCCAACCGACAGGGTCTGAACCAGGGCCGTGGGATCCACCTCCAGGTTGTGCTGGGCAGAGAGTTCCCGCACACGCGCCTCCACGCGAGGGGAATCGAGCCGGCCGATAAAGCCCAGCCAGCGTGAACGAGCCGTGCGTGGTTCGATGCCCAGCATGATGTTCTCAGCCACGGTCATAACCGGTATCAACATGAAATGTTGGTGGACCATGCCGATGCCGTGGGCAATTGCTTCGTTGGGAGAGCGGATGTCGGTCTCCTGACCGCCAACGAATACCTGGCCTTCGTCCGGCCGGTAAAGGCCATAGAGAACGTTCATGAGGGTCGTCTTGCCGGCGCCGTTTTCACCCAGAAGGGCGTGGATTTCCCCTTGCGCAAGACGGAAGTCCACGTGGTCATTTGCCAATACGCCCGGAAAGGCCTTGGTGATTCCGCTGGCTTCAAGTGCTGGGGGTTTGGTCATAATGCGTGATGCAATGCTCCGTGATTTACGGTTATTTCAACAATACGGGAAGGTGCACCGCACCCCGGCACTTGCAAAGTGCGCTGCACCTGTCCCCGTAAGATCACACGACACGTACGAATCAGGGTGTGTACCCCGTGCTGATGGAACCGTCCTTCAGGCCCTTCTCGGCAGCGGCCACTTTGTCCTTGCAATCCTGAGATATCTTGGAATCCCAGTCATGGAAGGGAGCCAGACCAATGCCCCCGTTCTGCACATTGGAAAGGCGAATACCGGCTTTCAGAGAACCATCCGCGGCAGCCTTGATGGCATCAAAGACGGCGACATCCACGTTCTTCATGGCGCTGGTGATCAAGGCATCTTTAACTTCGGCGTAGGTCAGATATTGGTCTACGTCCACGCCAATGCCCATCTTGCCTTTTTCCTTGGCTGCCAACAGCCCACCGTTGCCGGTGTTGCCTCCGACGCCAAAGATCACGTCGGCGCCTTGATCAATCATCGAGAGGCCAACCTCTTTGCCTTTGGCCGGATCGGTGAACGACGGAATGTACTGGTTCAGGGCTTTGATGTCCGGGTTGACCGCCTGCGCCCCGTTTTGGTAACCAACCACATAGCGCACCACCGGCGGAATCTCCATGCCGGAGACCGAGCCAATGACGCCCGACTCGCTCATGCACGCTGCCAATGTTCCGGCCAGGTAGCCGACCTGATCTTCCGAGAAAAGCAGGCTGGCAACGTTTGTGAGGTTCGTCGTATAGGGGTCTGGATCGCCTGCCTTGGCCGGAAAGTAGCCATAGTCAATGATGGCGAACTTTATGTTGGGATATTCTTGCGCTTTCTTGGCTGTGGCGTCGCCCATCAGGAAGCCTACGGTGATGATCATGTCGTAGCCTTCGGTGGCAAACTGGTCAATGTTCTTTTCGTAGTCGGTAACTTGCTTGGACTCGATGAACTTGCCTTCAACGCCCAGGTCTGCGATGGCTTTCTGGACACCGGCCCAGGCAGATTGGTTGAAACTCTTGTCGTTTACCCCGCCAACGTCGGTGACCAGCCCGACTTTCATGGCCTTGGCTGCCGGCTTTGCGGGAGCCGGTGTAGCTGCCGGCGCACAGGCTACTAACAAGATTGAAGCAGCGATCAGAAAGGACACAACTTTTAGTAACGAAGATCGAGACATTGCCTCTCCTCCTTGAGTGGTGCGTGAAGATTTCACGCCATCAATCACACAAAAAAACTGACCTCAGAAAAGTACCAAGTTTGTCTGTGGGTGTCTCGCATCACCTCCCTTCGCGCCATTTCGGCCAAGAAGTTGAACTTCTAAGCACAATCTGTGTTATCCGTGAAATCTGTAGTTCATTTTCTTGTCCAGAAAACAAGAATCTCGTTGATAAGGCCCTACGCATTGCCCGAGACCTTGCTCGGAAAATG
>CAYWAK010000079.1:0-11312 GCA_964455755.1 uncultured Ardenticatenales bacterium | reverse complement strand
ACTCGGTTTCAGCCCTCTCTACAATTTCAACCACAAGGGATACACTATCGCTGCTTCGTCCTTCCGTTTCTGGTTTTGCTGAGAATATGGTAGAATAAGGGCCGTATGAAAATCAGCTTGCTTCTCTTCGGGCCTTCGTGGTTGATTTGAAACATAGAGGTGGGCAATTGCCGGACGCCTCGCATCAAGCAGCAAGGAGACTTTTGTTCATCAACAAGCGTCTATCTGTCTATCGCAACGATAACCAGTGGCCGATTGTTCTCATGCTGGGCCTTGTAGCCTGGCTGCTGGCGACCGCGCCCTTGCGGCTGGGGGCGGCAGCGTTGGCCGGCGCCGTACTCGTCACGCTGGTGCTGATCCGGCCGGTGCGCGGCCTCTATCTGCTGGCGCTGGCGATCCCCTTCGGGACGCTGCGCAGCGTGACGCTTGGGCCGGCCCGTGTCGGCGGGACCGAAGCGTGGCTGGGGCTGATCGTTGTCGCATGGCTGGCCCAACGGGCCGCGCGCGGACGGTTTGGCGACCTGCGCGTGCCATTGCGCTGGCCGCTGGCCCTCTTCCTGGGGCTGGCCCTCTTCTCCACCCTGTGGGCAGATTCTCTTTCGGCAAGCCTGAAGGAATTGGTCAAGTGGGGAGAGGTCGCGACCCTCTATTTTTTTGTAGCCAGTGAGACGAAACGGAAAGATGTCTTGGGCATTGTGCTGGCGTTTGTGCTGGCCGGCACGTTGGCCGCCGGGCAAGGAATCTTCCAGTCCCTAACCCGGCATGGGCCGCCTGGGTTTCTGTTCCCGCTGGCCGGGCACATCTTCTTACGCGCTTACAGTACCTTCGAGCAGCCCAACCCCTTTGCCGGCTACCTGGGCTTGACCGTGCCGCTGGCGTACGGGTTGTTGCTGGGTGTCTGGAGCTGGAGCCGGGCACAGGGCCGGGAGGTATCGCTGGTTGCCCACGTCGGCCGGCAATCCGCATTGGCCATCGTGGTCGGCGCGGCTATGGCCGTGATGGGCCTGGCAATGCTGCTGACGTTGTCGCGCGGGGCGTGGCTCGGGCTGGCCGCCGCGCTGGGCATCATGAGCATGTTGGTCAGCCGGCGTACAGCCGCGATCGTGGCGTTGGGCGCTCTTTTGACCAGCGCCGCCTTGTTGCTGAACAGCTTCCACGTCTTGCCGCCATCGCTGGTGGAACGGGCGACGAACTTCCTGCCTTACGTGGGAGCGTGGGACATCGCCCGCGTGGAAATCACGCCCCAGAGCTTCGCGCTGGTTGAACGTCTGGCGCACTGGCGCGCCGCCTGGCTGATGTTCGCGGCTCATCCGTGGAGCGGGGTGGGGTTTGGAAATTATGCGGTCGCCTACCCGGCGGTCGCCCTGCCCGACTGGACCGATCCGCTGGGCCACGCGCACAACTATTATCTGAACGTGCTCGCCGAACTGGGGCTGGGCGGTCTGCTGGCCTACCTGGCTCTGTGGGGAGCCGCGTTGCGGATGGCCTGGCAAGCGATCCGGCGGAACCATGGTTTGGAACGGGGCATAGCCGCCGGCATCCTGGGCATGTTCATCCATCTGAGTGTGCACAATTTCGTTGACAATCTGTATGTCCATGGGCTCTATCTGCAAATCGCTGTGGGTCTGGGGCTACTGGCTGTCCTGGCTCGCGGCCCTGTCACCGGATTGGATGCACCGGCGTCACGGGGCGCTGCGGCTGAAGGATGAAAATTGTCGAGCGATGGCAGAACGGTGAATGCAGAATGATGAACAAAAATGATTGTCATAACGGAGGCAAATGAAAACATTGATCCGACTACGTGAACAAGCACTCCGCAATCCGAAAGAACTGGCCCGTTTCGCGAAATTTGCAACGGTGGGCGCTTTCGGAGCGGTAGTGGATTTTGGTATCCTCAATCTTTTGATTCTCATGTTCGGCTGGCCCAAATGGGCCGCCAACACAGTTTCGTTTTCCTGTGCCGTGCTGAGCAACTTCACCTGGAATCGCCTGTGGACGTTTCCGGAATCGCGTGAGTTCCCCCTATCCAGCCAGATGACGCAGTTTGCCGTGGTGAATGTGGTGGGCCTGGCCATCAACCAAGTCGTGTTTCTGGGATTGGCCGAGGTCTTCGCCCCCCACATCGCTACGCCGTGGGACTACAATCTGGCCAAGGCGCTGGCGATTGCCGTTGTCCTCTTCTGGAACTTTGGGGTCAATCGTGTTTGGACGTACGGGGAAATCGAATAACGACGCGTGCGGGCGACTCTGGTCAGCCCACGTACCGCCGCAAGATGCGGTCCACACTGCTCCCGTAGCCTTCACCAAAGAGGTTGAGGTGATTGAGCAAGTGGTAGAGCTGGTAGAGTGGCAATCGTTCGTCACGGCCCGGCGCCGGCGGCCAGGCTTCGTCGTACGCGCGGAAGAATCCGGCCGGGAAGCCGCCGAAGAGGTGGCACATGGCCAGCTCGGCCTCCCGATCCCCGTAGTAGACGGCCGGGTCAAAGATCACCGGCTCGCCTCCGGGGCCGGCCATCCAATTGCCGCCCCACAAATCGCCGTGTAGCAGGGATGGCCGTACTGCGGCTTCATCTATCCATTCATTGAGCCGGGCGATGAGCCGTTCCAGCCGGCGCCGGCGTTCTCGGCCCATACGTCCCTTTTGCGCTGCCAGCTCCATCTGAAAGCCCAGCCGGCGCTCCCCAAAGAAGGCGATCCACGATTTCGACCACCCATTGACTTGCGGCGTAGCCCCACAATAGTTATCGTGTTCCAGTCCATAAGCCTCAGCCGGCGCACGGTGCAGCGCGGCCAGACCGCGGCCGAGCGTGGCGCCGGCATCCGGGCGGCTCGCGTTCCGCGCCGGTTCGATCCACTCCAGCAAAATGTAGGCCGGCCCTTCGTTTTCGTCGTCGGCAAAGTCGTAGACAGCCGGCACACGCAAGGTTCTTGTACCGGCTAAGCGCTCAAGTCCCATCGCCTCGGCAGCGAACATGCCTGGCGCGCCCGGCACCGGCACGGGCGGGTGCGCATTCCATTTGAGCAGGTAGAAGCGGTCACCGGCCACGAAGCGCGCGACGCGATTGATGTCGCCGCCGCCGATGGGTTGTGCGTGGTGGGGGCTGTGCCCCAACGTCCGGGCGAGCGCGCGTGTCAATGGCTCCGGCAGCATCATTCAGCCTGGTTACAGATTGTGTTCTTCGCGGATATGATGGAGTAGTCCCGCACAGCCCGCTTCGACAAGGGCGTAAACCTGCTCAAAGTTGCCATCGTAGTACGGGTCGGGGACGTCCCGTGGCGAACCGGCCGGGGCGAAGTCGAGCAGCAGGTGCAGCTTGCCGTCCAACCTGTCGTCGTAGTCGAGGCGTTGCAGCGTGCGCACATTGCTCATGTCCATGGCCACTACGAAGGTGGCCCTTTGCAAGTCGAGGGGGGTTACCTGGCGGGAACGACCACGATAGGCGATGCCATGGTCGCGTAACACGGCACGCGTTCCCGCATGGGCCGGATCTCCCACGTGCCAATCACTCGTGCCGGTGGAGTCGACAGCGATGCGGTCCGCCAGTCCGGCCTCGTTTACCAGGTGCTGGAAGACCCCTTCGGCCATCGGCGAACGACAGATATTTCCCAAACAGACGAACAGAACCTCGATCAACGGACTACTCCTTTGGAAATAGGACACAGATGACACGGATAAACACGGATAAAAATCTGTGTCATCCGTGAAATCCGTGTCCTGTTTTCATTCTTCGTGGTGGGCAATCGCCCATGCTGTCTCCTTTGGAAGTTGCTGGCTTTATCTGCCTATGATTGCCCGGTTTTGGCGGCAAGATTAGCTCTCCATCTTCTCCTTCGCGCCCTTTGCGATTTGAAGGTGCAGTTCTTTGAGCTGCTGTTCCGATACCTCCGATGGTGCGCTGGTCATCAGGTCTGTGCCGGCTGCCGTCTTGGGAAAGGCGATGACCTCGCGGATGTTGTGTTCGCCCGCAAGAAGCATGACCAGCCGGTCTATGCCGGGGGCAATGCCGCCATGCGGTGGCGCACCAAACTCGAACGCCTCCAGCATGTGCCCAAACTGGCTCCAGGCCTGCTCCGACGAAATGTTGAGCAGGCGGAACATCTGCTCCTGCACATCGCGGCGGTGAATACGAATGCTTCCCCCGCCGATCTCCCAGCCGTTGGCCACGACATCGTACGCTTTGGCCCGCACGCGACCGGGGTCTGTCTCCATCAAAGGCAAGTCCTCATCCATCGGCGACGTGAAGGGGTGGTGCATGGCCGACCAGCGCTTCTCCTCCTCATTCCACTCCAGCAGGGGGAACTCCAGAATCCAGGCAAAGGCGACTTCATCTTCGGGGCGCAGGTCAAGGCGTGTACCCATCTCCAGGCGCAGCCGGCCAAGCACGTCGGCAACGAGATCGGCCGCATCGGCCACGATCAGGGCCAGGTCGCCCGGCTCCAGCGCCAGCCGTTCGAGCAGCGCGTCGCGTTCCGTTTCGGAGAGGAACTTGGCCACGGGCGAGCGCAGCCCATCGTTCGTGCGCGCCATCCAGATGAGGCCTTGCGCGCCGAATTGTTTGGCGATGCCGGTCAATTCGTCCAGTTGCTTGCGCGAGTACGTACCACACGCCGGCACCCGTATCCCCTTCACACGGCCACCGCTGGCCAGCGTGCTCTGAAATACGCGGAACGTGCTGCCGGCGACGACATCGCCCAGGTCAACCAGTTCCATGCCGAATCGCAGGTCGGGCTTGTCGCTGCCGAAGCGTTCCATTGCTTCGGCGTAGGTCAGGCGAGGGAAGGGCGTGAATTTCAGGCGTTTTTCGGTCACCGTGGAGACCAGCTCCGTGAACAACTCTTCGCTGACGCGCAGGATGTCCTCTTGTTCGACGAAAGTCATTTCCAGGTCTAGTTGGGTGAACTCGGGCTGGCGGTCGGCGCGGAGGTCTTCGTCGCGGAAACAGCGCGCGATCTGGAAATAGCGGTCCAGGCCGGCGACCATGAGCAACTGTTTGAGTTGTTGCGGCGATTGCGGCAGGGCGTAGAACCGTCCCGGCTGCACACGCGCGGGGACGAGATAATCGCGGGCCCCTTCTGGCGTGCTCTTGATCAGGATGGGCGTCTCGATTTCCAGGAATCCGCGTGCATCGAGAAAGTCGCGGATGAATTTGACGATCCGGTGGCGCAGGATCAGATTGTGCTGCAAACGGGGATGCCGCAAGTCCAGGTAGCGATATTTGAGGCGCAGGGTCTCGTCGACCGGCGTTTCCTCGCTGATGTAGAAGGGGGGCGTCTTCGCCGGATTGAGGATGGTGACGTCGCCGGCTACGACCTCGATTTCACCGGTAGCCAGCTTGGGATTGACCATGTCCGGCGGGCGGTTGCGCACCTCGCCCTGCACCTGGAGGACAAATTCGCCCCGCGCCTGGGTGGCAATGGCATGGGCCTGAGGCGAGACGGCAGGGTTGAAGACAACCTGGGTCACGCCATACCGGTCTCGCAGATCGAGAAAAATGAGGCCGCCATGGTCACGACGCCGGTTGACCCAACCGGAGAGGGTCACAGTTTGGCCGGCATGTTCGGTTCGCAATTCACCGCAAGTGTGTGTGCGTAGCATGGGCATTCCTTTCAGGATCGAAAGTAGTTCTTGGCCAGGAAGATCACGTTAGCGGGACGTTCTCCCAGGCGACGCATAAAATAGGGGTACCATTCGGTACCGTACGGAACATAGACGCGGAACGGGTAGCCGGCGGCAGCAAGCTGCTCTTGCAATGCCGGGCGAACGCCGTAGAGCATCTGGAATTCGACAGAATCTTTGGGCAAGCCCTGTTCCCTCAGGCATGACTGTGTAGCGCGGATCATGTTTTCGTCGTGAGTGGCGATGGCCGCCCGTACGCCGCGTTCTCTGGCCCGCGACCCGACGAGCATTTTCATCAGGCGGACATAATTGGCGTCTACATCACGTTTGCGCGGGTAGGCCACGATCGGTCGTTCATCGTAGGCTCCCTTGCAGAGCCGCACCGCCGCCCCTCGTTCGATCAGCCGCTGGATGTCGCCCTCGCTACGATAGAGATAGGCCTGGATGACTACGCCGACGTTGTCGAAGCCGGCATCACGCAAGGCATCGTACAGGTCCAGGGTACGCTGGGTGTATGGCGATCCTTCCATGTCCATGCGCACGAAGTTGTCCGTCTCCGCAGCCACGGTCAGGATGTGTTCCAGGTTTTCTCTGCACAGGTCTGCGTCTACGTCCAGCCCCATTTGCGTGAGCTTGAGCGAAACGTTTGCGTCTACCTGCTCGGTGGCGATGGTCCGCAGGGCGATCACATAGGATTCGGCAGCTTGCCGCGCTGTCCCGGCCGAGGTCACGTTTTCGCCGAGATGGTCGAGGGTAACGCGCATCCCTTTGGCGTTGAGGCTGCGAATGACACGCAGCGCATCCTCCAGCGTCTCGCCTGCGACGAAGCGCCGGGCCACGCGCTGCGCGGCGGCCAGATCGGTGGCCGCCCGGCGCAACCGGCGGCTGTGGGAAAGGGTCAAGAATAGCTGTCGGAACACCTCAGTCCTCCTTTATCCCCCTTCATCATTCCGCATTCGTCACTGCTCAGGCTGGCCCCCCCCCGGCCATCGCCGGTGATTTTCCCGTTGAAAATGTGTACCACCCGCTCTGCTTGCGCGGCCACCTGCGAATCGTGTGTGACCAAAACCACGGTCATGCCTTTGCCGTGCAGTTGGCGGATCAACGCGAGTACTTCCGCGCCACTGCCGGCGTCCAGGTTCCCGGTCGGCTCATCCGCAAGCAACAGCGCCGGCTCGTTGGCGATGGCCCGGGCAATGGCCACGCGCTGCTGTTCGCCGCCCGAAAGCTCCGACGGCAAATGATCGGCCCGCGCTTCCATGCCGACCTGCGCCAGAAGCTGGCGCGCCCTGTCGCGATAGTCTCGGCCACGGTCGCCGCGCAGTTCCATGGGCAAGGCCACGTTCTCGGCAGCGGTTAGCGTGGGCAAGAGCTGGAAGAACTGAAACACAATGCCCACCGTCTGGCCGCGCCAGCGTGCCAAATCGTTCTCGCTTCGTTGGGTGACCTCGATGCCGGCGATCTGGACCTCCCCGCTTTCCGGCCGGTCAATGCCGCTGATCACGTGCAACAGAGTGGACTTGCCACTGCCGGACGGTCCCACGACAGCGACAAACTCGCCTTCCGCAACTGTGAGTGTGGCCCGATCCAACGCCCGGACCTGGCGACTGCCGAGCCGGTAGGTGCGTGTTACGTCCCGAAGTACAATCATGGCCACAATGTCTGCATTGTATCACAACTGCGCGGAAGTGGCAAGGAAGTCGGGGGGCAAAACGAGGGCGGGGGGCGTGTTGCGTGGCGCGTTTCTTTTGACACACCGCGCAACACACTTCCCGTCTTTTCTAGGCGACAGGTGTAACTTTTGGCGAGGCCCAACGCCCGAGAATCTTAAAGGGCCTAGAATCGACTGAACAGCAGGGCCTTCTTTACTTCGCCGATGGCCTTGGTAACCTTGATTTCCTTCGGGCAGGCGTTGGTGCAGTTGTAGATTGTGCGACAACGCCAGACACCGGATGCCTGGTTCACAATATCCAGGCGGTCAGCGGCAGCCTGGTCGCGGCTGTCGAAGATGAAGCGGTGCGCCTGGACAATGGCTGCCGGCCCCAGGTAGTCTCCGGTTGCCCAGAACGAGGGGCAAGAGGTCGTGCAGGCCGCGCACAGAATGCACTTCGTCGTATCGTCGTAGCGCATGTGTTCTTCCGGCGACTGGCGGCGTTCCTTGGTTGGTACCGGGTCATTGTTGACGAGGTAGGGCATGATGCTACGATAATGCTCAAAGAACGGCTCCATGTCGACAATCAAGTCCTTGATCACCCGCAGGCCAAGCAAAGGCTCAACGGTGATGCTATTGCCGAGGTCTTTGACGAGGATCTTACAGGCCAGATAATTCCTTCCATTGATGCGCATCGCGTCCGAGCCACAGATTCCATGGGCGCAGGAACGGCGATAAGCTAATTTACCATCTTGTCCCCACTTGATGTTGTTCAGAACATCCAACACGCGGTCGGATGGTTCTGCGTCCAAGTCATGTTCACTCCACCAGGGCGATTGGTCCTTGTCCGGGTCGAAACGCCGAATTTTGACATGCACACGCATGGTCATGGTTTTCTTCTCCTTTGCCTTCCTAGTATTTCCGTTCCTTGGGTTGGAAGCGAGTGATAGAGACGGGGCGGTATTGAACGTCCACGCCCGAATCGTTCTGGTAAGCAAGGCTGTGCTTGAGCCAGTTCACGTCATCCCGTGTGGGATAATCTTCGCGGGAGTGTGCGCCACGGCTTTCCGTGCGGTTCAGTGCACACTCGGCTGTGACTTCGGCCAGATCAAGCAGGCATCCCAATTCCCAGGCTTCCAATAATTCTGTATTGAACGTCTCACCCTGGTCGGCGAGCTGTACGCGGTTGTAGCGATCTTTCAATTCACGGAGCAATTGAATCTCTTCTTCGATTCCCGGCTTCTCGCGGAAGACACTGACTTTGTCCATCATGGTATGCTGCATTTCGGAGCGGATCTTACCGGCATGTTCGTCTCCCGTAGCGGCTCGCAGGTTGTCAAGGGCGGCCCGAGCCGGGCCATCCGGTTCGGCGGGCAAAGCGACAAAGTCGTTCTCTTGCGAGAACTTTGCCATGTGCATGCCGGCCCATTTGCCAAAGACAACGATATCCAGCAAAGAATTGCAGCCCAGCCGGTTCGCCCCATGCACAGACACGCAGGCACATTCGCCTGCCGCATAGAAGCCCGGCACGACGTTTTCGTCGCCGTCGCGGATGACCTGTCCATGGACGTTGGTGGGGATTCCACCCATCGCGTAGTGTGCTGTGGGATGTACGGGCATGGGGTCCACCGCCGGATCAACACCGACGTAGGTGCGGCAAAAGTCGGCGATTTCGGGCAACTTCTCTTCCACTTTTTCACGACCCAGGTGCGTGGCATCGAGGTAGACATATTTGCCGTCTACGCCACGGCCTTCCCGAATCTCCAGATAGATGGCGCGCGAAACCATGTCACGCGGGGCCAGGTCCTTGATCGTGGGGGCATAGCGTTCCATGAAGCGTTCGCCTTCGCTGTTGCGCAGGATGCCGCCTTCGCCGCGCACCGCCTCGGTGATGAGGATGCCCAACGGGTAGAGACCGGTCGGATGGAACTGGAAGAATTCCATATCCTGGAGCGGGATACCGTGCCGGTTGGCGATGGCCAGGCCATCACCAGTCAGAGCATGGGCGTTGCTGGTGAAAGACCAAACGCGCCCGTAGCCGCCGGTGGCAAAGAGCACCGACTTGCCATGGAAGGTATGCAGTGTGCCGGTGGCGATTTCATACGCTACGACACCATTCACTACGCCCTCGTTCTCCAGCAAATCGACGACCTGAAATTCGTCGAAGAAAGTGACGCCCTGCTTGATGCACTGTTGGTAGAGTGTCTGCAGAATCATGTGCCCGGTGCGGTCAGCAGAGTGGCAAGCACGCTTGACCGGCGCTTCGCCGTAGTTACGTGTGTGTCCACCAAAGGGCCGCTGCATGATCAGGCCTTCCGGTGTGCGGTCGAACGGCAGACCCATGTGTTCCAGCTCGTAGACGAGTTCCGGTGCTGCACGGCACATCGCCTCAATCGATTCCTGATCGCCCAGGTAGTCGCTTCCCTTCGTGGTATCGAACATGTGCCATTCCCAGTGATCCTCTTCCAGATTGGCCAGGGAAGCGTTGATACCCCCCTGCGCTGCGCCGGTGTGGGATCGCGTGGGATAGAGTTTACTGAGGACAGCTGTCTTCACGCCTTTGGAGGCATAGAGTGCAGCCATCAGGCCGGCCCCGCCGGCCCCTACAATGATTGCATCGTATTGGTGATACATAAAGTTCCTCCGTTAGTAATGCGTATTGCGTAATGCAAAATGAAGCAACATCCCTGCGCAGCACGCAATACGCATTACAGATTATACTGTATCTCTGACCAGTGTTGTGGTTACGCCTTGAACGTGAAAATGATGTACGCGCCCATACCGATGAAAACGACGTAGGTGACGTACAGCAGCGCCTTCACGGTAATACGCCATCCCTGGGCATGGATATAGTCATCTGTAACGTAGCGTGCGCCATTGATGCCGTGAGTCAGGGCAAAGGCAAGCAGGAAAAAGTCGTACACCCGCCAGAACGGACTGCCCCACCGGCCGGCGATCGTGTCGAAGTCAATGTTGCCCACGCCGATAGAGGTATGCATCAACATGAGATGAAAGACTGCAATCAACAGCAGAATCACGCCCGATACGCGCATAAAAAACCAGGCGTATAGCTCGAAGTTACTGCTGGGCATTGCCCTTCTTCTTTGTGCTAACACAAGACAGCTCCTTTCTTAAGCGCCCGTGAAGATGGGCGATAGGGTAATTGCGGCAACAGGCAGGAAGATGACCAGAAAGACGACCATTTCAACCCATACAAGGCGCTGCTGGTGTTCCATCAAACCCGGCCAGAAATCCAGGATGATGATGCGGAGGCCATTGACAGCATGAAACAGAACGCCAAAAATCAAGAAGACTTCGAACAGCCGTCCAATCGGGGAGTGATACAAGAATAGTAAATCTTCAAACGTGGTGCGTCCAAAACCGATGAGGAAAATGTCAAAGATGTGTAGAACCAGGAACAGAAGAACTCCCACACCCGCTACGCGATGCAAGATCCAGGACCATTGGCCCTCCCGACCTTTGTAGCGAAGCCCCTGAACCAGGGTACCATCACTCGCTGCAGCCATACCTCTTTCTCCTTTCTAACGAACGTATAGAACTCGACCTGGCAGGCTGTCGGAGAGGTCTGTTTTTTCCTTATAGAACATAGATTTTCACAGAGAAACAGAGATATTCAGGCCAAATTATCGGAAAATCTGTGTTTCTCCTGCAAATCTGTGTCCCATTATTCTTTCTCCGACAAGCTGCTAGAGAGAAGATACACAGCGGTCAGCGCGAGGCCGGCAGACCACTAAGTCGGGGTTTGTCGATCCGGGCGATGGCCTTTGCATGTAATTTGTGACAAATGGCATTATACTGCGGGTTTGTGAAATTGTCAATTTTGGCAGATTGCCGCTTGCCCCTCAGTGCGTGATTATGCGTGGCAACTCCTTGGCGTGTTCAATCCAGCCGGCAACCTGCACCTGTCCCGGTAGCTGGCGCACGAGCTTCTTCGCCTGGTTGACTTCGCCCAGCTTCGCGTAGAGGTTTTCCGCGTTCCGTTGGGCCAGTTCGGGGACGGTATCCACGCCGGCTGCTTCCAGC
>CAYWAK010000078.1:0-11379 GCA_964455755.1 uncultured Ardenticatenales bacterium | reverse complement strand
GAAACGCGCTCAGCGAGTATACCTTATCGTCCTGCGCCTTCAGTGAAAAATCTGGCGCCACATCGCCAATGTTCAATTTACTCATTTTGTGTCATCTCCTTTGTCATTCATTTCCCTTCACAGTTTGACAAGCCATTTCTTACCACAGATGGCACAGATTACACAGATTTCTTGGTTGATTTCCTATTGATTCCGTGTGAATCTGTGGGTAAAACAGAAAACGCCAATGTCCAGTGCATTATACAGGCAGCCGGCCAAATCAAATATGAATCGCGGCCCCCTCGACAGCCGTGGCCGCTTCCATGAGGGCCTCCGACAACGTGGGATGGGCGTGAACCACACGCGCGATCTCTGCCGGCGTCGCTTCTAATCGCCTAGCCAACCCAAACTCCGGCAGCAACTCGGTCACCTCCGGGCCGATCAGGTGCACACCCAGGATTTCGCCGTAATGGGCATCGCTCACGATTTTTGCGAACCCCTCGTAGTCATTCAGGGCCAGCGCCTTGCCGTTCGCCCGAAACGGAAAACGCCCCACCCGCACGTCGTGACCCTGCTCGCGCGCCTGCGCCTCGCTGAGGCCCATGCTGGCGACCTGTGGCGACGTGTAGGTGCAGCGCGGCAAGGCCTTGTAATCGAGGGGCGGTGGCGATTGGCCGGCGATCGTTTCGGCAGCGATGATCCCCTGGGCCATGGCTACGTGCGCCAGCGGCAACTTGCCGGTCACATCGCCGATGGCGTAAACGTGGGGCACATTCGTCTCCATCCGCTCATCCACCTGGATGAAGCCGCGCTCGGTCTGCACGCCGGCAGCCTCCAGGCCGACCTCCTCGCTGTTCGGGCGAACGCCGATGGCCACAAGCACGCGGTCGGCGGACAACTCTTCAGCGCCGGCCGCGCCTACGATGCGCACGGCCAGCCGTTCACCCGCCGGCTCGACCGCTTCCACCCGCGCGCCAGTGCGAAACGCTACCCCCTTGCGGCGGAACGCCCGCTCCATCGCCTCGCTGACCTCTTCATCTTCCAGCGGGAGCAGATGCGGCAACATCTCAACGACCGTGACCTGGCTGCCATAGGCATGGTACACCTCGGCAAACTCCATGCCGATTGGCCCGGCGCCGACAATGACGATGGACTCCGGTACGGTGCTGTCCACAATCGCCTGCCGGTAGGTCATGATTCGTTCGCCGTCTATAGCAATGCCGGGCAAGGCCCGTGGCCGCGCCCCCGTGGCGATGATGACATTCGCGGCGTGCAGCACACGGCGGTCCGGTTCGACGATCACGGTGTCCGCGCTCTGCAACCGGCCCGTCCCCGCGATTACCTCCACGCCGTTCTTCTTCAGCAGGGCCCGTACGCCGGTAGTCAGCCGCTTTACCACGCGGCGGCTCCGCTCCACCGCTTTGCCGTAATCGGCTTGAATGCCCTCCACGGCAATCCCGAATTCATTGGCCCGCCGGAAGAGGTTGAGTACTTCGGCATTGCGCAGGAGCGATTTCGTGGGGATACAGCCCCAGTTGAGGCAGACGCCACCTACGCTTTCCCGTTCCACCAAGGCCACGCGCAACCCCAACTGACCGGCGCGTATGGCCGACACATAGCCCCCCGGCCCGCCCCCCACGATCACGACATCGAATTTATCCATGATTCACGCAAGCAGTCCTATCTTCAGCAACTCACTTAACAACCAAGTTATCTTATCACAGTGCGCAGGCTTTGTCAAATAATAAACTCAGAAATTCAGTGGCCGGTGCGCAGCCAGTACTGCTGTCCGTCCACGGTGATCTCGATATCGCCTTGCTGATCCGTGCGCAAAATACGGGCCCCCGTGCGGGTCACACGATCCAGCATTTCCGGGGCCGGATGACCAAAACGGTTCTTCTTCCCCACGGGAATGACGACGAGCTCCGGGCGTACGCTGTCCAAGAAGGGTGCGGTATCGGCGTGTTTGCTCCCGTTGCGGCCGGCAACCAGCACGGTGCAAGCGAGATCACGGTAGCGCTGCAAAACTGCCGCTTCATCTTTCTCATCCAAACCCTGGGCCAGCAGAAAACAGTTCTGCTTCCATTGTAGGCGCAGAAGCAATGGGCCATCGGTACTTCCAATGGGAGGATGCAGAATTTCCAGCACGGCACCCTGTCCCAACGCGAGTTGCTGGCCGTCATGGCCCTTTGTCTGAGGAATATGCTTCTGCGCGATCTGTGTTATCCAGGCCTGATAGGCAGACCCGTGCCCCGTGCCGGGCGGAGAGATAATGCCGCCAATTTCGTACCGCTCCAGCACCGGCACCAAACCGGTCAGGTGGCTGGCGGTCAGCCGGGTTACGACCACCCACTCCACGCGATGATCCCAAAAGGGCATAGCCCGCCCCAGGCCTGGCAGAAGGCGCGTGGGGTCGGGCCCGCCATCGACCAGCACCTGACTGCCGCCGGGAGTGACGATCAGCGCCGCGTTCCCCTCGCCAACATCGAGGATGTGCAGATGTAGGCGGCCATCCGGCGTGCTGAAGGTAGCGCTCCAACTGATCAGCGCGCCAATTCCCAGAACAGCCAGAGTCGCATTGGAATGCAAGATGGGCCGCAGCCGGCGACCAAACGCTGCGCCGTATGCCGCGAGTCCTTTTTTCCGTTGCTTCCACATCCAGGGGCCGGCCAGCAACAGGCCGTAGTACGGCAGAAGCCACGCCCGCGGAAACCGGCCCACGTCCAGGCTGGCATGCGGAAATCGCGCCGTCCACTCCACCACGCGGATGGTGTAGGTCAGGGTGAGCCAGGGGAACCAGGCCAGCAACCGGCCCAGAGGCAAGGCCACCAATCCGGCAATCGTCGCCACCCCTCCGGAGATCATCACCGCCGGCTGGATCGGTAGGATCAAGAAATTCGTTAGCAGGCTGACCAGAGAAAGCCGCCCAAAGACCGAGACGATAAGGGGCGTGGTCATGATTTGTGCGGCCAACGTTACAATGAGCGCATCGTTCAGCAGGGCCATGGCCTCCGAGGGGACCCGCCCCGGCCAGATTCGCGCCAGCAACAACTCAAAACGACGCTGCAAGACCGGCGTGAAATGGATAAGACTGAGCGTGGCCAGGAACGAGAGCTGAAACCCCAGGTCCCACAACGTCCACGGGTTGAGCAACGTCATCACCACAGCAGAGAAGATCAACGAAGTGAGCGCCTCGCTCTGGCGGCCCAACTGCAGACCCCAGACGTAGACGATGCCCATGATGGCGGCGCGCACGACCGCAGGATCGGCCCCCACCAGGATCGTGTAAACGGCGATGCCGGCGGTGGTCACGTAGGTGGCCCGCTTTGACCCCACAAGGCGTTTGCTCAAGGCCAGCAACAGCCCGGCAATGATGGTGATGTTGAATCCGCTGATGACGATAATATGCGTGGTCCCCGTCGCGCTGAAATCGTCCATCACGGCGCGCGGAATGCCCGCCTCCAGGCCGAGGAGGATGCCAACCAGCAGAGCCGATTGCGGCTCCGGCAAGATTCTGGCAATAACTTGTTTGCCGTGAGACCGAATGCCATAGAGAAAAGCATAAATCGGCTGTCCCCCGCCGCTGCCCAATTTGTCAACACGCGCATAGCGCACCAGAGAGTAGATGCCCTTGCGCGCCAGATAATCTTTATAGGAAAAGTCGGGGAAGACGGGCGGCGTTTCCGGCTTGCCTCGAATCTCGACCCGGTCTCCGTAGGAGAACGAAGGGAAGGATGCGGCGCGAACAAGGACATGGCCGCCCACCGCGCGCCAGCCGCCGGCCGCTTGGATTTGCGCAGCCCGCACGTTCAGATTGGTGTAGGTGCCACGCGCATCGGGATAGGCATCAACCGTACCGCGGAAGAGGATGGGGTCTTTGTCGTTGTACTGGGCGATTGTGCCGGCGCCGAGATCGGGCCGGGCCGCGACCATCCGGGCCGCGCCGAGACAGACCAAAGCCAAACAAAGCGCAATCTGCACGAAGGAGGGGCGGTAACGCCGTGCGACGAGGGCAAGCAACAACAAAGGGAACGCAGCGGCTGCTAGAATCTGCGAGGGCCAGGAAACGAGTGATCCAAGGAAGATACCCGCCATCCATGCCGATCCCAGGTACGCCAGTCTCATGACATCTCACGGTTCTCGTAGTTGCCAGGTTATGCCGGCCCACGCCAAATCGCGAAGGGCGACCAAAATGCGGAAGCCAATCGCCACCGCCGTCGCCGCCGGCAGCGGCATGATGCCGGCCAGCAGCCAGGCGATGGCCCCTTCGCGGACGCCCAACCCCATCGGCATGACCACCACCAGAAAGCCCACCAGCCAGCCTGCCACGAAGACGCCGGCCAGCCGTGGAAACTCGCCGGCCGGCACAGGATAGATTCCAAAGGTGAACGTGGCAAACGCGGCCCCCACCAGAAGCCGCGCTGCCACCTGATAGCCAAGCAGCGGCAGAAACGCAACGAACGGAATACGCCAGGCCGTCTCAACCTCCCTGTGCGTCAGGCGGGCCAGCAAGGAAATGGCCGGCGACAGCAAAACGGGGTGCAATACCGCCAGGCCCACAACGGCCATCCCGGCCAGGGCGATCGCGAAAGGCAAGACTTCTCGAATGTCGGGCCAAAACGCCAGCGTAACGAGGAAAAACAATGCCGCGGAAACGACGTGCAAAACCATCTCCAGCAGGATGCTATACGATACCCGCATACGAGAGTAACCGGCGGCGCCGGCCAAGTAGACTCGTCCGGCTACGTCCCATATCCCGCCGGGTACATAGCGCGCGAGCTGGGCCAAAAGATAGAATCGCAACGCCTGCAAAACAGGGAGAGGCTCACCCAATTGCCTGACAATTCGCTGCCAGGCAAAAGCTACGAAGGGCTGGTGAACCAGGAGAATCGTAGCGGAGACCGCCAACCATGGCCATTGCACGTGCCAGGGAATGGTCTGGAACTCCGCCCAATTCGTAACCAGGCTGCGTCCCCAGAAAACGACCACGATGCAGAGGAGAATCAGTTGGATTAGCCGGCGCCAGGATCGGCTGGCTCGGATCACAGCAACTCCACGCGCACTGAATTCAGAAGGCATCTTTTCAAAAAACGCCTTGGAGCAAAAGCCACACGTGGAGTAGCCTTTCCAGGCTGCTGACAGGCTCGAAAGCCTGTTCCACGTGTCAATTTTACCGTAATGACAAAAAACAGGTGGAAAAGCAGCGCTACCGATGACACCCTGAGCAATAGCGAAGGGCCCCTTTCGCCGAGAGTGAACGACTACGATTGGGACAGGCTTCGCTTCGCTCAGAATGACAAGTTCTTACCCCCCCGAAGAATTGAGGAGATACTTCGGAAGGCAGAAAAATACCCCCAACGGGAGTCGAACCCATGTCTTCACCTTGAAAGGGTGATGTCCTAGGCCACTAGACGATGGGGGCATCTACGCCCTTATTCTACCAGAAAAAACCAGACCCGTCAAATGTGAGTTCTGCGCGCGGCAGTGTGTACAATGCGGTGGAAACTCGGGCCAGTGTGCAAGTTCATGCCCATGCGCATTGCCGGGACATGCCGGTTACCGTACTGCGTAACGTCTGCCGTCTGGCATCCGATTACCGGCTACCGGCAGCCGGCTACTGCCTTCAAAGCCCTCCTACCGCACAGCCAGCGCGGGGGCGGACGTCCGTTCCCACAGCACGTTCTTGCTGGCCGCCTCCCGCTGCCGGGTCACTTCGATATCGAGCGGGTCGCCGGTGAGCATGGCCTGCCGGTCGTACGTCACCGGAGCCTGGCTGCGGATCAGGGAGGTGAGCACACCGCCGTGCGCGATGTCGCCCACAAGAATCGCACCCACGAGCCGGTCGCCGCGGAATACCAACTTGCGGTACACGCGATCCGCCTCCTGATGTACCAGCACATCCAGGTCGGGCCGGTCATCGGTGATCGTAATGCCCATGGTCATCAGCGAGGTATCGAAAATGGGCAGAGAGTTCAGCGGGATTCCGCCCGGATAGCGGCGCTCTGCCCCGGCCATGTTCCAGCCGGCAATACGCCCTTGCTCGTAGGCCAGCGGCAGGATGGCGATGACGTGGCTCATCTCGTTGACGATGTCCCACGTCTCGACCACATCGCCCGCAGCGTAGACGTTCGGCACATTCGTGCACATGAGGTCATCGACGACGATTCCGCGATTGACCTCGACCCCGCTCCCCTTGAGCAATTCCACGTTAGGACGCATCCCCACGGCCATCACCACCGTCTGGCAAGGAATCTCCTCGCCTCCTTTCAGGCGAATTGCCCGCACACGTCCCGCATCATCTGTCAGGATCGCATCGGCCAACGAGGATGTGCGCACATTGACGCCGGCTGCAAGCAGCCGTTTTTCGATCATCGCACTGGCCGGATGATCCAACGCAATGCCCAGGACGCGATCGAGCATCTCGACCAGCGTGAACTTGATGTCCATCTCTTCCACGGCCTTGAACAGGCTCAGGCAGATCAGACCGGCCCCCACAATGACCCCCGCTTCAACGTGCTCCTGACTCACCCAATCCTTGAACACCTTGGCATCATCGAGCTTGGCCATGGCGAAGACCCCTGCGGCGTCTATCCCCTCGATGGGGGGCATGAACGGTTTGCCACCGGTAGAGATCAGCAGGCGGTCGAAGGCGACCGTCTCGCCATCCTCCAGAACGACGTGCCGGCTTTCGGGAACGACACGCGCGACTTTTCGGCCCAGCATGGTCGTCACCCGGTTGTCGTCATACCACGTCGCCGGCCGCAGAGCCAGCTTTTCCGCATCCACCAAGCCGGTGATCCAGTAGGTGATCAGCGGGCGGCAATAGGTCGCGTGCGGCTCATCCGAAATAATGATGATCTCCCCCCTGCGATCCAATTCCCGAATCGACTCGACGGCCCCGACGGCTGCGTAGGAATTGCCAACGATTACGTAACGCATCAGACAAATACCTCCTCCCGGCTTTCGGTGATCACCCGCTCCCGGCCGGTGTAAACTTGCATCCTGTTTTGGCGGACGTACCCGATGAGCGTAATGCCCCAGCGTCGCGCCAACTGAATGGACAAATCCGTAGGCGAGCTGCGGGACACGGCGATGGGCGTGCCCATCCGCACGGCCTTATGCAGCATCTCGGACGAGAAGCGGCCGGTCGTCAACAATATCCGGCCATGCGTGCGGATGTTTTGGGCCAGACAGGCCCCCCGAATCTTATCCAGCGTGTTGTGGCGACCCACGTCCTCCGCCATCACCAGGATACCCGACCGGCTGGCCAGCGCGGAGCAGTGCAAGCCCCGCGTCTGCCGGTATTTCTCGGCCCCTTCGCGCATCGTTGCCATCAGCGTAAAGACCTGTTGCGGCGTGACCGTCTGGTGGGTATTCAGCGGGCAATGGTTGCCGGCCAGGTCGCCAAACGTCACACCGCCCACGCAGCCGGAGGTGATGGTGCGCCGCCGGGGCAGGCGGATATCGTCACGGTGAAGCTGCACGTGAATGGCCTGCCCGTTGCCGCTGTGCACCTCTACCGAGGCGACGTCGGCCATGTCGCGGATCACTCCTTCGTTGGCCAGGAAGCCGAGCGCAAGATAATCCAGCTTCTCCGGCGTACACATCAGGGTAATCCAGGGCATGCCGTTGACAACCAGCGCCCACGCCGATTCCTGCACGACCGGTTGATCCTTTATGAACGCAACGTGGTAGTCCATCGTGCCCCCTCACACGCCCGGCAAGGTGGCGTTGACTCGCGTGGCGAAGTCTCGCCGGCGATCTTGGGCGAAATTGGTCTGCCCCTCAACGCGGAGCGCGCGCGGCTCGCAGGCCGTCACGCATGGCGGAACCTCGTAGGACGTGCAGCCATCACACTTGCGGGCCAGCGCCTCCTCATGAACAGCCTCAATCGCTCCGAACGGGCAGCTCATCACGCACATCCAGCAGCCCACACAGCGGTCATAGGCGGTGACGACCCAGCCGCTGCCGTTGCGGATTCGGCAACCGGTCATGCACGCCGTCACGCAGGGCGCTTCGGCGCAATTGCGGCAGAGCAAAGGCAGGTGCACGTCCCCTTCCGCGACAGCTTTCTTGATCGTGATTCGGGCAACTGGCGCGATGGACTTGTGTTCGTGGGCAACGGCCTGTTTGCACGCTTCCACACAGTCCATGCAGGCGGTGCACTTGCCGGCATCTACGATGATGTCGCGCGTGAACTGCCCGGTCATCTGATTCAACATTTCCCGGCGGGTGCCGGGAGCCGGTATGACCATCTCTGCTCCCTCCTTTCGATAAGGGAAGAACGTGTGTCACATTTCGCTTGTCAATCGAACCAACTCGTCGTTGAACAGGCCGGCACCGAGCCTGGCAACGGCGCGATAGAAATCTGCACGGGCCAGGGCGTGCAGATCGGCACAGAACTTGCCGCCCCACGTGAGCAAGTGAGTCGTCAGAAAGCGCTGTTCCGTCTCCCAGATTTGTGCGGCCCCGTCGAGCTGGCCATTTTCGCGGGCTTCGGCCTCTTTTCCGGCGAGGTGCGCGACGAACTCACATTCCAGGGCGATGTGGTCGGGCATCTCGTGCCCGGTAACGCCCAAGCCGGCCTGGTGGTAGAAATCCGTCACCGCGCCGGCCTGCTTGCCCATCACCTGGCGTTCGTTGTGAAAGACCGACTCGTATGGCGGGATACAGGGCAAATTCGAGTCGTAGATCATGCGTGTATAGTCCTCGCGTAGGGGGCTCAAACCGAAGCGCCCCGCCGGAGCGCCGGCAGATTCGGCGAACTGTAGCCAGAGGGTCGCCCCCTCGTTGGTCTCGTCGTTGTCGGCCAGCAGGCGCAACGACGCCACCAAGTTTTCGACATACGCCGGCGTGGTTATATCGGCCAGGAAGTCGTCGTCGGGATACTCGAAGGCGCGCGCCAGGAAGCCGTAGATTTGCTGCCGGGCCTGAGCGAACCGCCGATAGTCTGCGTCCAACTGCGGCATCGTCACGGCGCGGGGCACCAGCGGCGGCGGTTCCACCTCCTCCGAGAGCATGGCCCGCACCCAAAACAGATGGGCATGTTGCAGCCCCTCCGTCTGCCAGAACTTCACATCGCGGCGGTTGACGAACAGGCGCGCCAGCTCCCCGAAGCTCGGCGTCGGGGCCCCACGGCCGTTATCTGCACGATCTGTCATATCAAATTCCTCTCCTCGTTTTGCGTGGTGCGTAATTCATGTTGCGCAATCCGTTGACAATTGATCGTTGATCGTTGAAAATTGGTAATTGTCTCGCGCTCTACACCCCTCCAATGCTGACGATGGAAATAAGGTGCGCCGGCGGCAAGAGCAGGTCGCCGACCAGTATCTTGAACATCACGGCCAGGACGATCACGGCCAGGATCAGGCGCAGGTACGGCCCCTGTACGCGGCTACCTACCTGGCTGCCAACTTGCGCTCCCACCGTCGAGCCGGCGAAGAGCACGAAGACTAACACCAAGTCCACAGCGTGGTTTTGCCACGCCTGCTGGAACGCCGTGTTGATGGCCAGAAAGAAGGTTTGGAACAGGCTGGTTCCTACGGCCACGATCGTGCGTACGCCCAAGAGGTAGATGAGCGTGGGCATGAGGATAAACCCACCCCCTACGCCCATCAGAGCGGCCAGCAACCCAACCACAACCCCCAGGCCCAAGGGAAGAAGCGCCGAGGTAGTGATATCTGCTTGCGTAAACACCATCTGCAGGGGCAAACGGTCGGCATAATGTCTCCACCCACCGTTGTTTTCTTCGTGCTCTTCCAGGTCGTGCTCGATGTCCACCAGTTCTGTACGCACAGCGGCGAATTCCTTGCGTTCCAGCAACTCCTTGATCGTTTGCAGCTTGATTTCCTCCGTAAGACGCTGCCGGGTTGCCTGAAAACCTTCACGCAACATAAGAATGCCGATGATACTTAACATGACGACGTATGTGATCCGTAATATAGAATCGAAACTGCCTACAGTGCTCAGCACCTTCACAATCTGTACCCCGATAGTGCTTCCAATCAGGCCGCCGGCCAGGGTGACGACGCCCAGTTTGATATCCACATTGCCCATGCGACTATGGGCATACGCTCCCGACGCTGTCGTCGCCACCATCTGCGCATTGACGCTGCCCACCGCTACGGTTGAAGGGATACCTGTCATGACGAGCAAAGGGGTCAGCAAGAAGCCCCCTCCGACACCGAACATGCCGGAGAGGAATCCGACGAGCGTGCCCACGCCCACCATCAGCGGCAGACTCACACTCATATCGGCGATCGGTAAGAATATGTTCATAAAAGCCTCAGTCAATGTATTGCGTGCTGCGTGACCTCTGGCAACCATTACGCAGTACGTATTACAAGTTACATCTGGGTTGCCATTCTAAAGCATCTCGATCATCATGCGCCTCGCTGAGCAACTCCACCGGATGGCACACCGGCAACCCGCTCTTGGCGGCGATGCGGTGTTCACACATCGGGCAATCGGTGACCACAACGTCGGGGGCGCGTGCCGCCAGTCCTTCCATCAGCTCCGCGCCCTGCTCCAGCGACGCGTCGTAGGCACACGCCCGGAAGCCATAAGTGCCCCCTTGCCCACAACAGGCCGTCGGCCCAAAATCAACCTCCAATCCGGGGATCAGCCGGAGCGTGTCCACCACGTTGTAGCCATAGCGCTGGTGACGAGCGTGGCACGAATAATGGTAAAGGACCCTCAGTTTTGGGTCTTGCGTTTCGGGTTGCGTAACTGCTCGCCCCCTGCTCCCCGCTCCCCGCTCCATGACCTGCAATCCCGTATCGTGCAAATAGCTGAACAGGTCGTGGGTGTGCGTTGCCAGTAGCCGGCTCTCTTCCGACGGCCAAAGCTCGACGTAAAATCGGCGCAGCATCAAGGCGCAGGTGCTGCACGTGGTCACCACCTCGTAGCCATCGGTGACCAGCCGCGCCCAACTGGCGATGTTGTGCCGCGCGTTCCCGGTGGCACCCTCCTTGTCGCCCACGGCCAGTTGCGGCATCCCGCAGCAGCGATAGGGCGGCACGATGACCTCCAGATCATTCCGTTGCAGCACGGCCATCGTTGCTGTCCCCACCGCCGTGTCGTGATAATCGGAGTGGCAGCCGACGAAATAGGCCACCTTACGATTTTGGATTTTGGGTTGTGGATTTCGGATTGATCCTCTATCGGGCGCTCTCCGCTCCGCCACCTGCCGGCGGAAGGGCGCACGCGCGAACGCGGGCCAGGCCGCGCGTCCGTCCAGGCCGGCGGCCCGTTCCAGCACACCTCGAAACAGCCCGACGGTTGGCAAACGGTTGGACAGCGGGGTGAGGCGCGTGCCCCACTGCCCAACCCCTTGCGGATGGGAGAGGACTCGGTCGGCCACCGAGAGTCCCTGCTCGGCGACCAAGTGAGCCTTTGCAT
>CAYWAK010000077.1:0-11452 GCA_964455755.1 uncultured Ardenticatenales bacterium | reverse complement strand
ACAAAGAATTCGTGTAATCCGGTACAGATTCAGGGGAGCGTTGAGCGGTTACCGGCCTTTCGTGGCGCGCGTGATCGCGCTTTGTTCTTCTTCCGAAAGCGTGTAACTGGATTCTCCAGCGGTGACCGGTTTGGCATATACGCGCGTGCCTTCTCGCGAGTGCAAGCTGCTGATCACCACGCCGCTGTTGTTCGCGTCCAGCAAAGCCACAGAAAAGCTTTGGTCCCCTCCGGCATCGGCGAAGGGATTGAAGCGCACCAATCCTACGTGTTGCAACGTGCGCTGCAACAGGGCTTCCTCGGATTCTATTTGTGACGTGAGCGACTGAATCGCCGCCGTGTTGGCTTGCAATTGCTCTGAATGGCGACCCAATGCTTGTTCCACATCAAGATCATCGCCAAAGGACATCGCTTTCCGGTACCGGCCATGCAGACGATACAATTGGACGCTAAGCACAACCGTCCAAACAATGAGAATCACCAGCGCGATTACCATGGCCGGCCATAAGTTCGCCATGTTTGCTGCAGAGAAAAGCTGCATATTTTATCCCTCGGGAAAGCGTCTACTGATCCCCCTTCTTTAGCTCGGCCTCAATCACGTCGCGGAATGCCGAAAAGGGTTGCGCGCCCACAACCCGGTGGCCATTGACGAAGAACGTGGGCGTGCCCCCGACAGTGAGGCGTTGGCCCTCGGCCAGGCCATTGCCGATTTCCGTCCTGTGGGTATCCGCGTCCAGGCAGCTTTTGAAGGCGTCCTGGTCCAGGCCGATTTCGCCGGCCATGGTGGCGAGGATGGGCTTCGCGTCGGCGCTGCTGGTCCACTTCGCTGCGTCGGCGAAAATCTTATCGTGCATTTTCCAGTAGGCGTCTTGGTCACCGGCACAGTGCGCGGCCTGAGCCGCGGCCGGCGCCTGTGGATGAATCGGCAAGGGGTAGTCCACGAACAGCAACCGTACTTTGCCGGTCTCGATGTAGGTCTTGCGCAATTCGGGCAGCGTTTCGTCTACGAAACGTTTGCAGAAGGGACACTGATAATCAGAGAATTCCACCAGCAACACCGGGGCATCGGCACTGCCCTCCGACGGCGCGTTTGCCAGAATCTCCGGGTCCACCTCGTTACCTTCCATCGGCGGGCTGGTCGGTGTTGGCTGCGCGGGTATAGCTGTCGGGAGCGGAACCTCTTCCAGAACCTTGTCTGATGCCACCCAGCCCGTCGCCAGCCCGACGACGTTCGGAATGGTCGTATCGGCCTGGGTAGCAACGTCCACAACGTGAATCTCCAACGCGTTTTCCTTCTGTGCGGTGTAGGCAATTTGTTTCCCGTCCGGCGACCAGACCGGGAAGAGGTTGTCTGCCGGGTTGTTGGTCAAGCGCTGCACGTGGGAGCCATCCGCATTCATCAAGTAGATTTGCGGCGCGTTGCCATCGCGGTCTGAGTGGAAGGCGATCTGTTTGCCGTCCGGTGACCAGGCCGGCGCCCCATCGCTCGCCGCGTTGTCTGTGAGCTTTTCAGGCGTGCCACCTTTCAGGGCGATCGTGAAGATTTCTTGATCGCCGTCGCGATCGGAGGCAAAGGCGATTTTCTTTCCATCGGGCGCCCAGCTCCCCATCAAGTCTGCGCCAGGGTCGGTCGTCAACTGGGTGACTGTTCCGTCGGAGCGGTTGACTACGTAGATGTCGGGCGAGTCACCGTCCCGATTGGATGAGAAAGCCAATTGTTTGCCGTCGGGTGACCACACGGCCAGATTGTCCTGTGCCGGATTGTCGGTGATACGGGTCGGCTCACTGCCGTCGGCGCCGGCTACATAGAGTTCCAGGTTGTTGTCTCGACTGGATGTGAAGGCTATCAGTTGGCCGTCACGAGAAAATGTTGCGAAGGCGTTCTCCCCCGGTTCTTGCGTGATGGGGCGACGACCGGTGCCGTTTGCGTTCATCACCCAGACCTGCAGGGCCTGGTTTACTGGGCCCATGTAGAGGATGTGTCCGGCGGTTGCCGGCGGGAGTGTGCCGGCACTGGCAGGCGGGGGCGTCGCAGAGTCGGACGCGGCCGGCGCCCCGGTTGCCGCTGTCGCAGGTGTATCGGTGGGGCTTGCTGTGGGAGAAGAAGGCGCGCAAGCCGCAAGTATGCTCAACCCCGTCAACAAGATTGCGAGAAACGTCAGTCTGATTTTCAAGAGATTCTCCTATTCTGTTCTGCCCAACGCAACCACTTTATGTGGCCTTGATTTGCTTATCCAAGTTCGGGGTGTAGTATAGCATGAAACGGGAAATAGGAAAAGCGACAGCCATCGAATGAATTCGACGGCTGGTATCTGCTTCGAAAATAGGGAATAGGACACAGATGAACACAGAAAAACACTGATCTTTATGAAAGTGCGATTCGCGGCCCCGCATGAATGGCGGGGCCTGGGTTGTCGGCCCCGGCGGCGCGATTTCATCCGCTGCCGGGCGCGGCAAAGCGCCCCGTACTCATGGGCGACTTTAATCTGCTGGAAGGAAGCAGGTTGATCGCCCGGCAACGCGCCTGGGCGCGTTTTGGGTGGCAGGGCCTTTTTCTTTTTCGGAAGGGATCATGAGGTGAGGGCAACCGCGACAGCTTTGGCCACGGAGTCCAGTCGGATCAATTCGATGCCAACCTCGGCGTCAATTCGCGTTCCTTTGGGGACGATGCAGCGCGAGAACCCCAGCTTGGCAGCTTCCCGCAGCCGCGCGCCGGCCTGGCTGACCGAACGCAATTCGCCCCCCAAGCCGATCTCTCCGACGATGGCCAGGTCTGGTTGCACGGGAGACTCCCGGAAGCTGGAGCAGATCGCCAGCGCTACGGCCAGGTCGGCGGCCGGTTCGTTGATGCGCAGGCCACCGATCACGTTGATGAAGACGTCCTGATTGGACAGACGGAGTCCCACGCGCTTGCTGAGGACGGCAACCAGCAGCAACAAGCGATTCAGGTCAATGCCATTTGCAGTGCGACGGGGAAAGTTGAAGCTCGTTGTGCTTGTAAGGGCCTGCACCTCCACGAGCAGGGGCCGCGTCCCCTCCATGGTCACTGCCACGGTGCTTCCTGTGGCCCCTCGCCGGTGCTCGGCCAGAAAGACTTGCGAAGGATTCAGCACTTCTACCATGCCTTGCGCGGCCATTTCGAACACACCTACTTCGTGCGTGGACCCGAAGCGATTCTTCGCGCTGCGCAACAGACGGTAGGCGTGGAAACGGTCCCCTTCCAGGTAGAGCACGGTGTCTACGATATGCTCCAAGACGCGGGGGCCGGCAATTGTTCCCGCCTTGGTAACATGCCCGATCAGAAAGACGGGAATGTTTTCCGCTTTGGCCATTTGCAGCAGGCGTGTCGTACACTCTCGCACCTGACTTACACTACCTGCTGAGGAGGTGATTTCGCCAAGATACACGGTCTGGATAGAATCGACGATTAAGACGATGGGGTCAAGCTGGCCCGTGTGTTGTATGATCATGTCCAGATTGGTTTCAGCCAGGAGGTACAGGCTATCGCTTTCAATGCCCAGTCGTTTCGCCCGCATCTTGATTTGGTGGACCGATTCTTCTCCCGAGACGTACAGCACTTTCTTGCCTTGTTGAGAAAGGAGTCCGGCAACTTGCAGCAGAAGGGTGGATTTGCCAATGCCCGGATCACCTCCGACCAGGACCAGGGAACCGGGAACAATGCCCCCGCCCAACACGCGCCCAAATTCAGGCAAAGGTAAATCGAGGCGCTGTAGATTGTCAGCCTGTATGTCGGAGAGTTTTTGGGGTGCAGAGGCCGGACGCGAGGCGTGCGTCTTTCGGGGAGCGGTATCAAGGATTGTTTCCTTCAGGGTATTCCACTCACCGCACGATGTGCAGCGCCCGGCCCACCGCAGCGAATCTGCACCACACGACTGGCAAACATAGACCCTCTTTACCTTTTTTTTTGCCCTTGCCATGTGGATTCCAGTCGCTCGCGGTCAGCTATCTATCAGTCGCTGGCTGTGAAGATGCCCCCGTCTTCTTGTTCCCCCTCCGAGAAGAGTTGTGCAAAGAACTCATCGTCCTCGGTTGAATCGCCTTGCTCATCGGCTACGCGGTCTGCGCGCGCAATCGGCGAAAGAACGATTTCTCGTGAGCCGTCCTTGTCTTCAAGTTCAGCGTTTACCGCACTGCCGTCTGTAAACGTACCGGCAAGCAGACCCTCGCTCAGAGGATCAATGATCAACTGCTGGATGACGCGTCGCAGAGGGCGTGCACCAAGATCGGGATCGTAGCCCTTTTCGGCCAGAAAGTCTTTTACTTCATCGGAAACGTCCAGAGAGAGGTCGTGTTCATTCAGCAATGAGCGAAAACTCTTCAGCATAATGTCCACGATCTTGCTGATCTCTTCTTTGCTCAGTGCTCGGAAGACAATGACGTCGTCCAACCGGTTGAGGAACTCGGGGCGGAACGTTCGTTTGAGCTGGCCAAGCACCTTTTCTTTCATCTTCTCATACTCGGCATCCGCTTTTTTCTGCTCATCGCGCGGCACGTTGAAGCCCAACGCTGCCTGGCGGGTCAGCATTTCTGCCCCGACGTTAGAGGTCATGAGGATGACGGTATTGCGAAAGTCCACACGGCGGCCCTTGGCATCGGAAAGATTCCCATCTTCCAGGATTTGCAAAAGCATGTTGAAGACTTCCGGGTGTGCTTTCTCAATCTCGTCGAGCAGGACAACAGAGTAGGGCCTTCGTCGAATGGCCTCCGTGAGCTGGCCCCCTTCTTCATACCCCACATACCCTGGCGGCGATCCGACCAAGCGGGACACATTGTGACGTTCCATGAATTCCGACATATCAAGTTTGAGGAGCGAATCTTCACTGCCAAACATAAATTCGGCCAGGGCCTTACTCAATTCGGTCTTGCCTACGCCGGTGGGGCCGAGGAACATGAAGGAGCCAATCGGTCGTTTGGGGTCTTTCAAGCCGGTACGGGCGCGCCGCACGGCCTTGGCAAGCGCGGTGATGGCTTCTTCCTGGCCGACGATGCGTTTATGCAACGCACTTTCCATTTGCAGGAGGCGTATACCTTCTTCTTCGGCAATGTGAGCCACGGGAATGCCCGTCCACATGGCCACGACCTCGGCCACATCTTCGGGGAGCACGCGCAAGCTGGCCGTGTCCGATTGTGATGACCAATCCACCCGAAGCTGCTCGATTTGTTCCGTCAAGGCGAGTTCCTGATTGCGCAGGCTGGCCGCTTCTTCCCGGCGGTTGCTATCGAATGCGGCCTTCTTGCGCTGTTTGATATCAGTGAGCGTCTGGAACGTCTCTTTCAGGTCGGTGGCAGGCGGAGATTTGTACATGCGAACGCGTGATGCGGCCTCATCAATCAAGTCTATGGCCTTATCAGGCAAGTGCCGGTCCGAAACGTACCGGGCGGAAAGATGGGCAGCAGCGACCAAGGCTTCCTCTGTGATCTTCAGGTTGTGGTGCGCCTCATAGTGGTCGACAATGCCTTTCAGAATCTCAATGGTTTCTTCAATGGTCGGCTCTTCGACCATCACCGGCTGGAAGCGACGCTCCAGTGCTGCGTCGCCTTCCACATATCGCTGGTACTCGTTCATTGTGGTGGCGCCAATACACTGCAACTCTCCGCGCGCCAGGGCCGGCTTCAAGATGTTCGCGGCATCTACGGCGCTGCCCGCGGCACCTGCGCCAACCAGCATGTGCATTTCGTCTATGAAGAGGATACTTCCCGTCTTTTTAATTTCGTCAATGACCCGTTTCAACCGTTCTTCGAATTGCCCGCGATAAACGGTCCCTGCAACCAGAGAACCAACATCCAAGCCCCATAGTCGCTTATCTTGCAGATTCCCCGGCACCTCGCCCCCCGCAATCTGCTGGGCCAGGCCTTCCACGATAGCCGTTTTCCCCACCCCCGGTTCACCGATAAGAGCGGGGTTGTTCTTTGTTCGGCGCGATAGAATCTGCATGACCCGTTGAATCTCTTTCGTGCGCCCGATGACCGGATCGAGTTTTCTCTCTTCTGCAAGCGCGGTCAGGTCTATGCCCAACTGATCCATCAGGGGAGTTTGGGAGGATTTCGGGGTAGCATGTTGTGGAGTGGGATGCTTTTTCATCACCTCAACGGTGTGCTTTTGAAGCATTTCCAGGTTCACGCCCATGCTGGTCAGCACATCGGCGGCAATCCCGTTGCCTTCCTGCGCCAATCCCAGGAGCAAGTGTTCCGTGCCAATGTAATGGTGTCCCATTCGGCGGGCCTCGTCAACCGCCAATTCGATGACGCGCTTTGTGCGCGGGGTTAGGCCGATGCGGCCAAGCGATGCTCGTTTTCCTCGTCCAACGATGTCTTCAACAGCCGTGCGGACACGCGGCAGATCTACATTCATGTCATTGAGTACATGTGCAGCAACGCCAGTCTTTTCTTTGACCAAACCCATAAGTAGGTGCTCGGTACCAATATATCCATGGTTGAGAAGTCGCGCCTCTTCCTGTGCCAGAGCAAGGACACGTTTCGCTTTCTTGGTGAAACGGTCAAATTTGTTTGCCATGATCGCATTCTCCTTAGAGATACTGAGAAGTTTTTGACCCAATCGCTATACAGGATTCGGCCATAGAATTGAGACACATGCCTTTTTCAGCAGAGAGGCAAGAATGTCGGCTTCGTATCTCGATATAGGCCATCCGCGTGCTAAGACGTCGGACTGACCTACTGTAAGCGTTCAGATAGATGCTGCCTCAGAAACACCGCTTCAACAACGCTTTGGCACAAAAGAACACCGGAAAGAAGGTAGGACTCAATTTATTGTAAAATGTCATTGCCGAAGTGCTCACTGAACCGGTTCCGATTCCACGTCAAGAACGATAAGCAATTACCTCAACTTCTACAAGCGCATTAAGTGGGAGCCTGGAAACCTCGACTGTGGCCCGCGCCGGCGGATCGTCGGGAAAAAACTCAGCGTACACTCGATTCACGGTGGAGAAATCATCCATGTCGGCAAGAAAAAGCGTCGTCTTTACAACATGAGCCAGATCCGTGCCACTGGCCTCAAGGACCACTTGAAGATTTTGCAATGCCCGGCGTGCCTGGCTTTCCACATCTTCACCCGCGAAATTCCCCGTGACGGGGTCCAGACCGAGCTGGCCAGAAGCAAACACAAACCGCCCGGCAGCTACGGCTTGCGAATAGGGGCCGACTGCTGCTGGAGCTTGACCTGTAGCGATGGTCTGGCGGGACATATTTTCTCCTTATCTTGGTTGTGCCAGATTCTTGCTGACAACATGTACGTATACCGACACGGGCCGTGAAGCCCAAAAGCGTTAGGATTCCGTGTACCTAATTCTAGCTCGAAACGGGACAAATGTCAAGCCCCCTGCCTGCGGGTGTTTGTACCGTAAACGATGGGTGAAATTGGAACAGCAGGGCGGCCTGCATGCCGGGCCAGATTGTACGTTACCGGAGCGAGATCCACCGGTAGGCGTACGGCGGGAGAAACCCGGCGAGCATGCCGTTTGCGAGCGGCTGCGTTTGGCCGGTCAGCAGGTCGTTCGCGAGGGAGAAGCCCGCCCCGCCGGCCGCGCCCAAATCCAGCCGGAAGGCTTGTTCCTGCGCGGAGAGGTTGTTCACCACAAGCACCGTCTCCCCGGCAGCGGGGCGCAGGTAGGCGAGGAGCGCGTGATTGCCGGTTTCGAGGAACCGGCACGGAGCCGTCGCCAGATGGGAGTGCGCCTTGCGCATGCGAATCATGCGCCGCACGGCGTGGTACAGCGATTGCGAATCGCTGCGCTGGCTCTCGACGTTCACCTTCCGGTAGCCGAAGAGCTCGTCGTCGTTGACCGGCAGGTACAGATCGCCGGGCGCAGCCGCCGAGAAGCCGGCGTTCTGTTCCGCCGACCACTGCATGGGCGTACGTAGACCACTCCGGTCGGAAAGCCAGATGTTATCGCCCATGCCGATCTCGTCGCCGTAGTACAGCGTGGGAGCACCCGGCAGCGTGAACATAATCGCGTGGGCCAACTCGATCTTGCGCCGGTCGTTGCCCAACAGCGGTGCCATCCGCCGGCGTATGCCCAGGTTCAATCTCATGCGTGGCTCCGGCGCGTAGACGCGCCACATGAACGCGCGCTCTTCCGGTGTGACCATCTCCAGGGTCAGCTCGTCGTGGTTGCGCAGAAACACGCACCATTGGCATGTGTCCGGAATGTCCGGCGTGTCACGCATGATCTTGATGATCGCGGAGCCGTCGCCTGTGGCCAGCGCCTCGTAAATGCGTGGCATGAGCGGGAAATGGAACGCCGCGTGGAACTCATCGCCGTCGCCGAAGTATGGACGCAGGTCGCGCGGCCACTGGTTCGATTCGGCCAGCAAAATGCGGCCCGGATAATGCCGGTCCATGAATGTGCGCAGTCGTTTCAGAAATTCGTGAGTCTCCGGCAGGTTCTCGCAATTCGTCCCCTCCCGTTCGAAGAGGTAGGGCACTGCGTCGGCGCGAAAGCCGTCCAGCCCCATGTCCATCCAGAAGCGCACGACCTTCAACATCTCCTCCTGCACCGCCGGATTGTCGTAGTTCAGATCGGGCTGGTGCCGGTAGAAGCGGTGCCAGTAGTACGCGCCGGCCATGTCGTCGTAGGCCCAGTTCGATTCCTCGGTGTCCAAAAAGATGATGCGGGCGTCCCGATATTTCTGGTTCGTATCGCTCCAGACGTAGTAATCTCGCTTGGGCGAATCTTTGGAGCGGCGAGATTCCTGGAACCAGGGGTGCCGGTCGGATGTGTGGTTGAGCACCAGGTCGGTGATCACCCGCAGGCCTTTGCGGTGCGCCTCGCTCACCAAGCGCCGGAAGTCGTCCAGCGTGCCGTAGTCCGGGTGAATGCTGTAGTAATCGGCGATGTCGTAGCCGTCATCGGCCAACGGCGACGGATACATGGGCAGCAGCCAGATGCAATCCACGCCCAGATCAACCAAGTAATCGAGCTTGCCGATCAGGCCGGACAAATCGCCGTGACCGTCCCCGTTGCTGTCGGCGAAGGCGCGGATGTAGACTTCGTAGAAAATCGCCGTCTGATACCACAACGGGTCTCGATTCACCGGCTACCTCGCTCCCAATTTCCGTTCCATGTCCAGATTAACCACCAAGGCACGAAGGCACAAAGAAAAACAAGATCGACCGTTCTATCCCTTCACGGAGCCGGCCAGCAGGCCGCGCACGAAGAACCGTTGCAAACCCAGGAAAATCAGCATGGGCAAGAGCATGGAAATGAAGGCCGCTGCTGTCAGCAGGTGCCAGCCGGCACCCAAGGATGTCACCATGTTGCTGATCTGGTAGGTGAGCACCGGATTCTTGCCGCCCAGGAAAACCAGGGCTACCAGCAGATCGTTCCAAACCCACAGGAACTGGAAGATCGCCAGCGAGGCCAGGGCGGGCATGGAAAGAGGCAGGGCCAAACGATAGAACACTGTCCAGTGCGACGCACCGTCCAGGTAGGCCGATTCAAAGACTTCGGTCGGCAGCGATCCCAGGAAGTTGCGCATGAGATAGATCGCGTAGGGCAGGCCGAAGCCGGTATGGAAGAGCCAGACCCCCAGGAACGTGCCGTTCAGCCCCAGTTGCGCATAGAGACGGGATATCGGCACGAGGGTCATCTGCAGGGGCACCACTTGCAGTCCGACCAGCAAAGCAAAGAGGGCCATCCGTCCGCGGAAGTGTAGCCAGGCGAAAGCATAGGCAGCGAAGGCTGCCAGCAGGAGGGGCAGAATCGTCGCCGGTATGGTCACCCCCAGCGTGTTCAGAAAGGCCCGCCCCATGCCGCGCGGGTTCAGCAGATCGCCGGTGTCGCAGTTCAGGTCGAGCGGTTGGGTGCCGGCGGCGCAATCCTCGGTGTAGGTCCGTTTTCCGCGATACCCAACCAGCGCGTCCTGGTAGTTGCTGGCGGTGAAGCGTGACGGGTTCTCGATGTTTGATATGCGTTTCAGGTAGACAGCGATTGCCGCCGCTTCGCGCGCTTTCGGCACCGGGATGTCGCCCATGTGCGGCTGGCCGCCGATCTCCTTGCGAAGCATAGCCATGAGCTGCAAGGAACGGGGGTATCGCTTCACAACCTCCGGGCTGGTCAGGTCGGCCGCAGCGATGGCCGTGCCGTCGCTTCCGTGACAGCTCGCGCACGAGGCGCGATATTCGTTGGCGCCTTTCGGAGGAGCCAGCACCGTCCACCAGCCACCGTCATTGATCACCTGAAAAGGCCGAAAGGAGGTCACAAACAGGCCAATCGCCGGCAAGAGCCACAATGCGCAAAAACCGATGATGACGACGTGCAGGGGAAGTTCGTTCAGGAACCGGTTGATCTTCGCAGGATTGAACCTCATCGTGTGGCCTCCTGTTCCTGAAAGCGGCGAATGTTATAGATCATCGCCGGCACGATGGCCACAATCAAGACTACGGAGATGGCCGTGGCCCGGCCCATGCGGAAGCTGTTATACATCTCCAGGTACATGCGATTGGCAATGACCTCGGTACCGAAATTGCCGCCGGTCATCACGTACACGATGTCGAAGATTTTCAGCACGTTGATGACCATCGTGGTGATCACGACGGCGATTGTGGGCATGATCATGGGCACAATGATTTTCCGGAAGACCGTCCACTCGCCGGCCCCATCCACGCGCGCGGCCTCCAAAATTTCGGACGGCACCCCCTTCAACGCGGCGGAGAGGATGGTCATGCTGAAGCCAGACCACATCCAGATTCCCACCGCAATCAGGGCCACGTTGTTGATCGCCGGCTCGGTCAGCCAGGAGACCGGTTCCAGGCCCACGCTCTGCAGAATCGCGTTCAACAGGCCGATTTGCGTTGGGCCGGAGCTATAATCGTAAACGTACTTCCAAATCACGCCGGCGCCGACGAACGAGATCGCCATCGGCAAGAAGATGATCGCCTTTGCCAGCGGCTCGTAGGACACCTTGTCGGTCAGCACGGCCATCAGCAGGCCAATCACCACCGTGCCGCTCACCATCAGTAAGATCCAGAGGAGGTTGTTGCGGAAGGCGGTGAGCATGATGTTGGAGGTAAGCGCGTAGCGGTAGTTTTCGAAGAGCCCCCAGCAGGGCTGTCCGGCAACACAGTTTGCGGCCGCCGATTGCGTTGAATCCACGTTGCGAAAGCTCAGGTACACCGTGTTGATCGTTGGGTAGACGATGAAGAAAGCCATCACAACCAGTGCCGGCGCGACATACAGCCAAGGGACTATGCGGCCTTGTTTCATGATTTTGGGAACATCTCGGGCCATGTTTTGCCCTCCTCAGCATGAGACAACCAGACCTGACAGGTTTTTAAAACCTGTCAGGTCTCAAAGGATACTACTTCGTCGCTTCGGCCTGTACTTTGGCCGCTTCGGCCAGCGCCGCGTCCAGATCGGCACCGTTCACGTAGTCCACCAGCGCCTTCCATTCCGCCTTGCCGAACCCGCCGGGGA
>CAYWAK010000076.1:0-11484 GCA_964455755.1 uncultured Ardenticatenales bacterium | reverse complement strand
CTAACTATCATTATATACCAATCGGGCCAGAAAATCAAAGGCAAAGCGTTGGAAATAGCGTACCTCGCGACTCCCGACCAGGTAACTCCCGGCCAGGAAAACAGCCGAGCCGACCAACAGCCCGCCGCCGGCTTGCAAGATGACGCCGTGCCCCGCGAAGGATCGCATCCACCAGACCAACGCCAGCGCCATGACCGTTGCGCTGAAAAGCGTGTGCGCCGTCGAACGGATAAGCTCCCTGCCCATCAGCCCCCCCAGACGCGGCCGGAGGAGAATCAGGAGCAAGACCATCTCCAGGATCGTCGCCGTCGAGTTGCTGAGCGCCAACCCGCCCTGCGCCAGCGGATGAATCAGCCATAGGCTCAGACCCAAATTGACGGCCATGGCCATCAAGCTGATGAGCACCGGGGTCTTGGTGTCGTGCAGGGCATAGAATGCGCGGGAGGTGACCTCTACGCTAGCATGGGCAAAGAGGCCAATCGCGTAGAACTGCAATGTCCAGGCCACGATCTGTGTGGAGGAAACATCAAACGCGCCACGCTGCAGCAACAGCGCGACCAACGGCTTGCGCAGTAGCACCAACCCCACGGCAGAAGGGATGGTCAGGAACAAGATGGTGCGCAAGGTCGTCGTGAAGGCATCGCGCACGCTTTCCAATTTTCCTTCAGCCGCCAAACGCGAAAATGTGGGGAAAGCGGCCGTGGAGACGGCCATGGCAAAGATTCCTTGGGGCAGGAGCATCAGCAACCAGGCATAATTCAGGGCCGAAAGCCGGCCGGCCGGCAAACCGGAAGCCAATATCGTGTTGACCAGGAAGTTGATCTGCACGGCAGCCAGCCCCAAAACGCGCGGCCCCATCAGCCGCCCGACCTCCCGCACACCGGCGTCGCGCAGGCCCAACACGGGCCTGTAGCGCGCTCCCTCCCGAAGCAACGCCGGCACCTGTATCAGCAGGTGTCCGCTCGCGCCAATCACCACGCCCCACGCCAGCCCAAAGATGCCCAGACGCGGTCCCAGCAGCAGCGCGCCGGCCATGATCGAAAGGTTGTAGACGGACGGGGAGAGCGCCGGAAAGAGAAAATGTTGTCGCGCGTTCAGCACGCCCATGCAAAGCCCACTGACTGCAAAGATGACCGTGGCCAGCAGCATCCAGCGCATCAGATAGGCTGTGAGGTGCTGGGTTGCAGGATCGAAGCCGGGGGCAATGATGTAGCGCACCAGCGGCCCGGCAGCAATTGCGCTGACCAGAGCCAATGCTCCCAAAAGGATGAGCAGCAGGTTGGCCACCGCGGACGCAAGCCGCCAAGCCCCTTCCTCATCATCACGGGCCAACTGGGCGGTGAAGGTGGGGATAAAGGCCGAGGCCAGCGCACCGCCGGCAATCAATTGAAAGAGAAGGTCGGGGATACGAAACGCAGCCAGGTAGGCATCCAGCTCGCGGCTGGTGCCGAACTGGTAGCCGATGGCCGCCTCCCGCCCCAGTCCGAGCAGACGGCTAAGCACGAACCCGGCCATGACAATGCTCGCTGCGCGGGCAATTTGCCGCTTGCCGTCAGAAGTCAAAGCGCCCCTCGAAAATAGGCCCTGAAAAATAATTACGTATCACGTGGACGCGACAAATGACGCCTGGCATGCGGCGTGTGGCAAATTCACGGAGCTACCGCGGTGACGAATCGGCCACCGGTTGCGGCAGTCCGGAATTCAAGGCTATTCTCAATTCATCGGCATGGGCCGAATTGACCAGCGCAGTGACCTGGTCACCCGCCTCAATGACTGTGTTGCCATTGACAATCTTCACATTTTGGCCACAACGAATGGAAATCAGGACACAGTCCTCCGGCAATTCAACGTCGGAGACTTTTTTCCCGACGACTTGCGATTCGGGATGGATCAAGATGTCCAGAATCTCTGTCCCGGTGAGCCGCCCGAGCCGCAGTTGATCGGTGCGCTCTTGCAGTTCCACGCGACGCAAGATGGCCGTCTGGTACGCGCTGATGATGTCGTAGCGACGAACAGCGCCCAGCAATCGCCGGCGGTCGAAACGGTCCACGACCGGCAGGCGGCCCACATCTCGCGTGCCCAGACGGCGCAGGGCAAGCCAGATCGGTTCATCCGGCGTGGCCGTCAGGATGTTCGTGGTGGCGATGTCACGGACATGCAAGCTGTCCGCGTCCGGCCTCTTTTCCGCGCGCCCCAGGTCTTGGATGGTAACGACCCCAAACAGTTTGCCGTCTGAATCGAGCACCGGAAAGCCGTGGTGATGGCTGACCACAAACGCATTGCGCAACTCGGCCAGCGTCATATCGGTCGTGACGGTGTCCACATCGGTACTCATGGCCTCGCCGACCAGCACGCCGCGCATAACGTCTATGTCACGTCCACGCTCCAGGTGTACGCCGCGCCGAGAGAGCTTGAGGGTGTAGATCGAATCACGGCGCAGCTTTTCGGAGACGAGCGAGCTCAAGACGGTCGCCAGCATGAGCGGCAGGATCAGCCGGTAATCGCCGGACATTTCGAAGACGATGAGGATGCCGGTGATCGGCGCGTGCGCTGCGGCGGCAAAGACAGCGGCCATGCCCACCAGGGCGTAAGCGCCGGCGCCGGCTGTCACGGTGGGGAACCAGGGGTGCAGGATGTGCCCAAATGCGCCGCCAAACATCGCCCCCATAAATAAGCCCGGGGCAAAGACCCCCCCCGAATTCCCCGATCCCAGGGTGAAGGAAGTGCCCAGCATTTTGGCCAGGACCATGATGCCCAGAAAGAGAACTGCGCCTTCCCCTTGAATGGCCTGCTCAATGTTGGAAAAGCCCGTTCCCAACGTCTGTGGAAGGTAAAGGGCCAGCAGGCCAAGGAGCAATCCTCCCGCTGCCGGTTTCAGGTATTCCGGTATGCGCCAGTTGTCGAAAATGTCCTCCGCGCCGTAGAGTGCGGTGACAAAGCCCCAACCGACTACGCCCGCGCAAAGACCCAGCAGAGCATACGGCAAGACTTCCCAGACGCTGACCATTGTGTAGGAGGGAACAGCAAACGCCGGGCTTACCCCCAAGAAGTGACGGCTGACCACGCTGGCGGCGACGGCGCAAACGACCACACTGCCAAAGTAACTGGTGGTGAATTCGCCGAGAATCACTTCCAGGGCGAAGAGGCTGCCGGCGATGGGGGCATTGAACACGGCGGCGATGCCGGCGGCGGTGCCGCAGGCCACCAGGGTGCGGATGCGCTCATCCGAGAGGCGAAAAGCCTGCCCCAGCACAGAGCCGAGTACGGCTCCGATTTGCACGATGGGGCCTTCGCGTCCTGCCGAGCCGCCGCTGCCGATGCAGATGGACGAAGCCACCGCCTTCACGACGGCGACGATGGGACGCATTCGTCCTCCCTGCAAAGCGATGGCTTGCATGACCTCGGGCACGCCGTGCCCTTTGGCTTCGCGAGCCACGAAGGTGATCAGCGGCCCGCCCAGCAAGCCACCCAGCGCCGGTATCAAAACGATGGAGAAGATTCCCAGGCCCCCGAACATCGGCTGTAACTGCTCAAAGAAGAAATACGTGAAGAAATCAATCAGCCGGATGAAGACGACGGCCATGATTCCTGTGCTGATCCCAACAAGGATGGCGGTGGTGATAAGCATACCCGTTTCGGGGGGTTGCCAGTTATCCAGGGTGATGCGCACATATTCTGACAAGAGAGCGATGCCGTCCCGAAGGCGAGCAATGCGTGGACGCTGGGGCGCGAATTGTTCCGGCGGAAAGATGGCAGGGTCGGCGATCATTGCGGTTCGTCCTGTCTTGACGGTAACTTACCAGACTTCAGCACCGCAATCAGGTCGTCTGCCTTGTCGTGTGCAATCACGGCCGTTACGCGATCCCCCGCTTCAAGGCAGGCTTTTCCGTGTAGCATGATGCTTTTGCCATGCCTGTGCGCTGTGATCAGCAAGCCGCTTTCAGGCAAAGTCAAGTCGCATACGGGACAGCCCACGGCATGGTCGTCCGGTTCAATGTCAATCTCTACAACCCGTGTGCCGGTGAGCTTACCCAGACGTAGTTTCTCCGTCCGATCCTGTTTTTCGATTCTACGTATGATGGCCCGCTGATAGGCGTGGATGATATCGTACCGGCGCACAGCTCCGAGCAGAGATTTTGGATTGGCGCGGTCCACCACCGGCAGGCGGCCGACGTCGCGTGTGCCCAGCCGGCGCAAGGCCTGCCAGACCGGTTCGTCGGGATAGGTCACCAAGATGTCTGTAGTGGTAATGTCGCGCACGACCAGGTTGTCGATCGGGCCTCTTTGTTTGGCACGCTCCAGGTCTTGGATAGTGACCACGCCAAAGAGCTCCCCTTTTTTGTTCAGGACGGGGAAGCCGTGGTGGTGACTGCGGACGAAGACCAGCTCCAGGTCGGTGAGGGGCAAATCAGTGGGCACAGTGTCCACGTCGCGGGTCATCGCTTCCCAAACGGATATCCCTTTCATCACGTCAATATCCTGGCCCCGTTCCAGACGTACCCCGCGACTGAGCAGCTCCAGCGAATAGACCGACTCGCGGTGCAGAAATTCGGAAAGGAAGGTGCTGATCACCGTAGCGAACATCAGCGGCAGGATCACACGGTAGTCCTGGGTCATTTCGAAGGGGATCATGATGGCAGTGATCGGTGCGCGAATGGTGCCGGCCAGGACTGCAGCCATACCAACAAGGGCATAGGCCGGAGGAGCAGCGACGTAGCCGGAGAATAGCTGATTGACCACCTGCCCAAAGGCCCCTCCCAGCATAGCACCGAGGAACAGGGAGGGGGCAAACACGCCGCCGATCCCCCCGAGCCGAGGGTAATGGCCGTGGCCACGATCTTGATGATGATCAGCGCCAGGAGCAGCTTCACCGCCATGCCCCCGTCACTCAACACCGTACCCACCGCCTCGTAGCCGACGCCGAAGATCTGCGGGAAGGCTACGCCGATACCACCGACGAGTAAGCCGCCGAAGACGGTTTTGGCCACCGGGGGCCAGGACGCAAGGGCAAAGCGGTTCTTGGTCCGTTCCAGGGCCTGTATGTAGACCACGGAGACAAGGGCTGCAAGAATCCCCAGCACCGAATAGAGACCAAGTTCCCAAAAACCAATGAAAGAGTAGCCCGGTATCTGGAAGGCCGGTTGGCGGCCGACCATCGCTTGCGTGATCGCCGCAGAGGCGACGGCAGAGATAACGACGACGCCAAAGGCCGCTGTGGTGAACTGGCCCAAAATGATTTCCAAAGCAAAAAACACGCCGGAGATTGGCGCGTTGAAAGCGGAAGCAATACCGGCGGCCGCGCCGCAGGCGACCAGGGTACGGACCCGCTCGTCGGAGAGGTGCAATACCTGGCCGGTACCCGAACCAATGGCTGCGCCGATTTGCACGCTGGGGTCTTCTGGGCCGGCGGACCCACCCGATCCCAGGGTGATGGCCGAGGCAAACACACGTAGAAAGCTGCGCAGAGGGCGAACGCGCCCCCCGGCGAGGGCAACCGATTCCATGACGCCGGCCACGCCACGTCCGCGACGGCCACGCAGGGGATAGCGAATGATCAGCGCTACGAGCAGCCCTCCGAGCGCAGGCAGAAGCAGTACCCGGAACGATCCGAGGAACGGCAGAAAATGGTGGGCTCCCCCAAAGAAGAGTTCGTGTATCCAATCAATCAGTTTATGGAACAGAACAGCAACTACCCCAGTGCTCAAACCCACTAAGATAGCCAAGAGAGTAAGGGTGAGTTGTTCCGGAGGCTGGATCGTATCGAGGGTACGTGCCAGCTTCCACGAAAATCGCTGTAACGACGCTTGAACTGAGACCATCAGGCTCTATCTATTCGGGGTTCTTTTCCGCCTTTCTCCATCCGGTAGTATACCACAACCTACGTAGTTTGCCAAAAGGAGTGCATGTTGCTCAAGCCACCGTTTCCGGTGGCGTACGTTCGCTCCGCGCCCTGTCCTCGAGGTGCGGAGCAGGGGAATGGGGATGGGACACGAAGCGTAAAAGCCGTAGGGCCGGGATCCCCATTCCGCCCCCGTGTCCCCGTACCGCTTCTCATCAAAAGCGGATCATTGCCGCCACAGCGTTCGGGAAGTCCAGGCAAGCATGACCAGCGCAGTCAGCACACTGATCAACGCTCCCCAGCGCACGCTGCGCGGCTGGAATCTGAATTGGACGTGATGGAGACCCGCCGGCACCTGAATGGCACGAAAGAGCAGGTCTGCCCGCCAAATGGGCACGGGCTGTCCATCTACCCATGCCCGCCATCCCGGATAGTACGCGTCGGTCAGCAGCAAATAGGCCGGCCCCGCCGTCGAGGCATCCAAATCTATGCGCTCCGGCCCGTAGCTTTGCATCACCACGTTGCCATCCCCGGCCGCCGGCAAACTGGAGGACACCGGCCCGGCGACGGCCGGCGACTGATCGGCAAGAAAGGCGATCTCCTGCGGGCGGAAATGCGGGTCCTGGAGTTTCTCCATGACTGCTTCGTCTGTCCCGGTTTCTGTTTGGCGGACCAGGAAGGCGCGAGGCAGCACACGCAGATTCTCGTAGATCTTCACGTCGCCACTATGCGTCAGCTTGAAATCGGGATGGATGGTCACCGTGTCGAATGTCGCTGTGCGAGAATCGCGCAGGGAGATGCCGCGCACGACAAAGGTCACGCCCGGCTGAAGCACGCGCGCGACAATCTTCTGCGGGTGAAGGGCCTCGCCCCAATCCCACAGCCCCAGGTATTCGGAGCCGTCCGGCCCCTGGCGCACGAGACGAGCGCTACCCACGTCGCTCGCGCCCGCCGGGGCGGTCTCCTGGCCGGTGTGCACCGTCCAGTGGCGCCGTTGGCCGCGCCGGCCAATCACGGTCAATTCGGCCACGGCCGTGCCGGGCGGGAGGGCCGCGGCACCGATCACCGTCGAGACCAGGCCCAGGCCGGTGGCCGAGAAATCGGGCAGGGCGGTGAGCGTGAGCGTGGGCTGCTCCGGCTGCCGGAGGGAGACTTTCAATCCGAGATCGTAATACACGCCCTCGACCCACCGGTCATCGAGTTTGTCACGAATCACAAACTTTACGTTGAGCAGGCTGAGCAGGGAGGCGGGGGGAATGTCGGGCAAACGCTCGCGCAACCGGCCGTCGGGATTGACGGCGACTGCTGATGATGAGCGGCCACTCGCCGCGGCCAGCAGCACCCGTTGAATCGCGCTGTAGCGCGCCAGCGGGAGCACCCCGCCACCGTACCCGTCCACGCTTTGCAGTCCGTAACGCATCGGCAAATTGGGAGCCAGGATTTCCTTCTCCTTGGTCGCCACTACCAAATCGTACATCTCCTGCTCGGACAGGCTATCACGCCAGATCATGCGCATGTCCGCCAGGTCGCCCGGGTCCCAGGTGAGCGCGGAGAGGCTCAACACGCGAAAAAGCCCCGGCGCGGTGCGCAGGTGGGCGATGCTGGGCCGCAGGTCGCTGTATGCTTCCGGCGCGGTAGGCCGGTTATAGGCGAGCGGTTGTCCGGCCCAGAACAATTCCACGGCGATGGCCGCGACCCACAGTACGGCATAGACCGGCTGCCTTCCGAACCGCTTCCGCAAAGCAAGCAGGGCCAATCCAACGCCAAGCCAAATGCCCCAAAGAATCCAGACGTGCGCCGGTGGTCGCTGTAGAAACGGGCTGGACACAATCACGATGGCTCCGGCCGGCAACAGGAAACGCAACAGAACGGGGAGCGGGTTGCGCATGTCCGATGACGTGAGCCATTCCACGCCCAGCCCGGCCAGCAGGGACAGCCCCCATGTGGTCAAGAACATCCACCGCGCCGGCGCGCGAAACAGGGCAAATCCGGGCACGGCGTGATACAAAAGAAAGTAGAACGGGTTGAACACACCCAGAGCCAGGAAGATTCCGGCGGCAGTGGTCAACAGGGCGAAGCGGTTGAGCCGGTGCTGGCGGCTGCTCCACCACCCCAGACAGGCCAGGCACAGGGCGAGAATGCCCACATAGGCCACGTATTCGCTGAACAGCGGCGCATCGTTGCCGAAGGTCGGGAGTAGCCCGCGTAGCGCCAACCGCGGATCCAGCGAGAAAGAAACCGCCTGCCGGTAGGAAAGTCCACCGGCGCGGATAGAGAGTTGGGAAAGTTCCGCCGTGGGCAGGAGCTGCACGGCCGCCAGTCCCGCGCCGAAGAGGGACATTTGCACGAGGGGCCACAGCGTCCTCCCCCACCAGGCCGGTTTGCGCCAATCGCCCGCCGGTGAACGGAGGAGCGCAAAGAGGCCGATGGCGACCAAATTTATGTAGGCCGCTTGGGCATGGCCGGCGAGCAACATCACGCCGATCAACAAACCGCCGACCGGGACGGCCAACCGGCGGCCGGCGAACGCCCGGTCCGTGACGATCAAAAGCCAGGGGAGCCAGGCGGCGGTGTTGAGCTGATTCACGTGTTCGGCTTGCGCACCCAGAAAGCCGGAGAAGGCGAAGACCGTGGCGGTCGCCACAGCGCCGGCGACGCCCAGCCTGCCAACCCTGCGCGCAAAGACGTAGGCCCCGGACGCGGCCAGGAACACGTGCATTATAATGGACCAGGCAACTGCTCGCGGTGCGGAAAGCCCCAGCAACGGCCAGTGCAGCGGGTAAAAGAGTGCGGTTTGACTGTCGGCCAGGAAGGGCACGCCGAGGAAAATGTCAGGATTCCAGAGTGGCAGGCGCCCGCCCAGCAGCGCGCGAGCGGCATAATCGCGGTAGGGATAGAAAAACGTAAAGACGTCAACCCCGGCCAGCACGCGATTGGTCAGAACCAGTTTCCAGAAAAACGTAAGCACCAATCCACCCATCAGGGCGAAGGCAAGAACGTCTTTCCGTCTCATGCGGAGTCCGGCCCCGTGATGCGGTAGATCGTGAAGGACACGGAGCCATCGCGGCGGTGCGCCCGGTAGACGGCCTGCCACCGCAGTCCACCGGCGGCCAACTGCGTGGCCAACGGACCAAAATCGCGCCAGCTTGGAATCACCGTGTAGCGGGTCCGGGCGGGAGCGGCTGCGGCTTGCGTCGTCAGGCTCTGGGGCGTGCTATACCAGCGGAAATCGAAGGGCGCACCGTAGAGGTAGTATGCAAAATGGCGTCGCAGCCGGTAGTGGAAGACGATGCTGCCGGCCGGTGCTTCCTGGCGGAGGAACGTCGCCACCTGCTCGATGCCCTGATATGCGCCGTGATCCCCTCCGAGGGGGTACCCTCCCTGCGCGGCGCGTAGAGCCTGCGGGGCCATGGAAGCCACAACAAAGAGCGCGACGACGATGGGATAGGCCAGCGCATTGATGCGGTCATGGCTGTTGCCCAGCCGTGCCATGCCGGCAGTCAAAAGCCAGAAGGTCGCGCGGGCGAAAAGGAGGGCCACCAGAGGCACCAGCCCCAGCAAGTACCGGTCCCACACATGAAATGTGAAGAGCCACTGGGTGAGCAGATAGAGGACGACGAAGGCAGCGAGAATCCGGTCGAGCACGTGGGTTCGCCGGCTTTCCCGGTGGTCGCCGATGACCAGCAGGCCGCCGACTCCGAGTGCCGCCAGCAGGTTCAGCCAGCGAGAGGCAGTGAAGTAGCCGAGCCAGGTGAGCCATCCGGCCAACCGTGTCCCCCAATTGACCGTCGGGGCCAGAGCAAGGCCGCCATACCCCTCTGCCCCGTGAAAAAGGAAACCGGGGCGCTGGTGGCGGGTGGCATCCCAGGCCAGCCCGAACGCAATAACGATCCCAAAACCCAGGAGAAATCGCCGCACCACAGGCCACCAGGGGAACGTCGGATCGCCGGCTTTGCGACGGTCATGCTGCGTGCCAAAAGCGAGCAGGACGCCGACGATCAGCGGCAGGAAGAGGGGGGCCGTTGGTTTGGTCATGGTGGCCAGTCCGGCAGCGATGCCGGCACCCCCGGCGAAACCACCGGCTGCCGCGTCGAGAGCGCCGAGGATGAAGACGACCATCCACGGGTCGGTGAAGACAGTGGGGCCGAATGAGATCGTGAAGGGAGAGAGGGCCACGAAAATGGCTGCCACCAGTCCCGTGCGCCTGTCGTAGAGACGGCGGCCCAACCGGTAGGTGAGCGCCACGATGAGCAGCGCGGCAATCATGTTGGGCCAGCGGGCTGTCGCTTCCGCAGGCGGGGCCACCCGGAAAGAGAGCGCCAGCATCGAGAGAAAGATGGGGGGTTTGTCTATGGCCGTGTGGTCGAAGCCCACATCCTGGCCGGTGGCCGCCCCCATCGCCCAGGCGCTGTAAATAGCCTCATCCTCGTGGAAGCGCTCCGCTGTCAGGCCGGGCAGGCGGAGCCACAGCGCGGCGGCCAACAAAATGGCCAGCGTCAGCCAAACGACCACAGATGAAGCCCGCTTCCACCGCGCGGACGGCATGGCCAGCCGGCGCTTTGCGATGTCTACCACGGCCACGCTTGACTTCCCTCGTCGCGCGCCCACAGGTGACCGAAAAGAAATCGGCGTGCCGTGTTATACATGATGTAGCATTCTAACGCAAAGGGCGGAAAGCCCAAAAACCCAACCAGCGGCATCTCAAACAGCTTGATGCCGGCGAGAATGGGCACGGCGTAAATCCATTTTCCGATTGCCCAGTAGTTCCAAAACTCCCACAGGATGCCGCAAATCAATCCGGCCAGAAGCAGCGTCCACGTTCGCTGCCAGTTTCCTCGTTCCCATTGCGCCAACAGGGATTCCGCCCCCCAGCGATAATTCAGAGGGTCAAGGAAAAGGATGAAGCCCAACCAGACGAACCCAAACGTGTAGGCCGCTAGTGGCAATGGGAGCAGCGGGGGAATCACCAGGAATGCGAGTCCCACGACCACGGCCAGCAGTTGCCACTGTTCGGATAGCCGGAAGGGGCGAGAATCGCGCTGCCGGAAGACGCCCAGGCCTTCGAGCAGTTCCGTCGTCTCGAAAATCCCCGGCAGGATGGTAGCAAAGGACCAAAAGAATCCAAAATCTCGTGCAAACATGGAATTAGGCAATCCGATATAGAACCAGTTTTGCAACCAGAAGTTGTACACCTCGAAGATTAGCCAAAAGCCCACGGAAAGGGGAAGCATCATCAGGAACTCGCGTGGCCGGCTGCGCATCAGCGAACGTCCCCGCAGGCGAAACACCAGATTATCCGCGAACAGAATATAGCCGGTCCACAGAATGGGGGTAAACCATACGCGGATGAAGGTCACATTTTGAATCAGCATGAACTCCGACAATACGATGATGAGCAATCCGACAATGCCGTAGCCATCCAGCCATGCGGCATAGCCTTGGCGAGCATACGAAGGGCGGATACGCGTTGTGCTCTTTGGTTCTTCGTTCATATCGACCATATCATTGCTCCAAGTCCTTGCGAATCGAACACGGGCGAAAGTTGACGGAGGGCCAGAAACAATTCCCTCTGTTTTCCCGTTGTCCATTAGTAGAACAGCCTTTCCAGGCTGTTGGCAGGCTAGAAAGCCTGCCCCACAGAACAG
>CAYWAK010000075.1:0-11622 GCA_964455755.1 uncultured Ardenticatenales bacterium | reverse complement strand
CCTGCTTCCTTCCAACAGGTTTTTGATGACAGCCGTCGAATTCATTCGATGGCTGTCGCCCTGTCGTCTGCTCTGAGCAAACAGGACACCCCGCCTCAATCTGGCGTTTGCCTTTTCATGAACTTTGATGTAAACTAGATGTGTGCGGTTAATGCTGTCGCTCATTGAACCACCAAAACGGCACCACTGCGCCATGAACACGTCAGTCGCATCTGGCGGTTGCGTAACCACGGGCGTTACTTCAAAGGAGAGGCTTTTATGGCAAACCATGCCAAGGGGCGCGAAAAAGCGCTGGAAACAACTTTATCACAGTTGCACAAGAGATTTGGTGACGGAATTATCATGAGGTTGGGATCTGCTTCTGGAATGGATGTCGATGTAATTTCGACAGGAGCCCTTCCTCTAGACATTGCCTTGGGGGTAGGCGGAATTCCGAGGGGGCGCGTTACAGAGATATACGGCCCGGAATCATCGGGCAAGACCACGCTTTGTCAACACATCATCGCAGAAGCACAAAAGGCCGGCGGCATTGCCGCCTTCGTTGATGCGGAACACGCTCTGGACCCGCAATATGCGACACGTTGCGGCGTCAACGTGGACGATCTTTACATCTCTCAGCCGGATACCGGTGAACAGGCTTTAGAAGTCACAGAGGCCCTTGTTCGCAGCGACGCGGTTGATCTGATTGTAATCGACTCCGTTGCTGCTCTGGTCCCCCGCGCTGAAATTGAAGGGGAAATGGGAGATTCGCACGTAGGCCTCCAGGCCCGCTTGATGTCCCAAGCATTGCGCAAATTGGCGGGGGCCATCAAGAAATCCAACACGGCCGTTGTGTTTACCAATCAGATTCGGATAAAAATTGGAGTCGTATATGGCAGTCCGGAAACAACGACTGGAGGAAACGCGCTCAAGTTCTACTCTTCCGTGCGTCTGAACATTCGGCGGATTGAAGGGATTAAGGAAGCAGGAGTTCTTATTGGCAACCGGACCCGCGTGCAGGTGAAAAAGAACAAAGTCGCCCCGCCATTCCGCGTTGCCGAGTTCGATATCTTGTACAACGAAGGTATCTCCCACGCCAGTTGTGTTTTGGGAGTCGGCGTGGCAAGAGAGATCATCGAAAAGCGAGGGTCGTACTATTCCTATGGGGACATAAGACTTGGGCAAGGCCGCCTGAATGCCAAGAATTATCTCGAAGAAAATCCAGCCTTGTTGCTGGAGATAGAGAATCGCGTTCGGGAGGATGCTCAACTTCCATTGAGGGCCGTCCCGCAAACGGCAGCTGTAGCCGCAGAAGAAAAGATAGAGTAAGACCAGGCTGAATCAGCTTAGGTAGATATCTCCTTAGCATATCGGGGAAATCTTGAGTTTAGTTTGTGCTTGTATGATACTACAACTATTGTCAGACCAATAGCCGTAATCGTTGTAACCAGATCTTTCTGGGGTTTATACCGGCACCGGTGTTTGAATACCCGGCACAGGAAATTGGGCAACCAAAAAAGTTTGCCACAAAGTTGTAGGTATCAAGCGTAACGCGTATGACATGGCAAGTTTGGCATTGCAAACGATGGGAGGTTACACGGTTTCAGCATAGTGTATTGTTCCATTGCTACAAACCCTGTCGTGCAAATCAGTAAGGGATAAGGCCATTCCGGGGTTGTTGGGCTGAACGAGTTGATTGTATCCCACTTGCGGCCCGCCTGGTTTAGGGTAGTCAAGAACCCATTATCGTCTCATCCACGATACGCTACGCTTAAATGAGCTAGAGTTCCGGGTGTTAGTCCCAGAGACTGACCCGCGCGTCTCAACTTAAGATATTTTTCCGATTCATCGAGATTGTTTTCCGAAGCTGTGGCCCCGGAGGTTGCAGCTTTTTATGTTGGTATCCCATAGTGAGAATTCCCGGGAATCGGCGCACAGGGAAAAAACATGCACGGACAGATTAGTGCCATTACGCCCCAGAAAAAGAACCAGCGACGGGTGAATATATATCTGGACGGTGTTTTTGCATTTGGTCTATCGGACCAAATTGCTGCCGGCTTGTTTGTAGGCCAACACCTTAACAAAGATGAAATCGCTGCCCTGCAACACGAAGATGCCTACCATTCGGCACTGGACCTCTCGCTCTATTTCTTGCACCCGCGCCCAAGGAGTTGCTGGGAAGTGGAACAGAGATTGAAAAAAAAGGGCTTCGACGCGCCAGTCATAGAACAGGTTGTGCAGAGATTAAAAGAACTAGATTTACTTGATGATCGAATATTCGCAAAACAATGGATTGAAAACCGAGACACATTCCGACCGAGAAGCCAACAGCTTCTGCGACAAGAATTGCGCCGCAAAGGAGTTGCAGACCCGATTATCGCCGAGTTGCTTGATGATCGTGCGTCAACCGATCTGCAAGCCGCCCGTCGTCTCGCTTCTATGCGTATGGATCGCTTTCGAGAAGCGGATCGAGACGAAATCTACAAGAAATTGGGTGGCTATTTGGGCAGGCGCGGTTTTTCCTGGAGTACCGTTCGCGTTGTACTGGATGAAGTATGGGATTCCATCAGCGCTGGCAAAGACAGCCCGGTCGGGATAAACGTGAATGAGGAGGAAGCACAGTGATTGAAAATTTCACATCGGGGACTATACTGCTTATACTCGTTTCCGCTTTGTTTGGTGGCTTATTGGGCTATTTTCTCTTCTTCTATCGCGCACAAACCAAGATCCGTTCTGCCGGTGAAATGGCGCAACACATTCTGGAAGAGGCGCAAGGAAAGGCCAAAGAAACATTGCTGGAAGCACGAGACGAGGCGCTGCGCATACGAAAAGAGGCCGAAACCGAAGGAAAGCAATTGCAGCGTACCCTTCGGAAGCAAGAGCGCCAGTTGCAAAAGCGGCGCGAGAATCTGGACTCACGCATGGACGCTCTTGAAAACCGTTCTCGCTCCCTCGATACCCAAAAACGGGAACTGGACCGGGCAAAGCGGGAGATTTCCAAGAAACATGAACAACAGGTTGCAGAATTAGAAAGGGTTTCTCAACTTTCCAAGGAAGAAGCCAAGGAATTACTCCTGAATCGGGTCAAACAAGAATCTCGCCAGGACATGGCCCGTGTCATGCGGGAGGTAGAAGCAAAGACACAAGAAGAAGCCGAACAGAAGGCGCGAGAAATCATCGTAACCACCATCCAGCGAATTGCCAGCGAATCGGTAGCAGAAGTCTCTGTCTCTGCGGTCCCCCTCCCAAATGACGATTTGAAGGGAAGAATAATCGGGCGGGGCGGACGGAACATCCGGGCCATCGAGGATGCTACAGGCGTGGACTTGGTGGTAGACGATACACCCGAAGCAGTGATCATCTCCAGCTTTGATCCTATTCGCCGTGAGGTCGCTCGTTTGGCGCTCAGCAAATTGGTTGCGGATGGCCGTATCCACCCGGCACGCATCGAAAAAGTGGTTAGCAGCACCAAAAAAGAAGTGGAAAGCATCATCCAGGAGGAAGGAGAACGAGCCGTCTATGAAGTCGGTGTTCGGGGCCTCCATCCTGAACTGATCAAGTTGCTGGGCCGGCTGAAATTCCGCACCAGTTATGGGCAAAATCAGCACGCCCATGCCATAGAATCGGCGCACATCGCCGGCTTGTTGGCCATGGAACTCGGCGCAAATGCGAAGATAGCAAAGATGGGAGCGCTCTTACACGACATCGGAAAAGCAGTTACCCATGAAGTGGATGGCCCTCACGCCCAGGTCGGATCGGAGCTGGCAAAACGCTACGGAGTCTCCCCAGAGATTGTCAATATCATTGCTGCCCATCATCATGAGGCAGAGCAGACTTCATTGGAGGCTATCATTGTGGAGGCGGCAGACGCCATTTCCGGGGCACGCCCTGGGGCACGAAGAGAGACTCTTGAATCATACGTAAAACGAATTACGGCTTTAGAAGACGTCGCCCATTCTTTCGACGGTGTCGAGGAAGCCTACGCCATTCAAGCCGGCCGGGAGATTCGCATCGTCGTCCGGCCCGACGAAGTGGACGATCTTTCCGCCATACTACTATCCAAGAATATTGCGCGCAAGGTAGAGGAGGGACTGACGTTCCCCGGACAAATAAAAGTGACGGTCATTCGCGAAACACGCGCTGTCGATTATGCAAAATAGGCGGCGGACAACGCACTGAGCGGGCCGACCAAGTTCAATTTCGTCGAATAGCGCCCCCCCATCGGGCCATCGGGCACGGATTTCCGTGCCTAACCTCCAAATTGGACAAGAACGGCAAGGCTGTGATAAAATAAAGGGAGCACCAGCAGCTTTCCCTGCGCTTCGATACAGGGCATTCATTCCTGAGCAATCACGATAGCAAAAAGGAGGCCTTTATGAACAATCGTAGAAAGCAGCCCTGTTCCTCAATCACAACATCAGACGTTTAAACGACGCGCAAAGGAGGGATGGATCATTATGGAGATCTTAAAAGTTTCTGCCAGGTCACGGTCTACCGCCGTAGCCGGAGCAATTGCCGGTGTGGTCAGGGAAGGTACCAACCCCGACGTACAGGCAATTGGCGCCGGTGCCGTAAATCAGGCCATAAAAGCTGTAGCAATTGCCCGCGGGTACTTGCGTGAGGATGGCATTGACATTATCTGTGTGCCTTCCTTCGTGGAAATTGTCATAGAAGGCCAAGAACGAACCGCGATCAGACTGACGGTAGAGCGCCGGTGACCACAACCATAACCCCAACCATGAGTATGGCACCGAGACGAGTCGATCTACACGCACACACAACAGCTTCGGACGGGCGTGACACGCCAGTTGAACTGGTGCACCACGCCATAGAACGCAATCTCGTTGCGCTGGGAGTGACGGACCACGATTCGATGGCGGGCGTCCAAGAGGCGCAAAGGGCGGCGCAGGAGTCCGATTTGATTGTCTTTGCCGGGGTTGAGCTTAACACAGATGTTCCCGGCCGTGAAGTGCATATTCTGGGCTATTTTGCCGACACGGAGAACGCCTTTCTGAAAGAGAACCTGATGCTCCTTTCGGGCAGTCGCGAGGATCGTGCCCGCCAGATACTGGCCAAGCTTTCCCGCCTCGGTTTGCCACTGGAATGGGAAAGAGTTACGGAGAGAGCAGCCGGCGCAATTGGCCGCCCTCACGTTGCCCACGCCCTGGTTGAGGCCGGCTACGTGGACACAATTGGTGAAGCCTTTGACCGCTACATCGGCAAGGATGGCCCCGCCTACGTGGAACATCTGCGTCTTTCTCCGGTACAAGCCGTCGAATTCGTGGTGAATGCAGGGGGGGTGCCTGTGCTGGCCCATCCAACCAACGTGCTCGATTATGTTGAGCCGCTTGTTGATGTTGGCTTGCAAGGCATAGAAGCCTATTATCCGACACACACACCCGCCGACACGGAAATGTTGCAGCTTCTCGCCGAGCGGCACGGATTGTTTGTCACGGGAGGCACCGACCACCACGGCTGGCCACGCTTCAACGGCATTCAGATTGGTGGACTGGACATACCCCTAGGGGTCATCCCCCGGCTGCAGCACGCTTGCGATGAGGCCCTGGCACGTTTCCGCCAACATGAACAAGCTACTGCGTCAGGCTGATTCGCGCGTCGGCCCCATCGGGTGTTGGACAGTCGGGGGCATCTGGGTGCTAACCACATTGATGGCGATCGCCCTCATCGGTGACTCTCCCTATCTGGGGCTTTTCGTAGCCGTCCTTGGCGGTGTGGCCGTAGCACTTGCTTCGTACCTGAACTTCCAACAAGCCACTGCAAGACAAACCGGGATTGCGAAGGAAGAGGCCGCCTCCAAACAACCCCCTCGTCCTGAGCTGCCAATCACCGCAGGATTGCCTCGCGGTCAGGTTTCGGCGGAGGACGAATGGTCGCCGGCGCCGATCCGCAACGCAGAGCTGGGCATGCCCAATCACAAGGAATAGAGGTGCAGGTGCAGCGCAACCTATTGACAACCATTCGCCCACACACCAACTTGACAACACGCATATTCTGGGCTATACTACAGTCTAATTGGGGGCTGTAGCTCAGCTGGGAGAGCGCTACAATCGCACTGTAGAGGTCAGGGGTTCAAATCCCCTCAGCTCCACACGGAGCAGCATAAATCAGTCTGCAGCAAGCAACCCTCAAGAACATCCGAGGCTGAAACACGTGACATAGTGCAGAGACTGCGAACAGGAGTAGTACGTCACCCCACCAGAGAGTCGGGAATGGTGTGAGACCGGCACGGTGCAATGTGGGGGCACAAGGCGACCAGTTGTTCGCCTCGGGACGGAACTCGCCTGGGAGTCACGGTGGGGGACGGGCCGCGTGCCCGAAATCTGCCGTCGGTCACCCTCCGTTACCGGGTGCAGAGCGGATAGCAAACGTGGGGCCGTAGCTCAGTTGGGAGAGCGCTTGAATGGCATTCAAGAGGCCAGGGGTTCAAGTCCCCTCGGCTCCATCTGAAAAACAACATGAGCTATCAAGCAGGGTGGTACCGCGGAGGCCCCTTCGTCCCTGAGACGAGGGGGTTTTTGGTACAAAGTGGATGGCGGCACAGGGATTCCTATTCCGATGTCTACCAGTTGACGTCTGGTTGCCGGCGACCTGATTGCTGGTCTCACAACTGATTTGCGGAAACCGGAGGAGAAGTATGGCCCGAGTTGCCATAGCCGAAAAGTATAACCCAACAGAACTCGAATCACGCTGGCGTGAAAAATGGGAAGCGACCGGCCTCTACCGCACGGTGGAAGACTGGAGCAAACCAAAATGGTACTTCCTGACCATGCTCCCCTATACCTCTGGCAACCTGCACATCGGCCACTGGTACGCCATGTCACCCAGCGACGCGAAAGCCCGTTACTACCGCATGAACGGCTACAACGTTTTCTTCCCCATCGGGTTCGATGCCTTTGGCCTCCCGGCCGAGAATGCAGCGATCAAACATGGCATTCACCCCTACCAGTGGACGCACAGCAACATCGAAAACATGCGCCGGCAACTGCGCACCATGGGCGCGATGTGGGCCTGGGACCGCGAAGCGGTATCGTGCGACCCCGAATTCTACAAATGGAACCAGTGGTTCTTTCTGCAATTCTACAACCGTGGTCTGGCCTATCGCAAAATGGCTCCGGTGGACTGGTGCCCAACGTGCAACACGACTCTCGCCCGTGAGCAGGTGTGGGGCGAAGACCGCCATTGTGAACGCTGCCATACGCCGGTCATCAAACGCGACCTGGCCCAATGGTTCTGGAAGATCTCCGACTACGCCGAAGAGTTGCTCGACTTCAGCAAGATTGAGTGGCCGGAACCGGTGCGCATCATGCAGACAAACTGGATCGGGCGCAGCGAAGGGGCGGAATTCACGCTGGGCATTCGAGGCATGGAAGACCGCATTCCCGTATTCACCACCCGGCCCGATACGGTCTATGGCATGACCTTCGCCGTACTGGCTCCCGAACATCCCCTGGTGGACAAACTCACCACGCCGGAACATCGTGACGAGGTTGAAGCCTACAAATTGAAGGCCTCTCGCCAGAGCGAAATCGAGCGGCTCAGCACAGAAAAGGAACGGGACGGCGTCTTCATCGGCGCCTATGCCATCAACCCCATGAACGGCGCGGAGATTCCGATTTACATCGCCGACTACGTACTCATGACCTACGGAACCGGCGCGATCATGGCCGTGCCGGCACACGACGAACGGGACTTCGATTTCGCTACCCGCTACGGCCTGCCCATCCCCGTGGTCATCGCGCCACCTGATTGGGACGGACAGCCGCTCGCCGCAGCCTATACAGGCCCAGGGATCATGGTCAACTCCGGCCCCTTCGACGGCCGGCCCAGTGACGAAGGATGGCATGACGTTGTCCAGTACATGGAAGAGAAGGACATCGGTCGCGGCACCGTCAACTACCGCCTGCACGACTGGCTGATCAGCCGCCAACGCTATTGGGGCACACCGATCCCCATCATCTACTGTCCCGATTGCGGAACCGTGCCCGTGCCGGAGGAAGACCTGCCCGTTCTCCTGCCCGAGGACGCCGAATTTCGGCCTACCGGTGAGTCGCCGCTGAGATTTCACGAAGGGTTCCTGCATACCGTTTGCCCGCAATGTGGCAGTCCGGCAGAACGGGAAACCGACACGATGGACACCTTCGTCGACTCCTCGTGGTACCAATATCGCTACGTGAGCCCGGACTACGACGAAGGCCCGTTCGATCCTGAGGTTGGCAAATACTGGCTGCCGGTAGACCAATACACCGGCGGAATCGAACATGCCACCATGCACCTGCTCTACACACGCTTCTTCACCAAAGCGATGCGCGACATTGGCCTGGTGGATTTTGACGAGCCGATGATCCGCTTGTTCAACCAGGGCATCATTCTGGGCGAAGACAGAGAGAAGATGAGCAAGAGTCGGGGCAATGTCGTGGCCCCGGACGACCTGGTGAGCGTCTATGGAGCCGACACGTTCCGTGCCTACCTGATGTTCGTCGGGCCATGGAACGAAGGTGGACCGTGGAACAGCCAGGGAATCGAAGGGGTCTATCGCTTCCTGGCCAAAGTGTGGGATCTCGTTGTAAAGACTACGGCAGAAACAGAGGCCGCAGACAAGAAAGCGTCAGACAAAGAAGTTCGTGCACTCCAACGCATCACCCACCAAACGATCCGCAAAGTAACGCAGGACATGGAAGCCTTCAAGTTCAACACCATGCTCGCCGCCCTGATGAAGATGACGAACTACCTGATGCAGGCGCGACGTTCGACGGTGGTGAACCACCCGGCATGGCAAGAAGCAGTCCGCAACCTGGTACTCATGCTGGCTCCCTCCTGCCCACACATTGCGGAGGAATTGTGGGAACGGTTGGGCGAGCCGTACAGCGTTCACCAACAGGCCTGGCCCACGTGGAACGAAGACCTGGCCCACGAGGAAGTGATCACCCTGGTGCTGCAAATCAACGGGAAATTGCGCGACCGCATCGAAGTCGCCGCGGATATCACGGAGGAGGAAGCGCGCGCTCTGGCCCTTTCCAGCGAAAAAATCCGGCGGCATCTGCAAGACAAAGAGCCCCGCAAGGTGGTCTTTGTGCCGGGGCGCTTGGTAAACATTGTGCTGTAGGAACGGCCGGCCGGCGGTGAGCGGAGCGTCCGAAATCTATAGCCGGCACATCCCACAAGTTACGTGAACATAGTGGATACATATGGAGGGATAAAATGATCAGTCAGGATCTGCTGGATATTCTGGTCTGTCCGGCGTGCAAAACAAAGGTCGAGCTGGTGCGCGATTCGTGGCTCGTTTGCCAGAACGACGAGTGCCGGCGCAAATACCCCATCCGCGAGGACATTCCCATCATGCTCGTTGACGAGGGGGATAAATACGTGGATGTGGCCGTAGAGGACCTTGGCACACCATGAGCTGCGACCGCACCGTGGTAAAAGTGGGAGCGCGAATCCTACTGGCGGTTATCCTTCTTTGGTTGGCGCTGCTGGTGCGACCTTTGATGGCCCAAAGCCCTATCCAGGTATTAAACACAGGGCACCAGTACGTTTTCTCGGAGCGCCTCGACTTCTCTATCGAAGTTCAGAGCAGCTCGGACATCACCGAACTCACGGTCTTCTACACACAGGGACACGATTCGACGACCAGCCGGGCCTACCCGAACTTCTCTCCGGCCAAGCAAGTGAAGACCTCGGTCACTGACCAGATCGCCCGCGGGCAGATTCCACCCGGCAGCGAAATCACCTATTATTGGCGCATCAAGGACGCGGACGGCAACACGTTCAAGACCGAAAAACAACATTTCACCTACATGGACAACCGATTCGATTGGAAATCCAAGACCAAAGAGCAGGTGGTCTTCTACTGGTATGGGATCAGCGATAACCAAGCGTCCCATCTGCTGGACGTATCCGTCGAGGCGCTGGACCGGTTGGCGCAAACGATTGGCGTTTCGCTCAAACAGCCGGTGAAGATCTTTGCATACCAGAGCAAAGCTGACATGCAAAAAGCACAGGTTTCACGTGGTGACACTTTCGAAGGGCAGATCACAACGCTGGGCACAGTTGTTGCGCCGGACACCATGCTCCTGTTGGCCACCCATTCCGAGGTCGAGCAGACCATCTCGCACGAGCTGACGCACGTCGTTGTCGGCCTGGCTACGGACAATCCCTACAGCGACTTGCCGGCCTGGCTCAACGAGGGTCTGGCGATGTACAACGAAGGCGACCTGCGCGGTGGGAACAAATCTTCGCTCGAACAGGCCAAGCGAAAGGACACGCTCCTTTCCGTGCGTTCCATGAGCTCGCCGACCGGCCAGCCGGACCTGGTGAATCAGTGGTACGGCCAGGCATATAGCATTGTGCAATACCTCCTGGAAACGTACGGCAAAGACAAGATGAGCCAGTTGCTGACTGTCTTTAAGGAGGGCATCCTGCCGGACGATGCCCTGCTGCAAGTGTACGGGTTTAATCAGGATGAGCTGGACGTGAAGTGGCGCGCGTGGCTGGGTGCACCTCCCCGAAAGGGTTCAACTGCGCCGGTCACGCCGACGATCGCGAAACGTGCCACCCGTCCGCCGGGAACCACGCCCAGAGCAGCGGCGACTGCTGCTCCCAAGCCTACACCCACGCCGGCAGCCACGCGCAACCCGCTCAGCGGACTCTGCTGCCTGACCACCCTGTTCGGTGGCGCAGCCTTCGGGCTGTTCTGGCTCTTCCGCAGCATGTACGTGTAAGCACCATTGTAAAACCAATCTCTTTGTTTCGCCGAAGAGCCTTGATGTACTGACCAGGGCGATTTCTTGGATTGATGATATGCTACTTGCTTTCGATATCGGCAACACGCACATTGTGATCGGCGTATTCCGCGAGGCAGAGGTCATTGCGCATTGGCGACTGACGACGGCGACCGAGCGCACCGCGGACGAATACCGCGCCTTGCTGGGCAACCTGTTGCGCGAAGCGGATTTGTCGGTCACCGACTTGACCGGGGCGATTATTGCCTGCGTCGTTCCTCCTCTGCTCCCGACCTTCGAGCAACTGTGCCTCCGCGCCTTTCGTCTCACACCGATGGTAATTCGGCCGGGCCTGAAGACCGGTTTGCGCATTCGCACAGACAATCCCCGCGAAGTGGGGGCCGACCGGGTGGCCAACGCGGTGGCAGCGCGACACCATTACGGCACGCCGGTTATGGTCATTGACTTCAGCACCGCAACCACCTTCGACGCCATCTCCGCGCAAGGTGACTACCTGGGGAACGCCATTGCACCCGGTCTGCTTCTATCGGCGCAGGCCCTTTTTCGCCAGGCAGCCCAGCTTCCACACATCGCAATGGCCTGCCCTCCCCACCCAATCGGCACAAACACCATACTTTCTATGCAGTCGGGGTTGGTCTACGGACACATTGCGATGGTCGAAGGCATGATCGAACGGTTTCAACGCGCGCTGGGGGCCGGCACGCAGGTCGTCGCCACCGGTGAATACGTGGACCTCATCGCTCCTCACGCCCACTCCATCCAGATTGTCGAGCCGAACCTGACTCTCGAAGGACTACGCCTCATCTACGAGAGCAACCGGGTTTAGACCCGACAGGTTTTCAAAACCGGTCAGGTCTTACCCACGTTGAACCGGAACGTAATC
>CAYWAK010000074.1:0-11730 GCA_964455755.1 uncultured Ardenticatenales bacterium | reverse complement strand
GAACGGGGAGTGACAGATCGCAACGCAGCACGCAATACGCAAAACTCCTAATCTAGAAATCGGAATCGGAATGACCCAAGACAAAATCATCGTGCGTGGAGCACGAGAACACAACTTGAAAAACATCACCGTGGAGATGCCACGGAATAAGTTGATCGTCGTAACCGGCCTGTCCGGTTCGGGCAAGTCGAGCCTGGCCTTCGACACGCTATACGCCGAAGGCCAGCGCCGCTACGTGGAATCGCTTTCCGCCTACGCGCGCCAGTTCCTGGGACGCATGGAAAAACCGGACGTTGACCAGATTGAGGGGCTGTCACCGGCCATTTCCATTGACCAAAAGGGCACTGGCCACAACCCTCGTTCCACGGTCGGCACGGTGACTGAAATCTATGACTATCTGCGGCTGCTGTACGCACGGGCCGGCACGCCCCATTGCCCGCAATGTGGCCGCGTGGTCCAGCAACAAACGGTCGAACAGATCGTCGACTCGGTGCAAAGCCTGCCGGCAGACAGCCGCATTCAGATCATGGCCCCGCTGATCCGTGGACGCAAGGGCCATCACCAACAAATTCTTGAGGATGTGCGCAGGGCCGGCTTCGTGCGCGCGCGAATCGACGGCGATGTACGGGACGTGAACGACGACATCACCTTAGACCGGTACAAGATTCATCACATCGAAGCGGTGGTGGATCGGCTGGTTGTGCGCGCGGAAGATGAAGAAAATGGCGACCTGACCCGCCTGGCCGATAGCGTGGAAACCGCCCTGAAAATGGGGGAAGGCTCCGTGATTGTCTCCGTGGAGAACGGAGCCGAGGCACACGATCTGCTCTTCTCCGAGCACTTCGCCTGCCCGGACTGCGGCATTTCGTTGAACAAGTTTGAGCCTCGCTCTTTCTCGTTCAACAACCCGGAGGGAGCCTGTTCCGCCTGTCAGGGCCTGGGTCAGACGATGGAGATTGACCCCCATCTCGTCATCCCCGACCGTACCCTTTCGCTGGAGGGGGGGGCCATCCGCCCCTGGGCGCGAGCCAGCACCAGCGACAGCTACTTCCGCCAACTGCTCACCTCGGTGGCGGAAGAGTTCGGCTTCTCCATGCACATTCCGGTGGCCGAGCTGACCGATGAGCAGATGAACATCATCCTCTTTGGAAGCGGAGAGCGCACCATCCAGGTGCAATACGTCAATCGCGAAGGTCAGCGGCGACATTACGACACGACGTTCGAAGGTGTGATCCCGAACCTGGCCCGCCGCCATCAGGCAACCACGTCCGACTGGATGCGCGCCGAAATCGAACGGTACATGACCACGCGCCCCTGCCCGAAGTGCGAGGGCACGCGGCTCAACGATCAGGCCCGAGCCGTCACCGTGGCCGGCAAGAACATCACAGCGGTCACGCAGTTGTCGGTGGCGGATGCGCTGGCCTGGGTGGAGCGCCTGCAGCAGGAGATGGGCACGCTGCTGACCGAACGGCAACGGGTTATCGCCTACCAAATCCTGAAGGAGTTGCATGCCCGGCTCGGGTTCATGGCCGACGTGGGCCTGGATTACCTGACCCTGGATCGCGCGGCGAACACCCTCTCCGGCGGTGAGGCCCATCGCATCCGGCTGGCCACGCAAATTGGCTCCCGCCTCGTCGGCGTCCTCTACATTCTGGATGAGCCTTCCATCGGGCTGCACCAGCGGGACAACGAGCGTCTGCTGCGGACGCTAAAACGGATGCGTGACCTGGGCAACACCCTCGTGGTGGTCGAACACGACGAAGAGACGATTCGCGCCGCCGATTGGATCGTGGATCTGGGCCCCGGCGCGGGCGAACACGGTGGAAAGGTCGTCGCTGCCGGCCCGCTGCAGACGATCCTCGACACGCCCGAATCGCTCACCGGGCAGTACCTCAACGGGAAGTTGCACATCCCGGCGCCAGAAAAGCGGCGGCCCGGCAGCGGCAAGGATTTGGTCATCAAGGGAGCGCAGGAGCACAACCTCAAGAAGATTGACACGCGTTTTCCGCTGGGCAAGTTCATCTGCGTGACCGGTGTCTCCGGCTCGGGCAAGAGTACGCTGGTCATCGAGCTGCTGTACAAGGCGCTGGCCAAGAAGCTCCTGCGCACGAAAGCGCAGCCGGGGAAGCACGAAGCGTTGATCGGTATCGAGCACCTGGACAAGGTGGTTGACATTGACCAGTCGCCGATTGGGCGCACGCCGCGCTCCAACCCGGCGACCTACACGAACGTCTTTACGCCGATCCGCAATCTGTTCGCCTCGCTCCCCGAATCGAAAATGCGCGGGTACAAACCGGGGCGGTTTTCCTTCAACGTGAAAGGGGGCCGGTGCGAAGCCTGTCGCGGCGATGGCACGATCAAGATCGAGATGCACTTCCTGCCCGACGTGTACGTCAAGTGCGAAATCTGTCATGGCCGGCGGTACAACCGCGAGACCCTGCAGATCGAATACAAAGGCCAGAGCATTGCCGACGTGCTGGACATGACCATCGAGGAAGCGCTCGAATTCTTTGCCCACATCCCTTCGATCAAGCGCAAGCTGCAAACGCTGCACGATGTGGGCCTGGGCTACATCCGGCTGGGCCAGCCGGCACCGACCCTTTCCGGCGGTGAGGCCCAGCGGGTGAAGCTCTCCAAAGAGCTTTCGCGCATTGCCACCGGCAAAACGATGTACATCCTGGACGAGCCGACCGTGGGCCTGCACGCCGCCGACGTCGCGCGGCTGATCCAGGTGTTGAACCGGCTGGTCAGCAAAGGGAACACCGTCGTGGTCATCGAACACAACCTGGACGTGATTAAGGTGGCCGACCACATCGTTGACCTGGGGCCGGAAGGGGGAGACCGCGGCGGCGAGATCGTGGCCGAAGGCACGCCGGAGGAGATAGCCCAGAATCCACGCTCCTACACCGGCCAATTCCTGCAAAGGGTCTTGGTGTGAATGAGAGTAAGCCTGTCAGAAGCAAGAAGCCGTCTTTCAGAATACCTGCATTTAGAATATCTATCTTGACGTCCTAAGCGCCTAACACGAAAGGATCCCATCATGAGCAAACGAGCATTGATCAGTGTATCGGACAAGAGCGGCGTGGCTGACCTGGCCCGCGACCTGACTGCCCTCGGCTGGGAGATCGTCTCCACCGGCGGCACAGCCCGTGCCATCGCCGATGCCGGCGTGGCGGTGACCCCCGTTGACGAGGTGACCGGATTCCCGGAAATCCTCGGCGGACGGGTGAAGACGCTGCACCCCGCCGTGCATGGCGGTATCCTGGCCCGCCGCGACCTGCAAAGCGATCGTGCCGACCTGGAGAAGCAGGCCATCACACCGATTGACCTGGTCGTCTGCAACCTGTACCCCTTCCAGCAGACGGTAGCCCGCGCCGGCGTGACCCTGCCCGAAGCGGTCGAGCAGATCGACATCGGCGGCGTCACCCTGCTGCGCGCAGCGGCCAAGAACTTCGCCCACGTGGCGGTCGTCGTTGACCCGGCCGATTACGACAGCCTGCTCGCAGAAATCCGCGAAGCCGGCACGGTGTCCGAGGAGACACGCCGTAACCTGGCCCTCAAAGCCTTTGAGCATACCGCCGCCTACGACTCGGCGATCAGTCGCTATCTGCAGGGCGAACTGAGCAGCGAGCTGTTTCCCCAGACGCTGGCTCTGGCCTTTGAACAGGCCTCGTCGTTCCGGTATGGCGAGAACCCGCACCAATCCGGCGCACTCTATCGCCTGCCGGGAGGCGGTGGCGTGGCCTACGCACGCCAGTTGCACGGCAAGGGGATGTCCTACACCAACTGGCTGGATGCCGACGGGGCGTGGCTGGCTGCGAACGACTTCGATACGCCAACCGTGGCGATCATCAAGCATGCCAGCCCCTGCGGTATCGCCACAGCCAATGCGCTGGTGGATGCCTACCGCGCGGCCCTGGCCAGCGACCCGATTTCGGCCTTCGGTGGGGTCGTGGCGGTCAACCGGCCCCTCGATTTGAGTACGGCGCAAGCGATTGACGAAATCTTCACCGAGATCGTCATGGCCCCTGCTTTCGACGAGGACGCGCTGGCCTTGCTACGCGGCAAGAAGAACCGTCGCCTGCTGGAGGTGCCCGGATCGGCCGGCGGACGGGCGTGGGACTTGCGCGGCATTGACGGCGGTCTACTCGTGCAGGACCGCGACTTCTCCGACCCGAGCGAGGACTGGAAAGTAGCCACCGACCGCACTCCAACCGATGAAGAGATGGCCGCAATGCGCTTCGCCTGGCGCGCGATCCGGCACGTCAAGTCCAACGCCATTCTGTTTGCGAAGGGCACCGCGACGGTCGGCATCGGCACGGGCCAGCCCAGCCGCGTCGATTCGGTGCGACTGGCCGCGCAGAAAGCGGGCGAGGCCGCGCGCGGCGCGGTGATGGCTTCCGATGCGTTCTTCCCCTTCCCGGACGGTGTGGAGGCGGCAATCGAGGCGGGCGTGACCGCGGTGGCGCAACCGGGCGGCTCCATCCGCGACAAGCTGGTCATCGAAGCGGCGAACAAGGCGGGCATGGCCATGGTCTTCACCGGCCGCCGGCACTTCCGGCACTGAACAGGGCGTTTCAGGGTTGTCACGTTCGAACGTTCATTGGCCCTGACGTCTGAAATCTGACATTCGGATATTTGCCTATGAAAGCATTACGGGACCGGGATTTCATCGCCACAATCCTGGGACATTTCTCGATAGATTTCTTGAACAGCCAGGTTTCCCTCATCCTGGCTGTTCTTTCTGTGCCTCTGGCCTTGAGCAATTCACAGATTGGGCTGGTGGGCATGGCCTACATGTTCGCCAATTCGCTGACCCAACCCTTTTTCGGCTGGTGGGCCGACCGCTTCGGCAGCCGGTTGCTGGCCGTCGGGGGGCCGCTGTGGATGGGCACGATCTTCGCCCTGGCTATCGTCAGCCCGGGGCATCTGACACTGGTGCTCATGGTGCTGGCCGCGCTTGGCTCTGCCGCGTATCACCCCCAGGGCACGGGGCACGCCACGGCTGTCGGCGAGCTGTATGCCGGTGTGGGGGCGACAACGGCCGCGCTCTTCTTCATGACCGGGCAGGGCGCTTTTGCGATTGGCCCGCTTGTGGGCGGGCAGCTTCTGGACCGGGTTGGGCTGTACGGCGTGCTGGCGATTTGCGCCGTGCCGATTGTCGGCGGACTGGTGCAGTGGGCCTTCTTCCACCCGGCAGCGATGCCCGAGATCCGCGCGCAAGCGTCCGCCGACGCTTCGACCGGACAACAAGTGTTGCGTGTGAGCCGGTGGGGGCTGGCTCTCTTTGTGCTGGCCATATTCCTGCGATCGTGGGCGCAGAACGGGGCGATCTACTACGTGCCCCGTTTCCTGGCCGAGAGTGGCAAATCGGCAAGTTACTACGGCGCGGTGCTGAGCGTGTTCATGCTGGCCACAACGGGTGGCGGCGTACTCGGCGGCGTGCTGGCCGACCGGATCGGCGAAGTGCCGGTGCTATTTGCCTCGCTGCTGTTGGGCGCGGTGCCGACCGGCGCGTTCCCCCTGGTAAATGGCCTGGGGCTGATGGCGGTTGCCACGGCGGCCGGCGTCTTCTTGGGCGCGGGACACACGATCATCGTGGTCATTGCCCAGCGGCTGGTGCCGGGCAAACGGGCCACTGCGTCCGGCCTGACACTCGGCTTCATGTTCGCCTCCGGCGGGGCCGGCATGTTCGTCAGCGGTCTCGTCGCCGACCGCGTGGGGTTGGCCACGATGTTGGAATGGCAGGGTGTGTTGGTGCTCATCGCGGCCGGCGCGGTATTGGCCTGGAGAGCGCTGCGTTGATAGGCACTTACGAGTCAAATTCTTGCACAAAAAGCAAGGCGTTCAACGCCAAGGCGCGAAGGCTATCAGGCGGACAGATCTACCTGCGTACCGGTACCGGTCATCGTCGCCAACAGCGCGGCAACTTCACGTTGTTGGGCTTCCATGGCCTGTTTGAGTACCCTCATGGCAATCTCAGCCTGCACTTCAGCGCTCTTGTCCACGGCGCGTATCGAGTTCTGTACGGCTGCAGAGATTCCTTGTACGTCCATACCTCTCGCTTTCTGGAGAATAGAAATTACCTTGCGGTTGGCAGTAGCCTCTACAATATTATCGGACACATTCGATCAAACTTGAACGTTGGGCCGGCAGAATCCGGCACAAACGGCTTAAGAGAGTTCCAGAAATTACATCGTCCCGGCTCGTTGGGCCCGGCCTCCCACCCCCCAACACCAAATTCCCCGCCATCTTCAAGACGGCTGATCAATTATGGGATGCTGCTCCTGCTGGCCCTCATCTGGGGCAGCTCGTTTTTGTTCATCAAGGTGGCGGTGGTCGAAGTGTCGCCGTTGTATCTTGTGCAGGGCCGGCTATTTCTGGCCTTGCTGTTTCTCTATGCTGTTCTGCGCTTGCGCGGGTTGCGTTTGCCGCGCGGGCAACGGGTGTGGGTCATTCTGGCCGTGATCGGCCTCTTCAACAACGCCCTGCCCTTTACGCTAATTTCGTGGGGCGAGCAGTACATTGACAGCGGGGTAGCAGCGGTCTTCAACAGCACGATGCCGCTCTTCACGGTGATCATCGCGCACTTCCTGACGTACGACGACCGTCTGAACCCGGCGAAGGTGCTGGGTGTGCTGATCGGGTTTGGCGGCGTCGCCGTACTAATCGGCGCCGACCTGGCGGCATTTGCCCACGCGAATGTGCTGGGCGAGTTGGCGGTGACGGGAGCAGCGTGCAGCTACGGTCTGGCTACAACGCTGGTGAAGAAGTACCTGCAGGACGTGCAGCCAGAAGCGGCGGCGACGGGGCAGCTCTTGTCCAGCACGATCTGGCTGGGCTTGATCATCGTGGTCACCGGCCAGCCGCTGCCGGCTATGCCCTCTGCGAAAGCGGCCGGCTCGATTGTGGCGTTGGGCGTGATGGGCACCGGGATCGCCTACCTGATCTACTACCGGCTGATCAAGCGAATCCGGGCGACGCAGATGTCGTTGGTCACCTACCTGCTCCCGATTACCGCGCTGATGTGGGGCGCGCTGCTACTCGGCGAGCAACCCGGCCTGCGCACGTTTGTGGGCCTGGGGCTGATTTTGAGCGGCGTGATGTTGAGTGGGCGGAAGTAGCGGCCGGCTCATTCTCCGTTGAATTGAGGCGCCTTCTTATCCCAGAAGGCTCGCTCCGCTTCCCAGTGGTCTGCCGAGCCCCAGGTGACGGCGAACAGCTCGTTCTCAAAGGCGATGGCTGCATCCAGCGGCATGTCGGCTCCACGGGCCAATGCGCGCTTGATGTAGCGGACGGCCAGCGGTGCGCGACCGGCAATTTGTGCGGCCAGTTGGTGCGCAGCATCGAACACGTTGCCCTCGCTCACCACGCGGTCGATCAGGCCAATGGCCAGAGCTTCGTCAGCCGTGAGAGTCGCGCCGGTGAGCAGCAACTCAAGCGCCTTGGGCTGGCCCACCAAACGCATCAACCGCTGGCCACCTCCCCAACCGGGGGTCACACCAAACACAATCTGCCGAAACCCAAAGCGGGCGTGGGACGCGGCCAGCCGCAGGTCGCAAGCCAAAGCCGTTTCGCATCCGCCACCATAAGCGTCGCCGTTAATGGCCGCAATGACCGGCACTTCCAGGTGGTGAAGGCGCTGCAGGATATTGCTCATGCGCAAGGACATCTTCCGGCCATCGTGTACGGTGCGCAGGCTGCGAAATTCCTTCAGATCGCCGCCCGCCACAAAGGCCTTTTCCCCGGATCCGGTTACGATCACAGCCAGCACATCACCATCGGTTTCCAGCTCCGTGACCACCGCCTCCAATTCCGCCATCGTGGCCAGGCTAATTGCGTTGCGGACGTCGGGTCGATTGATGGTGATCGTGGCCACGCGGCCTTCCTTACTGTATAGCAAGTTCTCTCTCACACTGTTCCTCCAGTGATGAAAATAAGCGAATCAGCGAATTGGCGAATCGGCCACGCTCAACGCTCTGCCTAAGACCTGTCAGATCTGACGGCCCCAACGCCCCACGCTCCACGCTTTTCATCCTTGGTATGGCGAGCGCCGCTTATGGCGACTGTTCTTTTTTCAGTCCACGCTTGATTTTGGCCCACGTGTCACGCAAGGAGACTGTGCGGTTGAAAACCAGCGAACCTTCCGTTGAATCGCGGTCAACGTTGAAGTAGCCTTTGCGGAGGAACTGATAGCGCATACCGGGGGAGGCACCGGCCAGACTCGGTTCCACCTTACTCGCTTTCAGAATCTCCAAAGAACGCGGATTCAGGTTGGCCATAAAATCTGTTCCTTCTTCCACATCATCCGGCGTCCGGCTTACAAACAAGCGATCGTACAGGCGCACTTCCGCATTGAGGGCATGGGGTGCCGACACCCAGTGTAACGTCCCGCGAACTTTTCGCCCGTCCGGGGAAGCGCCACCACGGGTTTCGGGGTCGTATGTGCAATGCAACGCCGTCACCTCGCCGGTGTTTTCATCTTTGACGACGCGGGTGCAGGTAACGTAGTAAGCGTGCTTCAAGCGAACCTCCCGGCCGGGAGCCAGCCGGAACCACTTTCTGGGCGGGTCCTCCATGAAATCATCCCGTTCAACGTAAAGGACACGCGAGAAGGGAATCTTGCGCGAACCCATACCGGCATCCTCCGGGTTGTTTTCGGCATCCAACTCTTCGACCTTGCCTTCCGGGTAATTATCTATCACCACGCGCAGCGGATTCAATACCGCCATTACCCGTGGCGCTTGCAGGTTTAGGTCCTGGCGAACGAAGTACTCGAGCAGGTCAATTTCGACGGTGCTGTTTGTCTTGGCCACGCCGATGCGGTCACAAAAGTTCCGGATGGCTTCTGGCGTATACCCGCGCCGTCGCAGGCCCGAAAGCGTCGGCATTCGGGGATCATCCCATCCATTCACGTACTTCTGCTCCACGAGCTTCCGCAGTTTTCGTTTGCTAAGCACGGTGTAGGTCAGATTGAGGCGAGCAAATTCGATTTGTTGGGGATGGTAAACGGCCAACCGGTCCAAAAACCAATCGTACAACGGGCGATTGTTTTCAAATTCGAGGGTACAGAGCGAATGTGTCACCCCCTCGATGGAATCCGAAAGACTGTGCGCAAAATCGTACATGGGATAGATGCACCACGTGTCACCGGTACGATAGTGTGTAGCGTGGAGAATGCGGTATATCACCGGATCACGCATCACCAGGTTCGGTGAGGCCATGTCAATTTTCGCGCGGAGCACGCGGCTGCCATCTTCAAATTCACCGGCACGCATGCGCTCGAACAAGTCCAGGTTTTCCTTGACGGAGCGATTGCGGTAGGGACTCTCCCTGCCAGGCTCGGTCAGCGTTCCCCGGTACGTGCGGATCTCGTCGGCGCTCAGGTCACAGACGTAGGCGTCACCGCTTTTGATCAATTGCAGGGCAAAGTCATAGAGCCGTTCAAAATAGTCTGAGGCAAAGTACAAGCGATCATCCCAATCGAAACCGAGCCAGCGCACATCTTTCTCAATCGATTGCACATATTCGATTTCCTCTTTGCTGGGGTTTGTGTCATCGAATCGCAGGTTGCACAAGCCCCCGAACTCGTTCGCTGCACCGAAATTGAGGCAGATAGATTTGGCGTGCCCGATGTGCAAATACCCGTTTGGCTCAGGCGGAAAACGTGTCTGCACCTTGCCACCAAATTTGTCTGTTTCCATGTCTCGGACAATCTTTTCCCTGATGAAGTCCGAAGGGGTATCGTTATCAACTGTCGCTATATTCAATACGTGCCTCCCGTGATGTAGTTTTCGAGTTGCTCAATGATGAACGCTTGATCGGAAATGTCGCTCCCTTTGACCGCAACATATTACCAACGCTTTTCATTTGAAAATCGGTGCGGGCATTTCTTCGTTCTTGCCGGTACCAATTGTACTATAAAACGCCACATATTGTCAATTTGCGCACCGGTTGCGGAGTGTCATCTGCCGCGAAGTGGCCAGGGGGTGCATTCCAATTAGGGGTTTCGCGTGTTGGCTGTTGCCAGAAATGTGAGCCAGCGACGGCCCGCGGCACGGGCGAGGCCACATTCGAGAATCGCAAAGCCGGCGTTGTTCAGCAAGGCGGCCATCTCTTCTTCTTCATATCTGGCGTAGAACCGCCATATCGCGCCGTAGGCTTCGCTCGCTTCCCAAACTTCCCCCTGGCCTTCCTGGATGGAGAGGCAGAGCAGCCCGCCGGGAATCAACACGCGCCCGATTTCGGCAATCGCCTGAGGAGCCTCGCGCTTGGGCAGATGGAGGAGCGCGGCAATACACCACACGGCAAAGAAGGTATTTGTGCGAAAGGCGAAGTCGCGCATATCCATTTGCAAAAGGGGAGACTGCACGTGCGCAGCGGCCTGTTCCAACATGCCCATGGAAAGGTCAATGCCCACCATCCTGACACCGTGGGCCGCGAACCACGCCAGGTCCCGGCCAGCGCCGCAGCCAACATCGAGCGTCAACGCATCCGGCTCGAGCCGGCGCATAAAATCGGCTGCGATCGCACGCAGGGTGGCGGTCATAGGAGCATTCCTGGCGGCATACTGCGCCGCGATCCGGTCATAGACCGCCATCATGCGCCCGGTAGTCATCGTCCGGTACTCACGACAAGATCAGCGGCGGCGCACAGCAGCTTCATCTCGCGTGGGCAGGCCGGTCATGGCAGCGGACTGCATTTTTGCGTTGCTATCCACCGAGAACGACCACGTGTACACCTGCTGGTCGGCGGTAATCGAGACCGTGTACGTTTCGCCGGCAACAAGGGGGGCGCGGGGCATCACCACAACCGCATCTCGCCCGCCCAAAATTGAACGCCCAACAGCTTCGTAGCCCGGGTTGGGATTGGTATAGTTTGTCTCATCGAACTCGCAACTCTCCCGTATAGAGGTGGCATCCTGGAAACTATGCGCCGTCACGTTGGGCGATTGGCTCCCGTTGCCAAGCTGCAAGATGATGGGCGGGCCACTGGGCGCGCTGTAGCCCGCACAACTGGTGAGCGGTTCGGGGGATTCGTGGCCGTTGTATGCACGCAGCGGCATGATCTGGCTTGGGGCCGGGAAAGATATGGGGAACGTTACCGTCAAGGGGATCGTGCCGCGGCCGCGAATGACATCCAGCACCGCGCCCATGTGCCAGTACCCGATGGCTTCTCGGTAGCTGCCAAATCCGCTCTGGGCCAGTGCCGGATCAATGATTCCGATGGCGTGGAACGGGCCTTGCATCCAAATGTCTATGGCGTCCGCGTCCGTGGTCAGTGTGCTCCCGCTGACCATCACATCGCTGTTTTGGGCGGCGAGGTCTCCCTCCGGCGTATACCATGAATTGGCCGGGTCTTCGCTGTGCGCTATGACATCGTTCTTGACCATGTAGCGCGCGTGCTTCCAGGCCCCGTCGCTCCAACTCGTGTTTTCGGTGAGGCCGGGTAGCTGGGCCAGTGCTCGATACCCGTTGACGTAGGTCAGCCAGTCCGCCGTGGCCGTGGCCGTGGGTGTAGCCGTCGCCGTTGCCGTTGCCGTCGCCGTGGGCGTCGCAGTGGATGTCGCCGTGGGCGTCGCCGTCGCCGTGGGTGTAGCCGTCGCCGTTGCCGTCGCCGTGGATGTCGCCGTGGCCGTGGGTGTAGCCGTCGCCGTTGCCGTCGCCGTGGGTGTAGCCGTCGCCGTTGCCGTCGCCGTGGCCGTGGTTGTCGCCGTGGCCGTGGTTGTCG
>CAYWAK010000073.1:0-11808 GCA_964455755.1 uncultured Ardenticatenales bacterium | reverse complement strand
CTTGCTTTTGAAATACCAATAGACCGTGCCCTGGCTGACGCCGGCCCGCGCGGCGATGTCCGAGACGTTCGTCCTTTCGTACCCCTTGGCCGCGAAAAGATCACGCGCCGCGGCCAGCAGTTCGCCACGGCGCTGCTCCCGAATGCTACTCGCCTGTTCCGGTGTGGATGGTGTCACTCGGTAACTCCTCGATTGCCCCTTACGCAATACGCAGTACGCAATAGTACATGACTGACTAACCAGTCAATCAAAGTATACCACAGCCCGGTCTACTTGTCAATAGTCAATTGTTAATGTTCAATGGCATTGGAGCAAAAGCCACACGTGGAGTAGCCTTTCCAGGCTGCTGACAGGCTCGAAAGCCTGTTCCACGTGTCAATTTTACCGTAATGGGTTCAATGATCAAATGCCAACTTGGCACGCCTTACACTCCACGCTCGACGTATTTTCACCTTGGTGGCGTGCATACGCTCATAGTAACTGCTTTTGGAAGCGAGCGGCGGCCATGCCCATGATGACCACCCCAAAGATGAGCAATGCCCACGTTTCCCCCATCAGCGACCCGACCCCGACCCCCTTCAAAACGATCCCGCGCAGGATGATCAGCAGGTATCGCAGGGGGATCGCATAGCTCACCACTTGCAAAGCGTGGGGCATCGCCTCCAGCGGAAAGAAAAATCCGGAGAGAAAGACGGACGGCAACATCATGAACCAGCTCATCATCATCGCTTCCTGCTGGGTGTGGGCAATGCTGGAGATGAACAGGCCAATACCCAATGATGTCACCAGGAAGAGTGTGGATAGCACAAGCAGGAGCAACAGGCTGCCATGGATAGGCACGCCGAACCAGAAGTAGCCGATGACCAACACCTCAATCAGGTCGAAAAAGGAAACCAGCACGTAGGGCATCATCTTGCCCGTGACCAGCTCAATCGGGCGGATGGGCGTGACGATCAGTTGCTCCATCGTACCCTGCTCCCGCTCGCGGACAATGGCCAGGGCAGTCAGCATGGTCGCCAACATTTGCAGGATCATGCCGATCAGACCGGGGATCATGAAGTTCGCGCTCTTCATCTCCGGGTTGTACCACACGCGGGGACGCACCTCCACGCCGGGCATCGCCGACAGACTCACGCCCAGTCGCTTCTGGATGATCGTTTGCGTCTGCGACTGGCCGACCGCTTGCGAGGCGGCGAAGATTGTGCTGGCTACCGCCGGATCGGAGCCATCCACGACGAAGCCGACCTCGGTATGCCGGCCGGCAGCTATGTCCGCGCCGTAGCCGGCGGGGATGACCAGGCCGGCGCGCACCTTGCCATTGTCCACCAATCGCCCCAGCTCTTCCTCGTTTCGGACTTCGTAGGCGATTGAAAAGTAGCCGGTCGCGCGGTACGCCTCGATGAGCGCGCGGCTCTGCTGGGTGCGGTCGCCGTCCAGCACGACGGTCGCCAGGTGCTGGATGTCGGTCGTTGCCGCATAGCCCAGCAGGACGAGTTGCACAATCGGGATCATGAAGACCACAATCAGCGTGCGCGGGTCTCGGATGATGTGAATAAACTCCTTGCGCATCACCGCTATCGTGCGTCCGATCATGTGTTTGTCTCCTCTGAACGGGCCATCACACCAAAAAGGAGCAGGTGGGCAACCTCGTCGATCACCTCGTCGTAGTCCATCGGTGTGACCAGTCGACCCGGTAAGACCTCCTGAGTCAGCATGAAGGTAAAGAATGCACCCAGCCAGGCGCGTGCTACGATGGCCGGATTCATGGCCCGAAAGCGACCCTCGGCAATCCGCCGGCGCAGATACATCTCCAGGGTGCCGGATATTTGCAGGATGATCTGGCGCAGGTAGGTTTCTTGCACCTCTGGCGTGGCGACGGGAAGTGAGGTCAACAGAATCTTGAAAATGTCCACATGCTGGCGAATGCTCTGCAGTCCTTCCTGCAGCATTTGCTTGATCACCACTTCGTCATCGTCGTTGGCTTCTACCGTGCGGGCCATTAGCTCACCGGAGTCGGCTATCTCCAGCAGAGGGTGCTGGACGAGATGGGGAAGCTGGACGAGCAGGTCTTCCTTGCTCTCGAAATAGTTGTAGATCGTGCCCTCGGCGATGTCGGCCTCCTCGGCGATTTCCCGCACCGTGGCTCCGTCGAAGCCCCGGCGGGCAAAAACGCGAGCAGCGGCCTGCAAGATTTCTCCGGCCATGCGCTCGCGTTTGCGCTGTCGTCTATCGCTTCCCACACCATCCATCTGTGCCCCTCCGTGGTGATGAGTATTTGCTCAATTTCTGAACGAGCGCTCATATTGTACCACTGATTGCGGGAAGAGTCAAATGGCGCAGTATCACCGGCAGGCAAATGCTGACGATCTGATTACTGGCGTCTGACATCTGGCTACTTTTTTCAAAACAGGCGAAGCTGCCTGGCCGGGCGATGTCCGTTCAGCAAGACAAACCCGGCGACCCGCCTGGCAGAGACGCCGGCAGCCCGCACATCACGCAGCGAACAAAGCGTGCCCTGTCGCCGGGCGCGTAAGATCGCGCCGGCGCTCTTGGGCCCAATACCCGGAACGCGCAACAGTTGCCGGCGGGTGGCTGTGTTCAACTCGACGGGATGGTGCAGCAAATGTTCACGCGCCCAGGCCAGCTTGGGGTCTTCGTCCAGAGGCAGGTTGCCGGCCGGCCCAAAGGGCATCTCTTCCAGGTCGAACCCGTAATCGCGGAAAAGGAAGAAGGCCTGGTACAAACGGTGCTCACGCAGCGGCTCGGCCGCCGGTACGTTTTCCATCGGCGTATCGGAGATCGGCGAGAAGCGCGAAAAGTAGGTGCGGGCCAGGTGCAATTGCTGGACCAGGGACTGCGTGGTCTGCAACAGTTCCAGGTCGGACTCGCCGGCTGCCCCCACCACAAACTGGGTGACAGTGGAAGGCCAGCGCCCATTGAATGCCAAGTGTGCCGGCCGCGTCTGCCGAATCTCCTCGGCCCAGCGGAGGGGCTGGAGCAGCTCTGCAAGGTAGCGTTTTGTGGGCGAAAGTTTGGCCAGCCGGGCACCGTTTGGAGCCTCCAGGTTGATCGAGACACGGTCGGCTAGCTGCATGGCGCGGAACACCTGGTCTCGCTCGGCGCCAGGCATCACTTTCAGGTGCAAATAGCCCCGGTAGTCGTACTTGTGCCGCAACAGTTCGGCCGTATCAATCAATTTGTCCTGCGTGGAGATGCCGCCGGCCACCACACCAGAGCTGAGAAATAGCCCTTGCACCAGTCCGGCCTGTACCATCCGGTCGAACAGCGCGGCCATCTCGTCCGGTTGAAACGTGGCCCGGCGATAGTCCCGTCCGCTGCGGAAGGGACAATAGTAGCAGTTGCGTTCGCAGACCGAGGTGAGCATCGTCTTGAGCAGTGGCGCGTGCCGGCCTCCCGGCATCACGGCGTCCCGGATGCCCAAGGCGTGGGCCTTGCGTTCCAGCGCATGGCCGCGCAGCCCCCGATCGGCCAAAGTCTGTTTGGCGATGGCCGCCACAGCCTGCTCTCGCCTTGTGCGATTCTCGGCACTGCTGCGCCGAAGACCGGCCTCGCGGCTCACTTGCTGCCGACCTTCCGCGAAGCCACACGCTGCCACCGGCCTGGCGACGCCAATCTCTTCGGCAGTCTCCAGGTCTGCGTCAGCGGCAATCGTTCGGAGTTTGGATAGGAAATCCATGACTCCAATTGTAGAACGTATGTTTCGTTTTGTCAAATTGGCAGCGTTGCCTAGATCACCTTCAGCTCGCGGAGAACGTCTAGCACACGGGGCAGCGGCTCTTGCCACAGCCAGTCCACCTCCAGCCAGAACCCCTTCAGCACCGCAGAGCAGTAGCACCCCTCTGCATCCGGTTCTACCGGCCGGTACCGCCCCTCTTCCAGCCGGTAAAACTCCGCCCGTTCCCGCTCCGGGTCAAGTAGCCAGTACTCTCGCACCCCCGCCGCCTCGTACTCGTAGAACTTTTCCCCCCGGTCGCGTCCCATGCTCTCCGGAGAAATGATCTCCACCACCATGTCCGCCGGCCCCTCCAGGTACGTCTTCTGCAACCGGCCCAGATGTTCCTGGGCCACGTACAGCAGATCAGGCTCACGGCCACTCCCCTCCAGCTTCATCTGGAACGGCGGCATAATCACCCGCCCTATTCCCCTCTCTTCTACATACAAACCCACGACCTGCGCCAAGAACATGGCAATTTCCTGATGCCGCTTCGATGCCGGGCTCATCATGATGACTTCTCCATGTACCCATTCCGCGTAGGTGTCTTCGTCAACGGAGGCGAGGAACTCCTCGTAGCTCATCCGCTCCGCCCCAGCCGGCTCGAGTAGTACCTCCAGCATTCGTTGGCGCAGGGCACCTTCTTCCGGTGTGACCGCCGGCAAAGCATCCGCTATCGCTTCCGGTATGATCCGTTTGGTTAACACTGTCATCATCTTCACCTCCCGTCTACATGATAGCACAGAACTTGGGAAGGGGCAAGATGCCGTCAGCCGGAGTGCGCCCTCTTTACCGCGCACCAATATCCGTGCGGTATCGGATACCCTTGAACTGGACCTTCTCGATCTCCCGGTAGGCCGCATCATGGGCCTCGGCCAATGTGGGCCGGCCGGCGACCACGGCCAGCACGCGCCCGCCCTGCACGCGGAAGCAGCCGGACTCCTCGTTCCAGCGCGTTCCGGCGTGGAAAACCAGCACGTCGTCATCCACTTCTTCCAGCCCGGAAATCGGCTGGCCGATCCGGTAGCGCCAGGGATAGCCTTTGTACCACCCCTTGCGGCCACGAACCCTCCCCGACGTGGCGCAGACGCAGAGGTAGTGGTCATCGGACCAGTCGAGGCGCAGGTTGCCCAAGGCCCCGTCCGTGCAGGCCCAGGCGATCTCGGCCAGGTCCGTCTGCAGGCGCGGGTAGATGACTTGCGCTTCCGGATCGCCCATGCGCACGTTGATCTCCAGGACGTACGGGTTCAGCTCCCCCGCCTCCTCGACCAGCATCAGGCCGATGTACAGGATGCCGCGATAGACGGTGCCCTCCCGCTCGGCCAGACCGTGTACCAGCGGCAGGGCAATACGCTGCATGATCTTCTCGACCAGCGCCGGGTCCATCTCATCGTTGGGCGAATAGCCGCCCATCCCACCGGTGTTCGGCCCCTCATCCCCATCAAAGGCTTGCTTATAATCACGAGCCCAGGCCATCGGGCGGATCGTGTGCCCGTCCGTGAAACAGAAGAACGAAGCCTCCCGGCCATACAACCGCTTCTCGACGACGACACGGGCGCCGGCATCGCCAAACTGCTTCTCGACCATGAGCGTGTCCACCGCCTGCAAGGCCTGGGCGGTATCATCGCAGACCAGCGAGCCTTTGCCGGCGGCCAACCCGTCCGCCTTGACCACGACCGGATAGTCCAGGCCGCGGATGTACACGCGGGCCGCTTCCGGGCTGACGAAATTCCGGAACTCCGGAACGGGGACGCCGAGCGCGTGCATCAGTTCCTTTGCATACGCCTTGCTCGATTCCAGCCACGCCGCTGCCTGGGTCGGCCCGAAGATTCGCAGGCCGGCGGCCTGGAAACGGTCCACCAGACCGGCAGAGAGGGGCTTTTCGGGACCGACAAAGGTCAGGTCTACGTTTTCGTCCCGAGCAAAGCGGAGCAGATCGTCCCCGTCATCAAGCGGCGTGAGCTGGACGCGGGGATCATTCCAGGACATCGCCAGGATACCGGCGTTCCCCGGCGCCACCGTCAACCGCTTCACCCGCGAACTTTGCGCAAACTTCCATGCCGTCACATGTTCCCGCCCCCCCGAACCAACAATCAAAACGTGCATCAATGAGTCCTCCTACGTGGTGAAGCTATTTATTACTCGATGTCAGTCCGTCGCGCAGCCAGACGATAGGCCTCGAACTGCGTACTCCCCGCTTGATGCCCTACGCCTACCTCTCAAAGGCCTCCTTGCCTACCTGCTCTCCCAGCTCCAGCGGGTAGCGGCCGGTGAAGCATGCGTTGCAGTACGTCTCACTCACTTCGCCAATGGCCCGCATCATTCCTTCCAGCGAGAGATAGGCCAGGCTGTCGCACCCCAGGTGCTGCTCGATTTCCGGCACGGTCAACTGGCTGGCGATGAGCTCGCCGTGCGCGGCCATGTCCACGCCCATGAAGCAGGGGTAGCGGATGGGCGGCGATGACACACGGATGTGCACCTCGGCGGCTTTCGATTGTCGCAAGAGCTGCACGAGCGGCCCGCTGGTCGTGCCCCGCACAATCGAATCGTCCACCAGGACAACCCGCTTACCGGCCAGATTATCTGTCAGCGGGTTGAACTTCAGAGCCACGCCGGCGCGGCGCAGGCGGTCGCTCGGCTGGATGAACGTGCGGCCGATGTAGCGGTTCTTGATCAGCCCCTCGGTGAAGGGAATTCCCGATTCCAGCGCGTAACCAATCGCTGCCGGGATCGCCGAATCGGGCACGGCGACGACCACGTCGCCGGCCACCGGGTGTTCGCGAGCCACCTCCCGCCCCAGTGCCTGCCGCACCTGGTGGATGACATGGCCGTCGAAGAGACTGTCGGGTCGCGCGAAGTAGATGTGCTCGAACGTGCAGAGCGAACGTTTCTCCGGCGGCCGGCCCTGCAGCGTACGCAAACCGTGATCGTCCACGCTGATGATTTCCCCCGGCTCAATCTCGCGCACGTACTCCGCGCCGATCGTATCGAGCGCACACGATTCGGAGGCAATCACCCAGCCACCGCCGAGCCGCCCGTAGCAGAGCGGCCGGAAGCCCCACGGGTCGCGCACGGCATAGACCGCCTCGCGGGTGAGGATCACCAGCGAGTACGCCCCCTCCGCGCGCCACATGAAGGACGCCACTCGCTCTTCCCACGTCTCCCCTTTACACCCGGCCAGGGCCTGCGTGATCACCTCGCTATCGGACGAGGAGCGCAAACCGACGCCACCTTGCAACAGGTCGCGGCGCAGGGAAGCGGCGTTGGTCAGGTTGCCGTTGTGTGCCACGGCCAGCGGGCCGTGCCACGTCTCGATGAGGTAGGGTTGCGCGTTTTGCAGCTTCGAGCTACCGCTCGTCGAGTAGCGCGTATGCCCAACGGCGATATGTCCCTGCAGTGGGTGCAGGTTCTCCTCTGTGAAAACCTGGGCGACCATACCCATGGCCTTATGCACGTTAGCGATGTGCCCGTCGCTCGTAGCAATGCCGGCGCTCTCCTGCCCCCGGTGTTGCAGCGAATAGAGGGCAAAGTAAGTCAGCCGGGCTACATCCTCCCCCGGTGCGTAAATCCCCACAATACCACACGATTCTTTCAAGGTACCTCCGGTTCGAATTGGACAGCTCAAATGTGCCTTGTATGGCGTGTCCTTTCGCTTGCTTGGTCGTTTGACCCTGCGGTCACATCCGCTTTTGTTGTGCCATAGCCACCCGCTCCCGGATCGTCTCATTCGCCAGGCCGAGCATTTTCGCGGCAAGCAGGGCCGCGCCGGCCGGCTCCAGCACGACGGCGGGCGCCACACCCGACGGCATGCGCAGCGACGAGAAGATGTCCACCGTCGCCCACGCCGGCGACAGCGGCGGACAGGCGATGACCGGGGCGGCTACGTTCGCGTCCACCAGCCCGGACAGCGCGTTCGAGCGGCCGGCCACGGTGATGTACACTTTGCAACGCGGGTCTGCCTCGTACGCTTCCAGCATCTCCAACAAACGCCGCACACTCTTGTGCGCCGACGCTACCTGCAACTCACTCGCCACCCCGAACTCGGCCAGAGCCGCCGCGATCTTCTCCGCATGCTCCTGATCCGACGTTGAGCCCATGATGATGGGAACAAGATAGCGATTTTCTTGAGATCGTATTGATCGATTCATCTCCATTGAAGCCTACCGGTCATTTTCCCACTCCTGTGTAAATAGGACACAGATGACACGGATAAACAGGGATAAAAAATCTGTGTCATCCGTGAAATCCGTGTCCTGTTTTCATTCTTCGTGGTGGGCAATCGCCCATGCTGTCTCCTTTAGAGATGGTTCATACTACGCGCTACGGATTACTCCGTTCCTCGTTCTGGAGTCACTCCCGATAATGACAGCCCATGCTTATCTTGTTCTCCCAGGCGGCGGAAGCCACGACCAGCGCCGTCTGTACGGCATTGCGCAGGCCGACCAGACTGTCGGTGAGGCGCGTGACGCGGTAAAACTGCTCGATCCCGGCCCGCAGGTTTTGCAGGTCACGCAAAGCGCGCTCCAGACGTGGCGTCGTGCGCACCAGGCCGACATAGTTCCACATGATATGCTGAACCGAGCTCATGTCCTGGGCAATCAGCGCAGGATCGGGTTCTTCGTAGCCGGCATCGCTCCAGGGAGGGATGTCGGTCGGATCGTACGCGGCGCATTCCGCCAGCGTGCGGCAAACGTGCTCCGCAGCCCGCGCGCCCCACACCAACCCTTCGAGCAGGGACGTGCTGGCCAGGCGATTCGCACCGTGTACGCCGGTACAGGAGACCTCGCCGACGGCATACAGTTGCCGTACCGTCGTCTGCCCCCACTCGTCAACCCACACGCCGCCGCAGGCATAGTGGGCTGACGGCACGACCGGCACCAGGTCGCGCGTGATGTCCACGCCGTAGGCCAGGCAATCTTCGTGGATGTTCGGGAAATGCTCCAGTATCGTCTGCTCCGTCATGTAAGAACGAAGATCGAGATAGACGTGGGAGACACCATGAATCAACATTTCCTGGTGGATACTGCGCGACACAACATCGCGGGCCGCAAGGTCTTTCCACTCCGGATCGTATTTCTGCATAAACGGCTCGCCGTTGGCGTGAACCAGCCGGGCCCCCGCGCCACGTACCGCTTCGGAGATCAGGAAGTTTGGCGCGTTTTGGTGGGCAAACGTCGTGGGGTGAAACTGGATGAACTCGTTGTTGATCTCACGCGCGCCGGCCCGATAGGCCATCGCCAGTCCGTCGCCGCGCGCGCCCGGAGGATTGCACGTGCGCAGGTAAATGTGCCCCAGCCCGCCGGTGGCCAGAACCGTCTTCTTTGCCAGGCAGCGCAGCACCCGCCCGCTCCGCCGATCGAGAACGTATGCTCCGACGCACGATCGCGGATCGTAAACCACCAGGCGATTGAGCGAATGGTGCGAGGGAGTCAGCAAATCTACGGCGGTGTGCCCGGTCAGCAGGGTGACCTGCGGGTGGCTGCGCAGCCGGTTGAGCAGGGCGATCTCGATGACCCGGCCGGTGGCGTCGGTCGCATGGGCAATGCGCGACATGGCGTGGGCACCCTCGCGTGCCAGCGACAACGACCCGTCGGGGTTCCGGTCGAACGGGACGCCTACTTTCTCGATCAGAATTTCCCGCACCAGTTTCGGCCCCTGTTCGGCCAAAATCGTCACCGCCTTGGGGTTGCAATGACCGGCGCCGGCCCGGAGCACATCTTCCTCCCGCAAGGCCGGCGAATCGTCAATGCCCTCGTGAACAATGCCGCCCTGGGCATAGAGCGTGTTCGATTCTTCCGGCTCGCGCGCCCGGGTCACGACCGTCACCGGCACGCCGGCATCGGCGATCTGCAGCGCAGTCACGCCACCGGCGATCCCACAGCCGATGACCAGCACTTCTGTTTCCAGACACTCGTCTGTCATTTCACTCGTCCTTACCCGATGGCAATCATCCGCTCAACAGAACGCGCGGCGCGCACGCGGATGTCTTCCGGCACCTCGATCACGTAGCGGTTGTACTTCAGCGCGTCCAGCGTATCCTCCATCGTGATCTGGTTCATGTGCGGGCAGCGCACGCTGCACAGCCGCAGCATCTCCTTATTCGGATTGGCCGCGGCCACGTTGTCGCCCATCGCACACTCGGTCAGCAGCAGGTAGCGGGGCGCGGACGTCTGCTCCACGTAGCGGATCATCGCCGAGGTGCTCCCGGAGAAGTCGGACGCGGCCACTACTTCGGGACTGCACTCCGGGTGGGAAAGAATCACCACGTCCGGGAACTGGGCCCGCACGTTGTCGATGTCCTCCGTGGTAAACTTTTCGTGTACCTCGCAGCGGCCATGCCAACCGATGATCTGATAATCCAGCAGGGTGTCCAAATCCTTGGAAATCTGCGTTGGAAAAATGATGTGCTTGCCGGTTTCCTGCGCCACATTCCTGGCCAGGTACTCATCGGGGATGAAGATGACCGTGTCGCTGTGCAACGATTCGACCACGGCGGCCGCATTGCTCGACGTGCAGCAGATATCGCACTCCGCCTTCACGTCGGCGTACGTGTTTACGTAGGTGACGACCGGCACACCGGGAAATCGCGCCCGCAGGTTGCGCACGTCCTCGGCAGTGATACTTTCTGCCAGCGAGCATCCCGCCTTTTCCGCCGGCAGCAGCACCGTTTTTGTCGGATTCAGAATCTTGGCCGTTTCCGCCATGAACTTCACGCCGCAGAAGACGATGATGTCCTTGTCCGTCTCGGCCGCCCGGCGACTGAGTCCCAACGAATCTCCCCGATAATCCGGGATAGAGTAGTACAGCGCCGGCTCCATGTAATTGTGCCCCAGAATCACCGCGTTCTTCTCGACCTTGAGGCGATTGATTTCAACGGCCAACTCCGCTTTATAGCGCAGCTCAAAATCCGGAACCACATCCTGAAGTTTTGCCTTCATCTCACGATAAATCTCATCTACAGACATTTTATTCTACCCCTCCAAAGGCATGAAGCGAGCAACGTCGAGCGTAGGACGATACGCTCACGCTCTCATTCTACGCTCTACGCCTGCAATTGTCAAACTGATATCCAGCGCCTGTGCCGAATGCGTCAGCATCCCCACGGAAATATAGTCCACACCGGTCGCGGCCACTGCGGCGACGTTCTGCAGCGTGATGTTGCCGGACGCTTCCAGCGGCACGCGACCGCCGGCCAATCGCACCGCCTCGGCCATTTCGTCCAGGCTCATGTTGTCGAGCAGAATGCGATCAACGGACAGCCCCAAAGTTTCGCGCAATTCATCCAGCGTACACACTTCGACTTCGATGGGCCGCTTGCGCACGTCCTGTTCCCGCACGCGCGCCACCGCCGCCGAAATGCCTCCCACCGCAGCGATATGATTGTCCTTGATCAGCACCATATCGTATAAGCCGAAGCGGTGATTCTGCCCGCCGCCCAGCCGCTCAGCCCACTTGTCGAAGAGGCGCAAACCGGGCGCGGTCTTGCGCGTATCGAGAATGACGGCGGACGTGCCCTGCACGGCATCCACAAAGCGGCGGGTGAGCGTGGCGATTCCGGACATCCGTTGCAGGAAGTTGAGTGCGACCCGTTCGCCGCTGAGCAGCGCGCGCCCCGCACCGGCGACCGTGGCAATCGGCCGGCCGGCCGGCACGCGCTCGCCGTCGGCGACAAGCGGCGTGAACTGCACGCGCTCGTCGAGTTGCGCGAAGGTCAGCCGGGCCACCTCCAGGCCGGCAACTACGCCGGCCTCCTTCGCCACAAACGTGCCCTCCAACCGCGCATCAGCCGGCACCGTGCAGTCTGTTGTCACGTCCCCGTCGCCGATGTCCTCGGCGAGGGCGCGCTGGATGATCTGCGATAATTTCTCTTTTGTGGTATCCATCGCCGCCTCTGCCGTCCCCTCGCCTTTGTCACCCTGAGCGCAGCGAAGGGCCTCGTCGCTCTGTTCCTCAGAATGACACTCCGCTAGAACTTGTCAAACAGCACACTACCGTCTCCGGCTGTCACCGGCTCAAACGTCTCCCCGGTGATCATCTCGTACACCGCGATGTACCGCCGGGCTGCCTGTATGGCC
>CAYWAK010000072.1:0-11846 GCA_964455755.1 uncultured Ardenticatenales bacterium | reverse complement strand
CGGATTTCACGGATGACACAGATTTTTTATCCGTGTTTATCCGTGTCATCTGTGTTCTATTTACAAGGAGAACTAAGATTATGAAAATTGATCGCGTTGAATTACGCAAGATTCGCATGGAGCTTGTCCACCCCTTTGAGACAAGTTTCGCTCGTGAGGTAGACCGTGAGGCCATGATTGTGACCGTATTCGCCGAAGGACTGACCGGCTATGGCGAAACGGCCGCCATGGCTGCCCCCCTCTTCTCCTACGAAACTGTGGAAACCTGCTGGCACATCCTCCACGACTTTCTGGCCCCGGCAATCGTGGGGCAACGCATCTCCGATGCCGAGAGCCTGGCCCGACGCACCGATTTTGTGCGCGGCCACCCGATGGCCAAGGCCGGGTTGGAAGCCGCATTGTGGGATTTGTGGGCCCAAGCCGCCGGCCGCTCGCTTGCCGAAATGCTGGGTGGCGTTCGCGAACGCATTGACGTGGGCGTAAGCATTGGCATCCAGGCCACGGTGGACGAGCTTTTGTTGCGCATCAATATGTTCCTCGAAGAGGGATACCGGCGCATCAAGATCAAGATCAAGCCAGGGTGGGACGTGGATGTGGTGCGCACCGTTCGGGCCCACTTCCCCGATATCCGGCTGCAAGTGGACGCCAACTCGGCATACGCACTGAATGATATAGCCATTTTCCAGGCACTCGATTCCTTTGACCTTTTGCTGATTGAGCAGCCGCTGGCCTTCGACGACTTTGTGGACCACGCCGAATTGCAGCGGCATGTGCAAACCCCCATCTGCCTGGATGAGACGATTGCCGGCGTGGCCGATGCGCGGGCCGCTCTCGCGCTGGAAAGCTGCCGGGTGGTCAACATCAAACCCGGACGGGTAGGCGGGTTGCACGCCACGCGCCAGATTCACGATTTGTGCCAGACAGCCGGCGTACCGGTGTGGTGCGGCGGGATGCTGGAAACCGGTATTGGTCGCGCCGCGAACGTGGCCGTCGCCTCCCTGCCAAACTTCATACTGCCGGGGGACCTTTCTGCGAGCGCCCGCTACTACCACAAAGACTTGGTCACCCCTCCCTTTACCCTCAACGATGATGGAACGGTACGTGTGCCCACCGGCCCGGGTTTGGGGGTCACGGTACGCAAGGACCTGCTCGAAGCGGTCACCGTTCACAAGGAAACCATAGTCGCCTGATTTGACCGGCCCTTCATCTTGTGCTATACTATGTCTACCCCTCCCAGGGGGGTGGGGGGGGCTGTGAGTAGATAAGGCAAGACCTTTGCTTAGAAGTTCAACTTCCCGGAGAAGTTGAACTTCTTGGTCAGAAACTGAGAAATCTGTACAATCTGTGGTTAGCCTTTTTGGTTCCAGCTTATCCGGGTAGGGGTGAAGAAGACGCATGGATGTCGATCAAAAAAGGGAAATGATTACGCGCCTGAAGAGCATCGAAGGGCATGTCCGTGGAGTCCAACGGATGGTGGACGAGGACTCCTATTGCATTGATGTCATCAAACAGGTTATGGCCGTCCAACGCGCGCTCGACAAGGTCAACTCGCTGATTTTGGATAACCACCTGAACACGTGCGTGACGACAGCGATTCGTGGGGACGATCCAGACGACCGCCAACGGGTGATCGGCGAACTGCTGGGGATTTTTGAAACCTCAAGAAAACTATAGAAAAGAGGCGATTCACATGACTACAAAAACATTTATTGCTCCGGATATTTCTTGCAATCACTGCGTGATGACCATTCAGCGCGAGCTGGGCGAGCTGGCCGGCGTTCAATCTGTCATCGCGAAGGCAGACACCAAAGAGGTGACAGTCACGTTTGCAGTGCCGGCCAACCTGGAGAAAATCAGTAGCTTGATGGAAGAGATCGGATACCCCATTTCCAACAACTGATACACAGTGGTCTGACCATTTTCACAGGACCAGTTTAGACACTTTTCCAGAGATTGTCGCCAGCTATCCGGCTGGCACAAGCAAGAGGAAACTACACGAGTCCAGACTGTGGGGCGAACAACCATGTTCGCCCCGCTTTCTGTTTTGCGGGGGGTACGCTGCGAATGGATGCCCTGAAGGTCGACACATTCGTCTTTTTTCCGCTTCCATGCTAAAATGTAGGTCGATGACGTTGCCGGCAAATGGAAAGGCTTCGTCCAAAACGATTGGTCATGTGATGGAAGAAAGCTCTTGTCAGGTTCCGCGGTTATGAACGAAAACTACCAACTCAACGATGTCGTGCGCTTGCGCAAACCACACCCCTGCGGCGGGTATGAATGGCACATCGTCCGTTTGGGCGCGGATATCGGGATTCGCTGCTCGCGGTGTGGCCGGCGCATCCTGCTGCCTCGTCGCGAATTGCGCAAGCGCGCCAAAGCTGTCATTCATAACACAGGAGCAGACCGGGAGGAATCCCTCCTTTGAGCATGAGTGGTCAACTTGATCCCCCCGGAACCGCGAGCGATCGTGGCCGTTTCTCTGAGGTTCTGAAGAACCGGCCATTCCTGCACCTCTGGATCGCCCAGGTACTGGCCCAAACAGCGCAAAACGGCATCCACTTTGTCCAACTCGTTCTGATCGAACGGTTGACTCACTCCAGCCAGCACATTGGCCTCATGATTCTGGCATTCAGTTTGCCGGCCGTGGCCTTCAGCAGCATCGCCGGCCTGGTCGTTGATCGAGTTTCAAAGAAGCATACCCTCGTTATCATCAATGCCTTGCGGATACTGACCGCCCTGAGCTACCTGCTCGCCCTGAACGCCTTGGACGGCCTGTCCCTGTTGGTCTTCATCTACCTGATCACCTTTCTGGCTTCTGCTTTCGGCCAATTCTTTGCACCGGCCGAAGTGGCAATGATTCCGATCCTCGTAGACCGCGAGCGCCTACTGACGGTCAACTCCCTGTTCAACCTTACGCTCACCGCCTCCCAGGTTGTTGGGCTGATCGTTCTTTTCCCGCTGACTGTGAAACTGGGCGATTTTTTCTGGGGCGACGGCATGGGAATCCGCATGTCTTTCGTTGTCGTGGCCATAATGTATGTGATAGCCACCGTAATGGTCTCGCGGCTGCCGGCCGACGTGCCACCGCTCAAGAAACCGGACAGCGGGCAAGCGCTGCGACAGGCCTGGTCCGAACTGCAGGAAGGGTGGAGATTCGTCAGGATGCGGGCTGCCATCTACGTCCCCATCATCCACCTGACGTTGGTCGCCACCCTGGTGATGGTCATGGCTATGCTCGCTCCGGGGTTTGCCACGCGGGTATTGCACGTCAGCACTGAGGACGCGATTTACATTTTCACACCCGCCGGACTGGGTATGTTCCTGGGCACCTTCTTGATCGGTCGCTACGGCGCTCCGTACCGGCGCGAGGTCCTTTCGAACATCGGGGCCCTGGCGCAGGCCTTCACCCTGGTTGCGCTGGGTCTGGTAGGCTGGATCGGGGATGGGCACGTGCAATTGATTCCCATCGTCATGGTGATCTCCACATTCCTTGGATTTGAGTTTGCCCTCCTTGGCATTCCCGCCCAGACCGTTTTGCAGGAGCGGACGCCGGAGGAATTGCGCGGCCGAGTCTTTGCGTTGCAATTCCTGCTCACAAACCTGCTGGCCATCCCGCCAATGCTTTTCATTGGCACGCTCGCCGACTGGATCAGCATTCCTCCCGTGGTGATTCTTGTGGGCGGGGGGACGTTGTTGGTCGGCCTATGGTGCGTGTACTACACCTACCGCGTGCCAGTTTCCGAAGCACACCCATCCGCACAGGCCCTTCCGGTGGAAGTCGAGGCTGTCAGTCCGAACCCGTTTGGGTTACAAGGCGCTCCTGCCAACCCGGGAACATCCTCTCGTGAAGCAGACGATTTGTCCCATGGCTGACCGGACGTCGCAAATGCTGTTCCTGATGTCCGACACGGGCGGGGGGCATCGCGCGGCCGCTGAAGCGATTTGCGCAGCATTGCCCGATGCTGTCCAAACCAACGCTGTGCTGGTTGACTTTCTGGCCGACGGCAGTCGCCCGCCATTCGATCAGGTCGGCCGGCTCTACCGCCCAACCGTGGACTACGCCCCCCTTCTGTGGGATGCTCTCTTTCGGTCCACCTCTTCGGCGGTGGGGCAGCGCGCGTTGCTGGCCCTTCTGGATCGTGTTACCGGGCCGGGAATTGCCCGCATCTTGCGTGAACATCGTGCCGACCTCGTCGTCTCAGTTCATCCCCTGGCCAACCATATCCCTGTGCAAATCCTTCAACAGATTGCGCCGGAAGTGCCCTTCGTAACAGTGGTAACGGACCTGGCAACGGCCCATCCCCTTTGGTTCTGTCCGGACACGGGCCATTGCCTCGTCCCCTCTGTCGAGGCGCAACGCCGGGCATTACAGGCCGGCATTCCTGCAGAAAAAGTCACGGTGACCGGCTTGCCCATCAGCCCGGCGTTCGCCGAACTGGCACACCAGCGCGATGACCTGCGCCAGTCGCTGGGACTGTCACCCGACCGCTACGCCATCCTGATCGTCGGCGGGGGAGAGGGCATGGGACATCTCGACCGTTTTGCTGCGGCACTCGATGATTCCGGATTGCCCGTCCAGCTTGTAATTGTGGCCGGAAGAAATGAGCGGTTGCGGGCCCGGTTGGAAAAGCGGATTTGGAAAGTTCCCGCAACCGTATACGGATTCGTGCGCAACATGCCGGAACTGATGACCGCATGTGACGCCATTATCACCAAAGCAGGCCCAGGAACCGTCAGTGAGGCGTTGGCTGCGGGTCTGCCAATCCTCTTCAGCGGTTATATCCCTGGGCAAGAGGAAGGAAATGTGGCCTACGTCATCGAAGGAGAGGCCGGCGCGATGGCCCCCGCACCTGAACTGGCCGTGGCCCAACTGCGTGCGTGGCTGTCGGAATCTCCCCAAACGCTAAGCACCCTGTCTGAGAACGCTCGCCGGCTCGCCCACCCCAAAGCGGCCGAAGAAATCGCAAACGCCCTGCTCGACATTCAGAATGGTTCGACACTGTCGCGCTAACACGATGGGGCAGGCGTAGGGGCGGCCACTGGCCAAGTGCAAAACTTCGACGGACACCCTCCTCCAAATTTCACTTTGACAGTCAAAGCCTTCTATGCTATACTGAACCCGTCTCTGCACGCATTGAATTGAATCGGAGGAACAGCCACTTGGCTCACGGAAAACCTACCATCGCCGTCTTCGGAAGTTCGTGGCCGGCACCGGACAGCCAGGAATACCATGAAGCGCAGCTACTCGGACGAGTCCTGGCCGAGAACGGGTTTGGAATCGTCACGGGCGGGTACCAGGGCATCATGGAGGCCGTGAGCAAAGGCGCTCATGAGGTCGGCGGAGCGGTAACCGGCGTGACCATGTCCCTGTTTGATCCACGGCAGGCCAATCCCTTCGTCACCAATGAGATCAAGGTTTCCGATTTCTTCCCGCGCCTGCGAAAACTGACCGACGCCGACGGCTTCATCGCTGTACGCGGCGGCATCGGCACGCTCACCGAGCTGAGTCTCACCTGGAGCCTGTTGCAGACGGGCGTGATCAAGGATAAACCCTTTGTCCTGATTGGCGAACACTGGAAGCGGGTCCTACACATCTTTCAGAATGAGTTGTTTATTCGGGAAGCCGATTTCCGGCTTGTACGTCTTGCGGAAAACGCCGAGCAAGCGGTCTCTTGCTTGAAAGAATCGTTCAACACAAAGGAGTAACCTACATGGCAAAAAAAGTCACACCCCGTGGCCAGGATTATTCACGATGGTACACCGATGTCATCCAACAAGCCGAGCTGGCCGACTACGCACCCGTGCGCGGCTGCATGGTGATCAGACCCTATGGCTACGGGCTGTGGGAGCATGTCCAGCAAGCTCTCGACCGGCGATTTAAAGAGACCGGGCACAAGAACGCATACTTTCCTCTCCTCATTCCCGAAAGCTTCATCAAAAAGGAGAGTGAACACGTGGAAGGCTTTGCTCCGGAATTGGCTGTGGTGACCTATGGTGGCGGAAAAAAGCTGGAGGAACCACTCGTAATCCGTCCCACATCCGAGACAATTATCGGGCACATGTATGCAAAATGGATCAACTCGTACCGGGACTTACCTTTGCTCATCAATCAGTGGGCCAACGTCGTGCGCTGGGAAATGCGCACCCGCCTCTTTTTGCGAACGCTTGAGTTTCTCTGGCAAGAAGGGCACACGGCGCATGTCACCTACGATGAGGCCGAAGAAGAAACGATGCGCATGTTGGAAGTCTACGCCGACTTCGCGGAAACGGACGGCGCAATCCCTGTGATCCGTGGCCGCAAAAGCGAAACCGAAAAGTTCGCCGGCGCCCTCCACAGCTACTCCATCGAAGCGATGATGGGCGATAAAAAGGCCCTCCAAGCCGGCACCTCGCACAATCTGGGGCAGAACTTTGCACAGGCGTTCGACATAAAATTCCTCGACACGAACAACGAATTGCAATATTGTTGGACCACCAGTTGGGGAGTCAGCACGCGTTTCATAGGGGCGCTGGTGATGGTCCACGGCGACGACCAGGGCCTGATCCTGCCGCCGCGCCTGGCACCGATTCAGGTCGTCATCATCCCCATTTGGAAAAAGGAGGACGAGCGCTCGCGCGTTTTGGCTGTTGCCGAACAAATCGAAGAGGTGCTCCTCTCCGAGAATGTTCGCGTTGAGTTGGATGCACGGGAACAATATCGGGCCGGATGGAAATTCAACGAATGGGAGTTGAAAGGCGTCCCCCTGCGCATTGAAATTGGCCCACGAGATGTTGAGAATAAGCAAGCAGTCGTCGCGCGCCGAGATAGGCCCGGTCGAGCCGGCAAGGAGACTGTCAACATGGAGAGTCTCGCCCCACGGGTGATCGCCCTCCTCGAAGATGTGCAGCAAAGTCTGTATGACCGGGCTCTCCAATTCCGGGAGGATAACACGTTTGAAGTGGAAGATTTCTCCACTTTCCAGGAGATTGCCAACGGCACGGGCGGATTCCTGGATGCCTACTGGTGCGGATCCGAGGCATGCGAAACAGCCGTCAAGGAAGCGACCAAGGCCACGATCCGCTGCATTCCCTTTGACCAGCCCAAAGAGAGCGGACGCTGCATCTTTTGTGGCCAGAAGGCCACAGCGCGCGCAATCTTCTCGCGTGCCTACTAGCACAACGTGGAGCAAACCAGATGACCCTTACGGCCCGCCAACGCCAGTTTCTGAGCAAACTGTTGGACCTGTTCCTCGAAGCCCAGGAACCGATTCACTACTCCGTCGTGGCGCAACGGTTGGGCGTGAATCCCTTCACGGCCTATGACATGATGAAACTACTGGAGCGAAAAGGCTTGGTGCGTGCTGTGTATCGTCTGCCGCCTAATCATAATAGCCCCGGCAGATCAACCATCGCTTTTGTGCCCACGCCGAAGGCGCACGCGGCCATGCGTCTCTTGGGGGGACGCACCGCCAGCCATGCCGAGTGGGAAGCAACAAAACAGAGCATCCTCCAGAACCTGCGCACACGAGCAGACCAGGAGTTCCTTAACGAGCTCTTGGAGAACCTCCCGGAGCGCTCTTCGCCCCTTATTTTTTGTACGGAGGTCATCACTGCTTTGATCTTGCAATTGCAGCAAGCCCGCAGCCGGGCAACCGAAACGCGAATCGCGCGCCTCCATGTGCCGGATCTTCGCGCCTTGCTCCCGAACGACCGGATTGGGTTGAGCATGTTGGCCGGGCTTAGTGTGGGGTCCCTTTTGTCGCAACGCCTCGAACGCCCTTCAACAGATCGGCTTTTGGGGCATGTGAGGAGCTACCAACGATACCTTTCGGTACTGAGCGAAGAGAATATCGGAAACCTGTCTGACTTCTTGCAGGAAGTTCTGTTGTCCATCGAAACCACTGCACGCTAGGGCCGGGCAGTAGCCCACACTTTTTTTGCGGCATTTTTTGGTTTCTTGGGCATGGGGGTAATCCGGCCCACGACTCAGGCAGCCTGAAGGTGGCGTCAACCGTTGTTGGGGGATCATCGTGGCCGGCGTTTGGTTGTACACGTCGGCGGGAAGCGGGGGATACGATGCTTCGAATTGTCACGGATAGTTCAGCAAACCTGCCCGAACGACTGGTGCAGCAATATAACATTGCCGTGGTGCCCTTGAACGTGCACATTGGCGAAAAGTCTTACCAGGAAGGAATCAATCTTTCGCGAGAAGAGTTTTACCGTCGTCTGCCAAACACCCACCCCCTACCAACGACCTCGCAACCGTCGGCCGGACAATTTCAAGAGGTGTACGAGCGTATTTTCTCCGACGGTGACGAAGTCCTTTCCATGCACCTATCGAGTAGACTGAGCGGCACGTATGCGTCCGCTGCCGGCGCCAAATCCATGATGCGGGATGCTCCCCTCACACTCTTCGACAGCGGCACTGTGTCTGTCGGCCTGGGAATATTGGTCTTGGCCGCTGCCAGGGCCGCCCAGGACGGTTTTGCGCGTGAAGAGATCGTGGCCTTGCTGGAGAAGATGGCCGCGCGCACTATCATATACTTCACCGTGGACACCTTGGAATATCTGCAGCGAGGAGGCCGCATAGGAACAGCCGCGGCATGGGTGGGCACCATCCTGCAACTCAAGCCGGTGTTGGCCATCGAACAGGGGGAGGTTCTGGCCACCGATCGCGTGCGCACACGCAAACGGGCGCTATCCCGTCTGCTGGCCCTTCTTGCGGAACACTGCTCGGCGGCCGACGCCTGGTGGGCCGGCGTAGCACACATCCAGGCCGACGAGGAATCCACCAGACTCACAGATACCATTTGTCGAGACCTGCCCATCACCGGCGCTCTCAAAGCGGAGATTGGTCCCGTGATTGGCACACACGGCGGTCCCGGAACCATCGGCGTGGCCCTCTCACCCGCACCCTCCACCTTTGACATTGACTTTCCTTCCTTTTCTGTTATACTTGGGTACGATTCTGCACCGCCGGAATGACCATAACATTGGCACAGAAAAGAACTCGCACGTAACGAATGGCGTGATACGGTGTTTTATAGGTAGGCACCGCAGGCCATGCGGAGGCCCAGGTGAGGGAAATTGACCTTCATGTCATCGAACGGGTGAAAGAGGACCCGCTCGCATTCGGAGAGATATACGAGCATTACGTAGATCGTATATACAGATACATTTACCAATATACGCGGAATATTCACGATGCTGAGGACCTGACGTCGAGCGTGTTTTTTCGTGCTTTGACAAACTTTGGGCGGTACCGGATACAAGGCGCTCCTTTTGGTTCGTGGCTCTATCGTATCGCACACAACGCGGTGATAAACTGGCATCGCGACTCCGGCCGGCGCAAGACTATCTCCGTGGAAAGCCTGCCGCCCATAGAATCGAACGGCAACGGCCCCGTCGAATCTGCCGAACAGGAAGAGGCACGACGCTTCCTCTGGGCGGCTATCGTCCGTCAGAACCCGGACCGTCAGCAGTTACTTGCCTTGAAGTTTGGTCAGGGGCTGAGCAACGCAGAAATTGGGAAAGTAATGAACCGCACGGAGGGAGCGATCAAGGCCCTGTATCATCGAACTTTGCTTGGTCTCCGCAAAGAATTGGAAAAGATGGGGATGGAATAAACTCCCAAAAGGAGAATGTCCCAATGGATGATGCATTGCTTCAAGAGGTATTGGCCAAACAGGCAGATGATCTGGCACGAGGAGGGGCGGCCAGACCAAAAGAAGAGTACTTGCAGATCGTTCCATCTCGGGCCGCCGAATTGGCGACTCTCTTGGATATCGCCGAACGCACCTGCCGCCTGATGTCTGTGCAGGTGAAGCCCGATGCAGCTTTTCGAGAGAATCTGCACAGTGAGCTTCTCGCCATGGCGCAGCAACGATACCCCGAAGGTTGGGCCAACCGCCCGCCATGGACGAACGTTTCCAGAAGCTGGATCATTGGCGCTGCTGCTGTCGGTTCCGCCGTCTCGGTCGCCGGGCTTGTGGCCTACTTCATCCGACAGCGCCAATTGCCTGCCCTGTTCCGGTAAATCGTCAAGCAGTTTTTTTCAGGTATTTTTTGGTCTTTTTGGTGATAGCAACGGTGCGTCTGGACGTGTGGGACTGCTTTCCTGTCCCAATTCATGTCCGGTTGCGATACGAACGGTGGCCGCACTCTGAGGAGGAGGACGATGGAACAAAGATTTGCTCGAATCAGTGGATGGGGACGTTACGCGCCGGCACAGATACTAACAAACGATGACCTTGCGGAAATCGTAGATACAAGTGACGAGTGGATCACCTCTCGTACCGGTATTCGGGAACGGCATATTGCTGAACCTCACGAGACAACGCTGACGATGGCTCAAACCGCCAGCGAAAGGGCCTTGGCGGTGGCCGGTATCTCTGCGGACAGCCTGGATCTCATCATCGTGGCCACCTCCAGCCCCGACTACCTGCTTCCTCCGGTCTCCAGCATGTTGCAACACGCCTTGGGGGCTTCTCACGCAGCAGCCTTTGAATTGCGCGCGGGATGTACCGGTTTCCTGTACGGGCTTTCGACAGCTCACCAGTTCCTCGCGGCCGGCACATATCGCCGCGTCCTGGTCGTTGGCGTCGAATTGATCAGCCGTGCCGTGGATTGGCAAGACCGGAACACCTGCGTTCTCTTTGGTGACGGTGCTGGCGCTGTTGTTTTGGAAGCGACGGATCGTCCCACCGGGGTGCTCGGGTTCGTGCTGGGGTCAGATGGAGCCGGCGCCGAAGCGCTGATCGTCCCCGGGGGTGGCAGCCGGCAGCCGCTCAGCTCCACAGTTCTTGCCGAGCGCGGACAATTCATTCACATGGACGGCCGCGCGGTATTCAAATTCGCCGTGCGGGTCATGGGGCGGGCGTTGCTGGAAGCCGTGGACCGTAGCGGCTTGCAATTGAGCGACATTGACCTTTTCATCCCCCATCAAGCGAACCAAAGGATCCTGGAATTGGCTGCGCGCCAATGTGGAATCCCTTGGGAAAAGATGTATGTCAATATTGCGCGGTACGGAAACACATCTGCTGCTTCCATTCCCATTGCTTTGAGCGAAGCAGTTGAGGAGGGACGGGTGCAAGAGGGAGACCACCTGGCAATGGTCAGCTTTGGCGCAGGTCTCACATGGGGCGCGCTAACTTTGCGATGGGGAGAAGGGCCGGCAACGACGGAGGAAGTGTTCGGTCAACAATCTATTCGTCTCCCACAACGTGTGTTGCGCAGTGCGCGAACTTCTGTCCAAAAGGCCCGGATCCAGACCACCGCCAGGCTCTCTCCACTTCTTCTGCCCCTATACGCAATGAGTAAGCGCGTGCGCAAAGAGGAAAATACCGGAGAATAGCATACCGCTGATTGCACTCGCGGTGAGGTTTTCACCAAAGCCCCAACAAAAAACGCGGCTTCTTGTAAGCATCTTAAGGATTGAATTATTGAACTGCAATCAGTCCTCTTGGCAAGAAGCCGCGTTTTTTTATGTATTCAGCTTTTTTAGTTGATAAGGTTAACGTCTTGTGCCTGGGGGCCTTTTTCTCCAGCCACTACCGTAAACTCAACCTGCTGTCCCTCATCCAGGGCTCGGTAGCCGGATCCATTGATGGCACTGTAGTGCACAAAGACATCCTCCGCTCCGTCACGGGCGATAAATCCATAACCCTTTGTTGCATTGAACCACTTCACGGTGCCAGTTTCACGCTCTGCCACGGTCCTTCACTTCCTTTCTGTTCTAATGCGGCAGTGCGTCCTGATGTAGCTTACTCGAAATCGGTCTGCTGACGAGAACACCTGCCATAACAAAATAAACTAACTGCACGAGTATAACACGGCTTATTGTATTTGTCAAATCACCTTGTCCGTTA
>CAYWAK010000071.1:3133-11897 GCA_964455755.1 uncultured Ardenticatenales bacterium | reverse complement strand
GCACAACTCCGCACGGTCACTTTTGACGCAAGGCTGGCAGCCCTCGTTCCCGGGGGCTTTGAGCATTACAAAATGAACAGGATTTCGCACCACCAAGACACAAAGATCGAAAAAAGGAATTGGGGGGGAAAAGGTCACACGTACTCGCCCTCAGCCCCCCTCCTCGGGGGCGTCTTAAGAAGCGGGGTTCGCCCTGTTAATCCGTCCTCGAGGACGAGGACTTGGAGCTTCCAGAGGGCGGCGTGCCCCTCTTGCCCCAATGCGAAAAAAGGTTTTTTCTTCGTACCTTTGTGTCTTCGTGGTGAGACATCTGAGTTGTGTCGCGTTGATGTACCGGTAGCGTTTTGTCGAACTGGACGCCGCAAGCGGCTACCCAAATAAGGCATTGGAGCAAAAGCCACACGTGGAGTAGCCTTTCCAGGCTGCTGACAGGCTCGAAAGCCTGTTCCACGTGTCAATTTTACCGTAATGGCAAATAAGTTACACGAGGAAGGTTCAAGTCATGTCCGTTGTGGAAATAAGAGGAATCAAGAAACACTTTGGCGAAGTGCGGGCCGTGGACGGCGTCAACCTCTCCGTGCATAAGGGCGAACTGCTGGTGTTGCTGGGGCCGTCCGGGTGTGGAAAGACTACGCTGCTACGCATGATCGCCGGGCTGGAACGGCCCACCGGAGGAGACATCCTCATTGGCGACGAGGTCGTTACCAATTTACCGCCGCGCGCCCGGCACATCGCCATGGTCTTCCAAAGTTATGCGCTGTACCCGCACATGACCGTATTCGATAACATCGCCTTTCCCCTAAAAGCACGCAGAATACCCAAGGAGGAGCGACGAGCCAAAGTGGAGAACGCGGCCGGCCTCTTGGGCATCGAAAGCCTGTTGCACCGCAAACCACGCCAGCTTTCGGGTGGACAGCGGCAGCGCGTGGCCCTGGCCCGCGCTATGGTCCGCAGCCCGCGCGTCATGCTTTTGGACGAGCCCCTCTCGAACCTGGATGCCCAACAACGGGCCTCGGCCCGTGACGAGCTGCAGCAGTTCCAGCGGCAGATGGGCATCACCACGATCTTCGTGACACACGATCAGATTGAAGCCATGGGCTTGGGCGACCGAATCGTGGTCATGCATGATGGCCAGATGAGACAGGTCGGCACACCGCAAGAGGTCTATTATGACTCCGCAGACACCTTTGTGGCCACGTTCCTTGGGTCGCCGGGCATCAACCTCGTCGATCGAGCCGACTACATCTTGGGCTTTCGTCCCGAGCATTTCTTGCCCAAAGACGTCCTGCAAACAGATGAGGAAAAATGCGTCTCCTTCACCTATGACGTTACCCGCATTGAATACCTGGGCGCTGATCGTCTCCTCTACGGCAACCTGGCGGGGATAGCTTCCGACGTCAAGACAATGTCCCGGCTCCCCACAACGGTGCCGGTGACAGTCGAGGCCGGTCAACAGCACGAATTTGTGGTCCGCGAGCAAGACCTGCGCTTCTTTGACCGCGCGACAGGGAAACGTACAGCGCCGCGGGAAATCGGCGAATAAGGGGTAAGATATATGCTAGACAGGATGGCCTCTAACGTTCCGCAAAAGTCCGGCAAGCAGACCTTTGCCGACAGGGAAGGGCTGTTAGGCCCCCTCTTCTTGCTGCCGGCCTTCGTGTATATTGTTGCCTTGGTTGGTATCCCGCTGGTGCTGGCCATTATGTATAGCTTTAGCAACGTAACGGCCGGAAACACAGCTTTCGACTTCAATGGGCTGACCAACTTTCGGCTGATTCTGGCCACGCCACAGTTTCGACGGGCGTTGTGGAACACGCTGTTTTTTACAATTGTCTCGCAGATCATCATCGTGATTTTGGCCACGGCGCTGGCGGAACTGCTGTCCCTGGAATTCCGGGGGAAACACCTTGCGCGATTCTTGTTGATACTGCCCTGGGCAACCCCCATTTCGCTGGGCACGATTGGTTGGTTATGGCTGCTCGATTCCAAATTCAGCCCGATTGACTGGGTGTTGCGCGCTGTTCATCTGTTGGGGCCGGGGACGGTCTTTGGGCCCGGCCTGCACATGAACTATCTGGGCAATACGAATCTGGCGATGGCGTCCGTGATCATCGTATACGTCTGGCGGTTCCTGCCCCTTTCGGCCGTCATCCTCATGGCCGGACTCACCTCCATCAACCGGGAGATTCTCGACCAGGCCGCAGTAGATGGCTCCGGCTTTTGGCGTACCCTTTTCGAAATCAAGGTTCCGCTGCTCTTGCCTATTGTGAATGTGGCCTTGCTCTTTGGGTTCATCTCCATGTTTGCCGATATGACCGTGATCTTCTTACTGACACGCGGGGGGCCGGTTTATTACACACAAGTCCTGGCCAGTTGGGCCTACTTCCAGGGCGTTGAAGGCGGCGCGCTGGGCGAAGGCGCTGCAACCGCCCTATTTCTGTTTCCGGTGTTGCTGGCTGGGGTAATCATGGTATTGCGGTCCACGCGACGGATGGAGGTTACCTGACCATGAATTTTCTGTACCGCATCAAACGGAGTCTGCTGTATGCGACGGTTGCTCTGTTCTGTTTCTTTTCTGCCTCACCGTTCTTGTGGATGATCATCACCACGTTCAAACAGGATCGCGACCTCTATCGCTCGAAGAACAACCCCTTCCTATTTAACGATCCGCCCACCCTGGAGAACTTGCGGGTGCTGCTCTTTGAAACGAAGTACACGACCTTTCTGTGGAATTCCTTTTTTGTCGGCGTCGTGGTCGTGATCATCACCCTGGCCATAGCCATTCCGGCAGCCTACAGCCTGACCCGCATGTCCGGGCGATGGGGAGAACAGGCCGGCATCGTCATTTTCCTGGTCTATTTGGTGCCGCCCACCCTGTTGTTCATCCCGTTCTTTCGGGTCATCAGCAAAATCGGGTTAGTGAATAGTATCTGGTCCCTCGTGTTGGTCTATCCTACCATTTCGGTTCCATTTTGTACCTGGCTTTTAATGGGCTTCTTCAAATCGATTCCGATCGATTTGGAAGAAGCGGCGATGGTGGATGGGTATAGCAGGTTGATGGCCTTTGTGAAAGTGGTCATGCCGCTGTCTGTTTCTGGCATTATTGCCGTGATCGTTTTTACCTTCACCCTTACGCTGCACGAATTCATCTACGCGCTGACCTTCATTTCGTCCTCGGCCTACCGTACGATCAGTGTGGGCGTGCCCATTGAACTGGTTCGTGGTGACGTCTTCTACTGGCAATCGTTGATGGCGGCTGCGGTGATTGTAGCCATTCCGGTCGGCATCGTGTACGATTACTTTCTCGACCACCTGGTTGCCGGCCTCACCATGGGGGCTGTGAAGGGCTAGTCGCAAGGGCAGGCCATTTACACGCCGCCACACAAAACTTTGCCGGATACCCGGTTATAGGGGAGGGGGGTTGACATGCCGCCCCAAAAGTAGTATACTGTATTCACCACACGCTAGGTGGATAGTAATTTCGTGCTCTGAAATCCCATTGCAACACGCATCACAAAACACAACGCACTCGGTTCTCAATGGCCAAAGCACATCGCGCCTGATCTGACGGTTTTATGAAGGGGGGTGACGAATAGCGCCCAAACGATTCCAGCATTTCTGAACTGTCCGGAAAACAGCAGAACCAGCCTATCACTTTCAATCTGGCGTTGCGAAGTCGCTGTCCTGTTTTTCAAGCAGTGTTCAAAGTAGGATTTGGCAAGAGAAAGGAGGAGAGTATGGCTACAGTAAACCTGTCGCGCCGGGACTTCCTCAAATTATCCGGTGCGGCAACAGGCAGTCTTCTGTTGCCTGGCGGTGCAGCGCTGGCCGCAGAAGCAAAGCCGCAAAAGTTCACCCTGCACAAGCAACTCGGAGAAACGCACAGCATTTGTCCCTTCTGTGCCGTCGGTTGCGGCATGATCGTGGCCACGGAGAACGGCAAGGTCGTGAACATCGAGGGCGACCCCGATCATCCGATTAACCGCGGCGCGTTGTGCAGCAAGGGGGAAACACTGGCTCATCTGGCGCAAAGCCCGGACCGGGTCACCAAACCGCTCTATCGCGCCCCCGGAGCCAGTGAATGGAAGGAAGTCGAGTGGGATTGGGCGATCCAGCAGATTGCCCGCAAGGTCAAGGATACCCGCGACGCCAACTGGACCGAGAAGGACGAACAGGGCCGGCTGGTCAACCACACCAAGGCCGTTGCCAGTGTGGGGAGCGCGGCGCTGGATAACGAAGAGTGCGCCCTGCTGGTCAAGGCCATGCGTTCGCTGGGCATCATCTACCTCGAACATCAGGCCCGTATATGACACTCCGCTACAGTTGCGGCTCTGGCAGAGTCGTTCGGTAGAGGAGCAATGACCAACCACTGGATCGACATCAAGAATGCGGACGCCATCCTGATCATGGGCTCCAACGCCGCCGAAAACCACCCCATCTCCTTCAAGTGGGTGGAAGCGGCGATGGAAAAAGGGGCCACCCTCATCAGCGTAGACCCTCGATTCACCCGCACCTCCGCGCGGGCCGACATCTATGCCCCGTTGCGCAGCGGCACCGACATCGCCTTTTTGGGCGGTATGATCAAGTATATTTTGGACAATAACCTGCACCACGAAGAGTACGTGCGCCTGCACACCAATGCGACTTTCCTCATTGACACCGGCTTCGATTTCCAGGATGGCCTTTTTGCCGGCTACGATGAGGCCAATCGCAAGTACGACAAATCTACCTGGAAGTATCAGGTGGATGACCAGGGTATCCCCAAAATGGACCCGACCATGCAGGACCCGCGCAGCGTCTTCCAGTTGCTGAAGAAGCACTACAGCCGCTATGACATCGATACGGTCTCCTCGATTACGGGCACGCCGAAGGATTTGCTGCAGCAGATTTTCGAGGTATACGCGGCCAGCGGCGCACCCGACAAAGTGGCCACGATCATGTACGCCATGGGCTGGACGCAACACACCTACGGCACGCAGATCATCCGCACGGCCGCGATGATCCAGTTGCTGCTGGGCAACATTGGGCGGGCCGGCGGTGGCGTGAACGCCCTGCGCGGCGAATCGAACGTGCAAGGTTCCACCGACCACTGCCTGCTCTTCCACATCCTGCCCGGCTATTTGAAGACACCAACCGCCGCCGATGAAACGTTGGCCAAGTACCTGAAGCACTACACGCCCACGTCCAGTGACCCGAAGAGCGCCAACTGGTGGCAGCACTATCCGAAATACGCGGTCAGCTTGCTGAAGGCCTGGTATGGCGACAACGCCACCGCTGGCAACGACTTCGGATACGATTGGCTGCCCAAGAACGTGGGCAACCACTCCTGGCTCTCGCTGTTCGAGGCCATGTACGCCGGTACGATCAAGGGCCTCTTCGCCTGGGGGCAAAACCCGGCCGTCGGTGGTGCCAACGCCAACCTGGTGCGCAAGGCGCTCGACAAGCTCGACTGGATGGTGGCCGTCAACATCTGGGAGCTGGAGACCGCACAATTCTGGAAGCGGCCGGGCACCAACCCCGCCGACATCCAGACCGAGGTCTTCCTGTTGCCGGCAGCCCTTTCCTTCGAGAAAGAAGGCTCGGTGACCAACTCCGGCCGCTGGGGGCAGTGGCGCTGGAAGGCGCAGGAGCCGTTGGGCGAATCGAAGCCGGATAGCTGGATTACCGACAAGCTCATGCTGGCGCTGCGTGATCTCTACAACGCCGAAGGCGGACCGAATGCCGACGCGATCACCAAACTCGATTGGGACTATGCCACCACCGACAACGAGTTGGACGTACACAAAGTGGCCCGTGAGATTAACGGATTCTACACCCGCGACATCGTGGACGACCAAGGCAACGTGCTGCACAAGAAGGGCGAACTGGTCAAAAACTTCGTAGGTCTGAAGGACGATGGCTCGACCACCAGCGCGAACTGGCTCTACTCCGGCTCCTACAACGAAGCCGGCAACATGATGGCTCGCCGGGACAATACCGACAAGCACCCGGCCGGCATTGGGCTGTACCTCAATTGGTCGTGGGCCTGGCCGGTCAACCGGCGCATCATCTATAACCGGGCTTCGTGCGACGACAAGGGCGTGCCCTTCGATCCGAAGCGCTTCTCCGTACGCTGGAACCCGGCGTTGAAGGGGGGCAAAGGCGGATGGGAAGGCGATGTGCCGGATGGCGGCTGGCCACCCGACGCCAAGTATGCCTTCATCATGAAACCGGAGGGCCATGCGCGACTCTTCGGCGCCGGACGGGCCGACGGCCCCTTCCCCGAGCACTACGAACCGTGGGAAAGCCCGGTCGAGAACCTGCTCTCCAAGACGCAAATGGACCCAGCCTTCAAGATTTGGGACTCCGACATGGACACCAAGGGCACGGCGGCGGAATTCCCCATTGTGGGCACCACCTACCGGCTGTCCGAGATGTGGCAGTCGGGGGCCATGACCCGCAGCAACCCGTGGCTGAATGAGCTGCAGCCGGGATTCTTCGTCGAGATGAGCGAGGAGCTGGCCAAGGAGAAAGGGATTGCCGATGGCGATAAAGTCATCGTGCGGTCTGCCCGCGGCGAGGTCGAGGGGGTGGCGATGGTCACCAAGCGGTTCAAGCCGTTTACGGTGAACGGCAAGACTGTTCACCAGATTGGTATGCCCTGGCATTGGGGATACGCCGGCCTGAACAAGGGCAACAGCGCAAACCTGCTGACGCCTCCGGTCGGTGACGCCAACACAATGATCCCGGAAACCAAAGCGTTCATCTGCAACGTGGAGAAGGCATAGAAAGGCGGTGATGAAAAATGGCTGTAGGTATGCTACTAGATTTGGATAAATGTACAGCGTGCCGGGGATGTCAATCCGCCTGCAAAGGGTGGAACGACTTGGCGGCCGAGCCGACCCGGCAGATGGGCACCTATCAGAACCCGCCCGACCTTTGCCCAACCACGTTGACGCTAATCGAATTCCAAGAGGTTGAAAAGGACGGCCGGCTAGGTTGGTATTTCTTCAACAAACGTTGTGTGCACTGCACGCAAGCAGCGTGCGTGGACGTTTGTCCGACGGCCGCTTTGCAACACAACGCGCTGGGGTTCGTATCGTTCAACAAGGACGCGTGCAATGGATGTGGCTACTGTGCCGAATTCTGCCCCTTCCAGATCCCGCGCATGGAAATGTTGGACGGGTTTAACGGAAAGGCCAAGGCCAGCAAATGCACCTTCTGTCAGGATCGGGTGACCAACGGCATCGTGCCGGCTTGCGCGAAAACGTGCCCCACCGGAGCGATCACGTTTGGCGACCGCGACGCTTTGATCCAGGCGGGTAAAGACCGCGTTGCCGCCCTGCAAGCACGGGGAAAAACCAACGCCCGGCTGTATGGCGAGACCGAATTGGGCGGCTTGCACCAGATGTACGTGCTGCCGGATAACGCTTCGTTTTATGGCTTGCCGGAAAGCCCGCAACTGCCGTCCACGCTCAGCCTTTGGCAGGGCGGCGTCCGCCCGCTCGGATACATCGCGGCCGGTCTGACGGCGCTGGGGTTGGCCTTTAACTGGCTCACGGCGCGGAAGTTGGCGGTAGCCCGGGCTACCGAGAAGGAGGAGTAGACGATGGAAGACCGATATGTCGTACGCTTTTCGGCCAGCGAGCGGCTGGCCCATTGGCTGCAATTTCTGGCCTTCTCGGTCCTGCTGGTAACCGGCTTGTTCATCTATGCGCCGGCGCTACAGGCGTTTGCCGTGGGACGGGCCGGCGAGGCCAGTCGCGTGTTACATCGCATTTCAGCGATTGTGTTTATGATCTCACCGTTGATCTACCTGGTCGGCAATCCGTCGGCGTTCTTCTCCAGCCTGCGGGAGGCCTTTTCGTGGAGCGCGAACGATCGCACCTGGCTGTCGAAGGCCATATCCTACTACACGAACGGCGAAGTATCGGACATGCCCGCGCAGGGAAAGTATAACGGTGGCCAGAAACTCAACGCCGTGGTGCAAATCGTAGCCTTCTTGGTCTTCGTGATCACCGGGCTGATCATGTGGTTCGGCAAGGGGAGCGTGTCGCCGGGCCTGTTCGCCTTCTCGGTTCTGTTGCACGACCTGGCGGTCATTGGCGCTGTATGTCTGGTGATGTTGCACGTGTACCTGGTGGCGATCCACCCGCTGACCCGCGAGTCGATCACGGCCATGTTCGAGGGCATCGTCAGCCGCGACTATGCGCAAGAGCACCATGCCAAGTGGCTTGCCGAAATAGAAGGTAAGTCGTAGCGCGTAGCGCATTGTAGCTGCTAGAGAAAGGGTGCCGGTCTGTTTGCTGGCCGGCACCTTTTTTGTTGGAGCGATTCTGGAACGATGGGTGTTGAATCGTGAATGAAGTGGAGCGGAAACCAGGCCGGGCTGGTCTCTTTTTGCCCATTTCCATTGGAAGGAGTATAATTGTATACCCGTTGGGTGTAAGCGTGATTCGTTCAATTGCTGACCTGCCGTTTTGTGTTTTTGTCTGGAGGGAGTGAGATGATTCACCAACCGGTTTCCACCATGGCCCGCCAACGACCGCGGAGTCGCGCGGCTGCGTTGCCCCCGGTGCCGCCCCCTCTCAACACAGGCGACCACCTCTCCCGTGCGGAGTTCGAGCGCCGTTACGAAGCCAGCCCGGAGATCAAGAAAGCTGAACTCATCGAAGGAGTTGTTTACATGGCTACCCCCGTTCGCTTTGAACAGCATGGCCGACCGCACAGTGACATCATTACTTGGCTTGGTGTGTACCGTGCTTCTACGCCGCGCGTACTGGCC
>CAYWAK010000071.1:0-3033 GCA_964455755.1 uncultured Ardenticatenales bacterium | reverse complement strand
TGACATCATTACTTGGCTTGGTGTGTACCGTGCTTCTACGCCGCGCGTACTGGCCGGCGACAACGCCACCGTCCGCCTGGACAACGACAATGAGCCGCAACCGGACGGTTTGCTGCGTCTGGAACCTGCGTTGGGCGGACAATCGCGCATCGGCGAGGATGACTACCTGGAAGGGCCGCCGGAGCTGATCGTAGAGATCGCGGCCAGCAGTGCAGCGTATGATCTGCACTCGAAGCGACGTGTCTACCAGCGCAGCGGGGTGCAGGAATACCTGGTGGTGCAAATGTACGAGCAATGGGTGGATTGGTTCGTGTTACGGGATGGGGTTTACGAGCCGCTGGAGGCGGACGAAGGGGGTGTGTTGCGCAGCGAAACATTTCCGGGGTTGTGGCTGCAGCCGGAAGCGCTGCTGGCCAGCGACCTGGCCACGGTACTGGCGGTGCTGGGCCAGGGGTTGGCGTCGGAGGAACATGCCGCGTTCGTCACCCGGCTGCGTGACGGGAGTCAATCGCTGTGAGGGGGCCGGCGAGCTGACCGTCATTTTCATAACCGGGGGAAAGGAGCCATTCACCAGGCAATGAAGAGACATTATATCACCCGTTTTACGGCCAGTGAGCGATTGGCGCATTGGGTGCAGTTCCTGGCCTTCACAGCGTTGCTGTTTACGGGCCTGCCGAACTACAGCCGTTCGTTGCGAGCATTTGCGGAGGGGCGCTCCGGGCAGACAAACCGCGTATGGCACCGGCTGGCGGCCCTTGTCTATATCCTCTCCCCTTTCATCTACCTGTTTGGAAATCCGCGGGCGTTTTTTTCCAGCCTGAAGGAAGCATTCACCTGGACGCGCGACGACTTCGTTTGGCTGCGAAGGGCCTGGGCGTATTACGCACACGGAGAAACGGTACACATTCCGCCGCAAGGCAAGTACAACGCCGGCCAGAAACTGAACGCGTTGCTGCAGATCGGCGCCTACAACACTTTCGTTGCCACCGGCTTGACTTTGTGGGCAAAGAAGAAGACTACGTCGCGGGGCTGGTTTGCCTGGAGTGTGATCATCCATGACCTGGCCGCCATCGCCAACGTCTGCATGGTCATGGTTCATGTGTACCTCGTCGCCATTCACCCGTTGACCCGCGAGTCGATTCTGTCCATGATCGAAGGGGTGGTGAGCCGCGAATACGCGCAGGAACATCATGCAAAGTGGCTGGCAGAAGTCGAAAAAACAGATCATAGCGCTTGACCATTAGCAAGGGGTTGACATTTATGAGCGTACGACAACAAGAACTCGCAGAATTGATTACGGAACAGCCGGCCATGGCCGACATGGTGGCTCTGTACCGGGACATCGTGCAAGCGCAAGGGCGCTATACTGTGGCACAGCCATCGCCCCTACCAACGCCGGCTACCGTGCAATCTCAGATCGACTCGGGCCGGCCGGTGGCTGCGTTGTGCGCCGAATGCTTTGACTGGCCGGCCATAGCGGCGCTGGCCCGTGACATTTGCGACATAACGACCGGCCACCACCCGGAAATGGAGACTGACTTGCAGTCCCTGCGAAACTGGCTTTCTGACGAGGGCGAAAGCGCGCTCTCTGCGTACCTGTTTGGGGAAAAGTTTCCCGTGCCCGAATTGCAAGACCCGTCGCTTTTTGTCTTCGTATTAAATCATGCAACGTACCCGTGGCTTCGTGCTGTAGCACACGCTCTAGGCCCCCTGCCGACCTACGAACATTGGGAACGGGGAGACTGCCCCCTTTGTGGCGGTTCTCCCGACCTCGCCTATCTGCAGCCGCAAACCGGCCAACGCCACCTGATCTGTTCGCGTTGCGACACCGATTGGGACTTCCGGCGGCTGGGCTGTCCGTTCTGTGGCACGGCAGCCGAAGGACAACATTACTTCGTTGATGATAATACCGGACACCGTTTGTATCGTTGTGAATCGTGTGGCCGCTATCTGAAAACAATTGATCGTCGGATGTTCTGGAAGGAATACACGCCTATGGTCGAACGGTTGCGAACGCTTGACCTGGATGTGCTGGCGCAGCAAGTGGCGCGCGGGGCGCAGTAGGCAGTGACCCGTGCACAGTGACAGTGACCGTTCACCGACAACCGGGCACCGAACACTGAATACTGATCACTGGGACAACTGGCCACCGGAAAAAAAGGAATCCGTGAAACCGGGCATAAAACCAACGACCTATCTGGAAACGCTCGACTCCGCCTTGTGCGCGATGTCCGGAGAGGTCATTGACGAGGTACCCCTGTCATTGTACGTCAATGGGCAAGAGTGGGTCACGTTGATGTGTACCCCAATCGGCCTGGAAGACCTGGCCCTGGGATTCCTGGTCGCCGAAGGAGTCATCCGGTCGCTGGAAGACGTGAAGTTACTGGACATCACCCATCGCGGGCAGGTGGCCGACGTCTGGCTGAATAACGGCGACGTAACCCTGCCCCAGCGGCGCATCGTGACCAGTGGTTGCGGCGGGGGCGTTACCTTCACAGATCTGGCCGTCACCCGGGAACCGAACCACTCGTCGAAGCAGATCGGTATCGGTCAGGTGTTTGACCTCATGCACCAGTTGAACGAGGCGGCTGTTCTCTACCGCCTCTGTCAAGGCGTGCATACTTCTGCTCTGAGCGATGGCCGGCGGTTATTGGCCGCCGCTGAGGATGTAGGCCGGCACAATACGCTCGATAAACTGCGCGGTCATGCTTTGCAACAAGGCATCCCCACCGGCGATACCATTCTGCTCACCACCGGCCGCATCAGCTCCGAAATGTTGCTGAAGGCTGCCGACATGGGAATCCCCATTGTCATCTCACGTACTTCGCCCACCAGTCTCTCCCTGGAATTGGCCCAGGCCTGGAATATCACCCTGATTGGATACGCGCGCGGTCGCCGCTTGCGCGTTTATTCCGGTCACGAGCGGGTGGTTGCTCCAGTCGCTTAACACGTAGAAAACTGCGCCTCTTTTCTGTCACCCTCTTTTTGGTTATCTTACTGGCAACAGCCTCGAAGTTGCTCATTTGACAGAAC
>CAYWAK010000070.1:0-11951 GCA_964455755.1 uncultured Ardenticatenales bacterium | reverse complement strand
GCCTGCCAGCGGCCGCCGGCAGCCTGGAAAGGCTGTTCTACGAGACAAATTCTCAAGTACTGATTATACTTCAGCGAGAAGAAAAAGACAAGACGATGGTTCTGCCGACACCTGATATTTTGACACAATTTTGACCAAAAGAGAACATGCCTTGGACATTCGCGTGTTATAATTCAAAGCGATGCCCCAACATCGGGCATCTGCTTCTGCCTGACGACTGAAAAAAAGAGGGAGGGAAGTCCATGAAGTTTCGCAATGTGTTGTTGGCAATTGCGGGTGTTTTCATCGGCGTGCTCCTGTTTGGACAGCGCCCCACGCACGCACTGCCCGATTACGCAGCACGCACTGGTGAACCCTGCGCCACATGCCACATCAACCCGGCCGGCGGCGGGCCCCGCAACCAACGCGGTCTGCTCTGGGTGGCAGCCGGAAAACCGGATCAGGTTCCGGCCCTACCGGGCAAGAAGAAGCCGGCCGCGGGGGGCATTTCCGGCGCGGACGTCTACAAAACGATTGGCTGTTCCGGATGTCACGGCAATGCCGGCGAAGGCCTGATCGGGCCCGCGTTGAACCAGGAAGCACTGCCGGCTGACGAAATCGCCACCGTAGTCCGCAACGGCAAAGGAGCTATGCCACCTTTCGCGACGGAGAAGATCTCCGACAAAGAGCTGCAAGCCCTGGTTACCTTCGTTCGCGCGCTGCCTTCGGGCGGTGGAGCGGCTGCATCCACGCAAGTCGGGCCCCAACCGCTGCCCGCAGCCAAGTTCGTGTGCAGTGACAACAAACAACCGGCGGCGGCTACCGGCAGTTGTGGCGGAAACTAGGAGGAGGAAAAATCGTATGGCAAAGTTCACAAGACGAGATTTTCTGAAAATTGGTGGGAGCGCAGCCGCGGCTGGTGCAGCAGCCACCTTGGTGAATAGAACACACGGGAGCACGGCACTGGCCCACCCGCCCAGCGAATTCCACTTTGTGGCCGGCGGCGAGGAAACGTTCGTGCCCACCGTCTGTTCCCTCTGCCCCAGCGGCTGCGGAATCGTCGCCCGCGTGGTGGACGGTCACGCAGTCAAGCTGGAAGGCAATCCCGTACACCCGATCAATCTGGGAGCGCTCTGCCCCAAAGGCCAGGCCAGCCTGGAATTGCTCTACAACCCCGACCGCATCAAAGGTCCCATGCGTCGCGTCGGCGAGCGCGGACAGGGCGGCTGGGAACCGATCAACTGGGAAACCGCGTTGCAAATGGTAACCGAAAAGCTGCAATCGCTGCGGGCCAACGGCAACCCGGAGCGTTTTGCCTTTATGTATGGCGAAACCCGCGGACAAATGCGCCCGCTTATCGAGCGATTTACGGAGGCTATCGGCTCACCCAACGCCATTTCCCACGACAGCCTGAACATCGAGGCCTCGAAGCTTGCCTACCGCATGACCCAGGGGATCAACGACCTTTTGGCCTACGACCTGGAAAACGCCAACTACATCCTCTCTTTTGGCGCCAGCCTGCTGGAAGCGGGACGCTTCCCGCAGCGCATGGTCGCCGGCCTTTCCTACACCCGGCGCAGCCGACCGGTGCGCAGCAAGTTCGTCATGGTAGACCCGCGCCAAGGCGTTTCCGGTGCAAAGGCCGACGAATGGATTCCCATCAAGCCGGGCACGGACGCGGCCCTGGCAATGGGCATCGCCTACGTGCTCATCTCTTCAAACATGTATAACAAGGAGTTTGTCGAAAACTACACGTTCGGCTTTGAAGATTTCGAGGACGAGCAAGGCAACAAGCACCAGGGCTTCCGCAACTACGTCCTGCGCAATTTTGACCTGAAGAAGGCTTCCGAGATCACCGGCATACCGTCCGGCACCATCGCCCGTATCGCCGGTGAGTTTGCCACAAATCCGCCGGCGATGGCTATCGTGCCCCACAAGGGAGGACTGCTCAACGGCAGCGCCAACGGTCTCTACACCGCCATGGCCGTTCACGCCCTGAACGCCCTGCTGGGTAACATTGACAAGCAGGGTGGCATGTTGGTGCAACGCTATCCAGCCTGCCCCGGCTGGCCCGCCCTGGCTTCCGACGCGATAGCCGAAAAGGGCCGCCAGGCGGAGCGCGCGGATGGCGCCGGCACCCGCTTCCCGCTGGCCCAACACGCCTACCAGGCCGTCGCCGAGCGCGTCCTCGCCGGCGAACCCTATCCGGTTGATACCCTGTTCCTTTACGACGCCAATCCGGTCTATGAATGCCCGGGCGGAGCGAACTTCATCGAAGCATTCCAGAAGATCCCGTTCATCGTTTCCTTCGCCAGCTTCCTGGACGAGACGGCCCAATACGCCGACCTGATTTTGCCCGACCACGTCTTCCTGGAGCGATTGCAGGATGACTTCGTAGAAGGGCTTGGCTACACGGGCGTGGCTCTCCGCCAGCCGGTCGTGGAACCGTTGTATCGCACGCGAAACGCCGCCGACGTGCTGATTGACATCGCGCACCGTGTCGGCGGGCCGGTCGCCGCCAGCTTCCCCTGGGGCGATTTCGAGGAGCTGCTCAAATACCGGCTCCAGGATGTGGGCACCGACTGGGATGGCCTGAAGAAGCTGGGCGTGTGGTCTGTGCCGCCGTACGAATTCACCGATTGGGGTGCCGACGGTTGGACCGACGTCGTCGGGCGTGACCGCCAGGGTGCCCCGCGCGATGGCCGCTTCGATTTCTATAGCCGCGAGATGTTCTGCTATCTGGGCGACGCGGACGAGAGCCGCCTGAAGGAACTGGGCATCTCGGCGACCGGTGACACCGTGTTCATGCCGCACTACGAGCCGGCCACCACGGACGGCGAGGAGAAAGAGTACCCCTACCACCTGAATGTGATCACGCTGATGAGTATTGGGCCGTACAGCTACAACGCGAACCTGCCCACCTTGCAAGAGATCAGCGGCATGGCCGCGTTGGCGACGTGGGATAGCTGGGTGGAGATCAACCCGGAGACGGCGAGGGAGCTGGGCATTCGCCACGACAACCAGGTGTGGATCGAATCGGCACAGGGGCGCGTGCGCACCCGTGCCCGTCTCATGCCCGGCCTACGTCCCGACGTAATCAATCTGCCCTACAACCAGGGACACACAGCCGTCGGCCATTGGGCCAAAGACCGTGGCGTTCACGGCCTGGACCTGATGAAATCGAACTCAGAGCCTCTCACCGGGCTGGCCACGTTCACCAATACGCGCGTGAAGATTTACCGGGCGTAGGATCGTACAGCGTTGAGCGTAGAGCGTACAGCGTCGAAATACGGAGTACGCAAGGCGCGACACGCCCATCCAAATCTTAAACCCGAACTCGGATAAGGAGACAAACATGCCAAAATGGAGTATGGTCATAGACCTGGACAAGTGTGTTGCTTGTCAAGGCTGCAGCATAGCCTGCCGCATGGAAAACAACACGCCGGCAGCTCCGCCAGACCAGGCGGCCATGGGACGTGAGATCCGCTGGAACGACGTCTTTCCGTGGCCGCCCAATCAGGCAGAGCCGGGGGAATATCCGCATGTAAAAACCTATTTTATGACCCGCCCCTGCCAGCAATGCCAAAACCCACCCTGCATCAAGGTCTGCCCCGTGCAGGCCACATACAAGGGCGAAGAAGGGGTCGTCCATCAAAACTATGCCCGCTGCATCGGCTGCCGCTTCTGCACCGTGGCCTGCCCGTATGGTGTCCGTTACTTCAACTGGTTCGCACCGGAATGGGACCCGACCATGAAGCAACACCTCAACCCCGACCGTGTCGAATCGGGCGAGTTTCTTCAGGAACACATGGAAGGCCCCATACCCCGGCCCAAAGGCGTGGTAGAAAAATGTACGTTCTGCGTGCAACGCCATGAGAAAGCCCTGAAGAAAGCCGCCGAAGAGGGTCGAGAGCTTCGAGACTCCGATTACGTCCCCGCTTGTGTGCAAACCTGTACCGGCAAAGCGCGCTACTTCGGAGACATGGAAAACCCGGAGAGTACCGTAAGCCTGTTGGCACAAGACCGGCGCGCCTTCCGTCTGCTGGAAGATGTGGGTACGTTCCCCAAAGTCGTTTACCTGAGGGAGGGATAGGCCATGCTACGAGTTGAAGACCGCGAACTCAAGAAACTGGTATTGCCGCTACTCGATGTGAGTCCGGCGTACTACATCACGGGGGCAGCACTTCTGGCCCTGGTTTTCTGGGGTGTGTTTGTGTATGCCTACCAGACCATCTATAACCTCGGTGTGACCGGTATGCAACGTCCGGCTTATTGGGGCATGTATATGGTCAATTTCATTTTCTTCATTGGCATCAGCCACGCCGGGACGCTGATTTCGGCGATCCTGCGCGTCACCCAGGCCGAATGGCGCCGGCCGATTACACGCATCGCCGAAGCGATTACGGCGTTCGCTCTGATCGTCGGTTCACTGCAAATCTTGTTCGATCTGGGCCGGCCGGACCGCTTCCTGTACGTGTTCTTTTTCGGACGCGCACAATCCCCGTTGCTGTGGGACGCCATGTCGGTGACCGCCTACTTCCTGGGCAGCATCACCTATCTGTATCTGCCCCTCGTACCAGACCTGGCCATCGTGCGGGACAATTTGCCGGATGACGCACCGGCCTGGCGCAAGCAGTTCTACAAATTCCTTTCCTTTGGATGGCGCGGAAACAAGAGCCAGTGGATACGCCTGGAAAAGGCCGTAGCCGTGATGGCCATCTTGATCATCCCCATCGCCGTCTCGGTTCACACCATCATCTCCTGGATTTTGGCGACGACCGTGCAGCCCGGCTGGCACAGTACCGTCTTTGGACCTTACTTTGTTGTCGGGGCCATCTTCTCCGGTATCGGAGCGCTGTTCATCACCATGACCATTGCCCGCCGGATGTTCCACCTGGAAGAGTACCTGACCGTCAAGACGTACAATTTCCTGAGCTATCTGCTCATCGCCATGACCGCCATCTGGTTCTACTTCACGTATGCTGAACACATGACCCTGGCTGCCGGCCAGCAGCTCGCCGAGTGGCCCATCCTGGCCAGCAAATTGTGGGGCATGTACATGCCCAGTTTCTGGGTGATGGTGTGGGGCATGGTCATTGCTTTCTGGGTACTGGTCGTACCCCGCCTGACCCCGAAATCACTCGGCAGGTTGCCTATTTTCCAACCCCGGTTCTCGCTCGGGGCAGCAATCGCAACTGCTGTCATCGCCTTGATTGTTGCGTCGCCTTCGCACGGGACTGTAGTGGCCGCAATTGCCTCCACAGCCTCGCCGACCTTTACCCTGCAATCGCTGGCCTGGGTAGGCGTGTTCGCCGGCTTCGCAGCCCTGATCACCGGCACGTACTGGCTGAAGGAGCACGTAATCGCCGGCACCGTCATCGCTTCGTTCTTCATCGTTCTGGGCATGTGGCTGGAGCGCTGGAACATCGTCATCCCGACCATGACGCACCCGCGCCTTATAGCATTCGGCATGTACTCTCCAACCTGGGTCGAATGGTCGCTGACCATTGCTTCCTTTGCCCTGTTCGCATTCATGTTCATGGTCTTCTTCAAGCTGTTCCCGCCAATATCGGTGTGGGAAGTGTCTGAAGGACGCACGGTCGCGCAGGCAAACGAAACAATCGAAATGCCGATGCCACCGACCAGTTCGCCGCCACCGCGTGGCAGCTTCACGTTTGGCGCCCGCCGAGGCGTACCGAGGTCCTGATGCAAGGGAGAAATGGCTTGAACGGGCAAATCCGTACGGCACGCACGCGTGCGCGACTGTATCAGGAACTGGCCGACGCCTTCGAAGCGCCCCTGCCCGACTGGTTGCGCAAGCCGGGCGGCGACAATCCGCTCAGCGAAGCCCTGGTCGCTGCGGCACGGGAGCTTGGATCGCAGGCCTGTCGCCACGCGTTGGAGCAGTTGACCAATGTGCCGGCCCAAAACCTCGCCCAGTTGCGCGCTCGGCACGCGCGTCTGCTGGTCGGACCGGGTCTTCCCCTTGTGTCGCCGTATGAAAGCTGGCACAGGGACGCCCAAATGAGCAGCACGACCGCTCAGGAAATCGCCCAATGGTACGAGGCGTGCGGCGCGGAAGCGCCAGCCGGAGAACTTCCGGACCATCTGTGCTTTGAATTGGCCTTCCTGGCCTATCTCTATCGTCAGGAAGCCTTTGCTCTGGAGAACGAGCTAATCGAAGACGCCGAAATCTGGCGCAAGCAGGCCCAACGCTTCTTGCGCAAGCACCCGGCCCGTTGGCTGCCCAAGGCAGGGGATACCCTGGCAAAGCAAGGGGGGGCAGTCTTCGGCCCGCTGGGCAAATTGCTGGCGGACTTCCTTCGTGAAGAGAGCGGCCTATCGCGCCGGACGGGAAGCGCCGTCAAGAAGCACAAAGGGGGCTTCCCCGTACTGGCCCAGCCGGAGGTATGTGGCTTGTGCGGTTTCTGCGTCCAGGTTTGCGCGACCCGGGCGCTACACATTTCCGAGTCCGATACCGAGACGAACCTGATGCTTTCACCCGCGCGGTGTACCGGTTGCGGAGCATGCACAAAGACCTGCCCCGATGATCTGCTGGTGATGGACGCGCTGCAACCGGGCGATGTTGTCGCCTTGCGGACATCTCCTCGCGCGATTTGCCCATCGTGCGGCAATACGCACGTCAGCGAAGCGGAGATCGCGGCGGTCATTGCCCGGCTGGAAGCCACCGGCCCACTGCGCGAATCGCTGATGTACTGTGTGGATTGCAAAGCGAGGCGTTGAGCCTGAAACGCCGCAATCCACAATACGTTCTCGCATTCTAGCATTTGAAAAGGAGTTTATCGTATGAACTGGCCAATGGATGTACCGTTTTTTCAGCTCGTATACTTCCTGGTAAACACGGCAGGGATTGGCGGTATCGCTGTCGGTCTGATTGCCTCTGCTTCGCTAATCTCCTACTACCTGACGCTACGCGGAATTATTGGGGCAGGAGACGAGGCAGAATCAGAAGAATACGCCTACCCAACGCCAGCGCTAACCCACGAACACTAAGCTGTGCAGAAGGGAACGTGAAGCGCTGCTGGCTGCAACCCGTTTCACGTTCCCCCGGCATGATGTAGGAGGATCATAGTACCATGTTGCATTCCAAACGAGTCTGGATCATTGTAACAGCATCGCTTTTGCTCATCCTTCTGTTGAGCGCATGCGCAAGTTACCCACAGGTCAAAGCGCCGGAGCCAACGAACACCCCGCTTCCTGCTGCGCCAACCGAGCCGGCGGCGACAGCAACCGTGCCCATCCCCACGGCCGCGCCGGCGACCGCCGTGCCGCCGACAGAGGCCCCCGCATCTGCTCCCAGTTCAGGGGCAGCGGGCGATGCGCAAGCAGGCGCAACGGTGTACGCTTCCAGTTGTGCGGCCTGTCACGGCCAAAAAGGAGAGGGCGCTATCGGCCCCACCCTCCAGAACCTGAGCCTGGGGGCGGACGAAATCGCGACGATCATCCGCGATGGCAAAGCGGGCACAGCCATGCCCCCCTTTGGTTCAACGCTTGGCGATCAAGACATTCAGAACCTGGCCGCATTCGTTCTCACGCTGGGAAAATAGCAAGAACCGGGAATAACGCTTCCGGATCTAACGAGCTTGGGTTTTTGTTCGTGTTCCGCTGAAGACGGCTGCCGGGATTTGTAGGGGGGCCTCCCACGCGGGCCGGCGGCATGGGAGCCGCCTCCGCTCTAAACGGGTCCTTTTGTAGCAGAGCGGGCTCCCACGCCCGCATTTCTTGACGCTAACTAACTTGACATTGTCAAAGTAGTAACCGTGTTCCTTTCTATCCGCGAGTCTATTTGTTTATCGGTTTGGGGCACAGATTCACTTTGCGCAACCGTCGACTCTATAGATCACGCCGGCCGAAGAAGAAGACGGCCAACACCACGGTGATGGCCACGTACAGCACACTGTACCCGATCATAGCCCCGCTCGGAAACGACCCGAAACTAAACGGGCTCATGCCCACATTGTGCAGCAGTGGCGGCTGCATCACGTAGGCGGCTCGCTGCCACAAGGCCTCGCTGGGCATCACCAGGCTGGAGAAAATCCCCAAATTCACAGCCGTCTCGTTCTGCATCACCGAACCGATCCGCTCGATCCAACCGCCCACAAAGGCCAGCCCGTACATCCCGAAGATGAACACCCCGTTCGCCAGCGTGCCCCACATCGTCCCCCCCACCAGTGACAGACTCATCACCAGGATACCTTCCCAGATCATCACCGCCAAACCTTGCGCAACGCCCGGTGCGACGTAGCCGGCGATCAGAAAGGGCACGGCCATCACACCGCCGGCCATCAATAGCACGTACAGAGCGACCATCGCCGCAAAGCCCACCCACTTGCCGGCCACGATCTCCCAGCGCCGGATCGGCTTGGCGGCAACCGTCTGGATCGTGTGCGAGGCGATCTCGCCGGAGATGGTGTCCACCGACGTCAGCCCGGCCAGCACAATGATGAGGAAGTTGACAACGTACAACCCGGCCATCAGAATGAAGTTCAGCCCAAACGTCACGTCAGGATCAGCGGAGGAGTTGGCTCCCTGGCGGGTCATTTCACGGTAGATAAAATGAAAGCCCAACGCATAGAGCGCCAGAAAGGCAGCGCCCAACAGCAGAGCCGCCATGACGATCCGGCGACGCCGCGCCTCCTGAATCGTCAGCCAGGCAATCAGGGGCACCTTCATTGCCCCACCTCCGGCTTCTCCACGATACGCAGGAAAAGGTCTTCCAACGTGTACTGGCGAGGCGTCATGGCGTAAAGATCGGCTTGCTGCGCGGTGAGCCAGGCGGCCACCTGGGGGAGCACGTCCTCGCCGGTCACCTGCAACGTCACCCGATGGTCGTCCACGCGCAACGGCTCCCCCCAGCGGCGCAAACCGGCGATCAGCGCATCATCCACCCGTCCCAGGCGCAGCTCGACCTCGGCGTGGCCGGCCAGGAGCACGCGCAACGGGGCCACATCCACGATCTCACCGTCACGGATGAAACCGACCCGGTCACAGGTCACCTCCACCTCACTGAGCAAGTGCGAGTTGAGAAAAACGGTTACGCCGCGACCGCGCAGGTCGTTGATGATCTGCCGCACAAGCCGCCGGCCAAAGGGGTCGAGACCAGAGGTCGGCTCGTCGAGGAAGACCAGCAGCGGGTTGCCGAGCAGGGCCTGAGCCAGGCCAATGCGCTGCATCATCCCCTTGGAGAACGTCCCCAGCCGCCGGTCGGCAGCGGAGGTCAACTCCACCAGATCGAGCAAGTGGGTGATCTGCTCGCGCCGCGCTTGAGCGGGCAGATCGAGCAGCCGACCGTGCAAGTCCAGAAATTCACGCGTGGTGAGCCAGTGGGGAAAGCGGAAGTGTTCGGGCAGGAAACCGACGCGAGAGCGAGCAGCCGGCGAGCCGAGTGGCTGGCCCAGCAGAGACCCTTCCCCGGCGGTCGGGTGCACCAGCCCCAGCAGCATCTTGAGCGACGTGGTTTTGCCTGCGCCGTTCGGCCCCAGAAAGCCGAAAACCTCCCCGGCTCCCACCTGCAGGGTCAAATCGGCAACAGCGACCGTAGGGCCATATTCCTTACGCAGTCCCCAGGTCTCGATTACTGCACTTTTTGGTGTATTTGCCATAGAGGTTCGCTACACAGTGTCAGCGCCGGTTCCCGAAAACCGAATTGCAGCGCAATAATTCAATCCTTAAGGTGCTTTGACCACTCCCATATCAGCCGGAGTTACTTTACTATCGTTTTCCAAAGTCCAATGTCTTCGTGTTGAAGGAAGAACAGGGCAAACAAGTAGAGTGTGTTCAAATCGGTTGTCCGCAAACCGGTCAGTGCAAGCCTTCGGCCACGGCCAACAGGTCCGACATGCCGTATTGGCCGCTTAACGCATAGACCACACCGTTTTGTTGCCAGAAAAGCATTGCCGGCGGGTATCCCTTCTCCGACCGCTCCCTGATGAAGAGACCGGGCGCGCCGTTCACCTCTACTTCCTGATAAACCACAGCATCGGCGGGCAGGGGCAGAACCAGTGTGTTGGCCCAATTGATCTGTTCCGCCAGTCGGCTCGCCTCATCGGGCGTGAAGCCGAGCACGCGCAGAACAACCACACCCAAAACGTTTGGATCCACCGGCACGGAGACCTTCACCAACGGGCTTTCCATCTGCAACAGCGACAGGGAGCGGCTCGTCCCGCGGGCCTCCATTTCCACGGTTTTTGGCATGCGCATGGTCACCGTTGCGCCGTCCAGCGCCGCCGGCAATTGCAAATCGTCTTCGCCAAGCAAGGCCAGCGCAGCATTCACCTGGGCAACGTCCACCGTCAAGCGTGCTTCGCCGTCATCGCCCAACCGCACCGTCGAGGTCGAGTCTTCGCCTTTCACCGAACTGGGCAACCACCCGAACGTGCGCACGGGGAAGGGTGCGGCGTTGCGTGCCTCCTCCAGGCTCACGTCCCGCGTCGGAGCCGGCTCCTTGATCACTTCAAGGTTGCCGAACATGTCGAGTCCGGACATGTCCGACCGGTCGAGTTGCTCAAGGCGCTGCAATTTTTCCGGGTCAATGCTCACTACGGCAAACTTCTGCACGCGGAACACGCCGAGGAATTGCCCGAACGCGGTGCGGGCCGGTGCAAACAAAAAGATGAGCGCCAGGAACGCCGCGGCCAGCCCCAGCCCAAAAACAGGCGACCGGCGTTCAAGCCAATGGGGCAGCGGCAGCCTGCGCACGGGAGAGGTCCGACCCAACCGGGGTTGCAGGCGGTCCCAGGCAACATTTGGCCGCGGGGCCACGTCGCTTTCGGCCGGGGCGAGCGCCGTCAGGCGAGATTCGACCCAGCTCTGGCGTTCCGCCACCTCATCCAGCCGCCGGCGACAGGCCGCACACGCCCGCAGGTGCGCCGCGACCTCGTCCCGTCGCCCGTCGTTCCATGATTCATCATACGCGCTGCGCAAAGTTCCTTCATCCAGACAAGCTGTTTCCATTTTTCCGCTCCTCTCTAGGCCAAGAAGGTTACTGCTCAACCCGGCAACAATGGAACGCAGATTACGCAGATAAGGAATGAGCGTTAAACAACTTGCCCATTTGCTCCCGCCGGATTGTCAAATCCAGGCCGAGCAGAGCAGGAAAGTTATTCAATTCTCGTTCCTAAACGCTGGTTTTCGCCGATCGTAAGCGTTCAGGTAGGACGCATGTAAAACCTGCAGGGCATCAAAAACCCGCCACGAATTTCACGCCGTAAGCGCCTCATCCGTCTCACTGTTCCCCCACCGTTCACGGTAGCGGGCCTCGAAGGCTCGTTCGGCGCGGGCCAGCAACGTCCCCACCGACGAGGAGTTGACCTCGCAGATTTCGGCCAGCGCGCGGTAGCGGAAGCCGGCATAGCGGAGCAGCAACATCGTCGCTTGACGCGCCGGCAAATCCGCCAACACCGCGCGCACCTGCTCCTGTTCCATGCTGCGCTCTGCGGCGGTGTGGGGTTCCGGCTGCGGTGAGGGCAAGGAATCGTCCACCGGCATTGCCTCCCAGGTATTGCGGTGTTTCCGTGCCCGCAATGCATTGAACCCGGCGTTTGTGGCCACGCGGTAGAGCCATGCCGCCACGTTGTGCTCGCGGCCCGGTTGCCACACCTGCCGGTACAAGCGCAGAAATACTTCTTGCGTCAGGTCTTCTGCCTCCTGGCGGTTGCCGACCAGCCGGTACAGGATACCGTAGACCCGGTCGTAGTGCCGGTGGAACGTGGCGGAAAACGATTCCCCTTCGCTATGGCGCAGGCCAGTTCGAGTCAGAGCCTCTGTTATGGACAAATCTTTTCTCCTGCCGCGAAGTCGCTACAATGTTCGTCACCCTACATAACACTTGAAGCGACCAATTTGTGACACTATTCTACCACATGCGGGGGAAAAGGGGAAGAGAAAGCAAAGACCTTCAGGGTTTTGGACACCCTAAAGGTCTTCTTGGAACTTTGCTTAGAAGTTCAACT
>CAYWAK010000069.1:0-11976 GCA_964455755.1 uncultured Ardenticatenales bacterium | reverse complement strand
GATTACACAGATTTCCTGGCTGATTTCCCATTGATTCCGTGAAAATCTGTGTTATATGGTTTCGATATTCAATCCGACAGGCTTCTGCCTGCTGACCTCCGATCGCTGCCCCTAAAACCCTCGCACCTTGCTCAGGTCGGCCAGGTTGCTGGCCAGGCCGGCGATGTTCTGCAGCAGAGCCAGCCGGTTCTCGCGCGTGGCCTTGTCATCCACCATCACGAAGACATCTTCGAAGAAGGCGTTGATCGGCGCGACCAGCCCCTCGAAGGCCTCGCAAAACCGGGCAACGGTCGGATGCGGGTCGATGGCTTGCCGCGCCGTTTCGTAGGCCGCATACAGGGCCTGCTCCGCCGGCTCTGCGAGCAGCGTTTCGCTCAGCGTAAAGGCCAGCTTCTGGCCACGGACAATGCGTGCCGGCCGGCTGTAGGCCGTCAATATTCCGGCCCACTCTGGTCGTTCAACCCACGCCGCCAAGTCGTTCAGCGTGCGGTAGGCCCTCGCGGGATTGTCTGCGTGGACGGCCAGCACAGCATCCACCAGGTCGTGGCGGTAACCGGAGTCGATCAACCAGGCGCGGAAGCGTCCGCGGATGAAGTCGAACACAGCCGCCAGACTCTCGTCGCTCACCGAAACGGGCTGGAGCGCAACGGCCTGCTGCAACGCCTCGGTCAAGGAGAGGTCGATTCCCTTTTGCGCCAGGATTTGCACCAGGCCATTGGCCTGCCGTCGCAGCGCATACGGGTCTGCCGATCCGCTAGGAGCCAGGCCCACGGCAAACAGTCCGGTCAGGCTGTCCAACCGGTTGAGCAGACTAACGGCCATCCCCGGCCGTGAAGCCGGCAGGGCATCATCGGCATGTTTGGGCAGATAGTGTTCCAGAATCGCTTCGGCAACCTGCGGGGCCTCGCCACTCTTGCGCGCGTACTCCCGCCCCATGTAGCCCTGCAGCGAGGTAAGCTCGATCACCATGTTCGTCACCAGATCAGCCTTGCACAGGTGCGTCGCACGGGCCGTCACGGTGTGCTCCGCATCGTCCAGCCCCAATTGATCGGCCAGCCAGGGCAAGAGCTTCTCCATCCGGCCGGTCTTGTCCAGCATCGAGCCGAGTGCCTCCTGGAAGGTCAGGCCTCTCAGGGCGGGCACGTAATCGGCCAGCGGTTTCGTCGTATCCTGCGCATAGAAGAAATCGGCGTCGGCATAGCGCGCGCGGAGCACCCCTTCGTTGCCCCGAATCACCGTCTCCGGATAGCGCACTTCACCGTTGGCGATGGTGACGAAATAGGGCATCATCTTGCCCTTGCCATCCACCACCGGGAAGTAGCGTTGGTGCTTGCGCATCACGGTGATCAGCACCTCCTGCGGAAGGGCCAGGTACTTCTCCTCGAACGTGCCACGTATCGCGGTGGGCGTCTCAACCAGATTGGTGACTTCATCGAGCAAGTCGGGCACATCGGGAATGTGGCCGCCCACCTCCGCAGCTACCTTCGCGGCCTGCTCACGGATCTGCTGCCGGCGTTCCTGCGCATCCACGACGATGTTCTGTTCACGCATGACGTCGAAATAGCGACCGGCTTCCGGGATGACCACCGGCGGCGATCCTTCCGGACGCAGACCCCGGCTTTCCCGCCCGGCGTAAACGTCGGCGTAGGAAAAATCGAGCGCCTGATCACCCAGCAGCCCAACCAGCCAGCGGATCGGGCGTGAGAAGGCGACGTTGCTGGCATTCCAGCGCATACTTCTTTGGAAATGGAGGTCAGCAATGATCGCGGGCAAGACTTCGGGCAAGACTTCGGTGACCGGCCGGCCCTCCAACCGCTGGGCGAGCACGGCATACTGCCGTCCCTCGATGTCGCGCACCTCCAGGTCGTCCACGGTTGCGCCTTGACCGGCGGCGAAACCGCGCGCCGCCTTGGTCGGCCGGCCTTCCGAATCGAATGCAGTCTGCGCCGGCGGCCCCTTGATCAACCGCTCCTCGTCAGGTTGGCGCGGGGCAAGCCCTTGCACATAGATGGCGAGCCGGCGCGGCGTGCCGGTCACACGCACCGACCGGTACGGAAGTCGCACGGCGTCGAGCTGTCGAGGGACAATGGTTTCCAGTTGCTGCAGAGCGTCCCAGAGGTCATCGGCCGGCAACTCCTCCGTGCCGATTTCGAATAGCAGATCGGCCGGTTCTGCCGGCGGGACGGCCGGCGTGGCAGCCGGGTGCACAGTGGCCGGCAGGGGACGGAGCATGGGATGGCCGGCCTCTTCGCGTTGCTCCACGTAGCGTTGCGCCACCTGGCGGGCCAGCGTGCGCATCCGCGCAAAGAAGCGCGCCCGCTCGGTCACGCCGACCGCACCGCGCGCATCCAAAATATTGAAGGTGTGGGAGCAGCGCAGCACGAAGTCGTGCGCCGGTATCACCAGTCCCTTGCTCAGGCAGTTTTCCGCCTCTTCCTCATAAAGATTGTAGAGGGTGGTCAATCGTTCGACGTCGGCCACATCAAAGTTGTAGGTACAGTGTTCCACTTCGTTGATCTTGAGGATGTCGCCATAGGTCAGGTTGTCATCCCACTGAATCTTCCACACGCTGTTCACACTCTGCAGGAACATGGCGATCCGTTCCATGCCATAGGTCAACTCCACGCACACCGGGTTGAGTTCGATCCCGCCGGCCTGCTGGAAGTAGGTGTACTGGGTGATCTCCATGCCGTCGAGCCAGACTTCCCAGCCCAGGCCCCAGGCACCCAGCGCCGGCGATTCCCAGTTGTCCTCCACGAAGCGGATATCGTGGTGTTTGCGGTCTATGCCGATCGCCTCCAGGCTGGCCAGGTAAAGTTCTTGCGGATTGCCAGGCTCCGGTTTGAGAATCACCTGATATTGGGTGTGCATCTGCATGCGATTTGGGTTTTCGGCATAGCGTCCGTCGGCCGGGCGGTACGACGGCTCGATGTATCCGACGTTCCATGGTTCCGGGCCGAGCACGCGCAGGACGGTGGCCGGGTTCATCGTGCCGGCGCCGACCTTTTCACTGTACGGCTGCCAGATGATACAGCCGTGCTCTGCCCAATACTGCTGCAGACGCATCAGCGCTTGTTGAAAGGTCAATGGTGCGGTGGTCATCAGTTTCTCCTCCGGTGTTTTTTCAGATGCCAGATGTCAGTTTGGTCACGGATCTATCCTCGCAACCGGGTCAGTTCTGCGATTCGTGCCTCAGCGGCGCGAAGGGCAGCAGCCTCTCGTTCGGCACGGGTCTCAGCGGCACGGCAGGCGGCGGCTTCGGCACGACGCTCTGCTTCCGACCATGCTGGTGTGGGCAGCCACACTTCGCTCACCGGATCATACAGACGGAGCACGTAGGGCAGGTTGTTGTACTGCGCGCATCGTCCCATCTCCCTGTCTCGATCCTCTATCTACCTTCCTCTACATTGTACCATGTTTCGGCTCGTTTTTCAACTGCTCCTCACGACGCAGTTGCCGGATGAAAGAGAGCGAGCGTGGCTTCGCTTCGAGGTAATGGGATAGAAGCAGTTCCATGACTTGCTCCAATTCTCGGGTAACAGAAGGGCGCAACTGCAATCGCCGGCAGGTGGGATAATCATACGTCTGCAAGAAGCGGAGAATTTTTAGCACGGGCATCGAAAGGGGGCGCGTGCGAGGAACATGCCCGTCACAGCGAGGACAAAGCACGCCTCCCTCTTCAGCGCTCAGGTAGTTCTCAACCGGTTGAATCTCCTCATTGCACCGCACACACCGGAATAGTTGGGGGCGGTATCCGATATGATCGAGCAAGTGCAATTCGAAATAGCGGCTGGTCAGGGGCAGGTTTTCGCTTTCGGCAAGCCATCGCAACGTGTCCAACAAAAAATCGTATAAGGGCCGGTTCTCGATTTCCTCATTGGTGAAGCGGTCGAGCAGCTCGACGACGTGATAGGCATAACTGATCCGCGAAAGGTCGGTGCGCAGCCCCTCGAATGGCTCCACCAGTTCCGCCTGCGTGACGATGTCCAGGTTGCGGCCTCGCGCGATGAGCAACCGGCTGCGTGCGAACAACTCCAGATGACCACTCTTGCGGCTGGACGGCTTGCGTATCCCTTTGGCGATGACGCGGACCTTGCCGTGGTCGGGCGTGTACAGCACCAACAGACGGTCTGCTTCGCCCATGTCCTGGCGATGAAGGATCACGGCCTCTGCTCGATAGAGTTTCTCACGCCCCATAGGCGGACTCGTCAGTCTCCGTTCAGCAGCGCATACTCAAAGCTGTCGCGTAGGGCCTGCCAACTGGCCTCAATAATGTTGGCCGAGCTGCCCACCGTACCCCAACGACGTTGGTCGGACGAACTGTCAATCAGCACGCGCGTCTTGGCGGCCGTGGCCGCGTCGCCATCCAGGATACGCACCTTGTAATCTTCCAGTTGCACGCTTTCCAACTTAGGGTAGAAGCGCAACAAGGCCTTGCGCAATGCGGCATCCAGGGCATTCACCGGACCATTCCCCTCGGCCGCCGTGTGCTTGATCTCGTCACCCACGCGCACCTTCACCGTGGCTTCGGATAACATGCCGCGTCCCTGCCGGTGTTCCACCACGACCATGAAGTCAATTAGCTCAAAGGGTGGCTCGTAATCGGCGCGGTTGCGGCGCAGCAGGAGTTCCGCCGAACCTTCCGCGCCTTCGAAAACGAAGCCCTTACTTTCCAAATCCTTGATTTGTTGTACCAGTTGGCGGGCCTCTTCCTTGCTGACCTCCATGCCCAGGTCCAGCTCACCGATCTTATAGAGCACGTTGCCCTTGCCGGAGAGTTCAGAGATGAGCACGCGGGTCTGGTTGCCGATCAGTTCCGGATCAATGTGCTGGTAGCTCTCGCGACACTTGACCGTTGCGTCAGCGTGAATGCCCCCTTTGTGCGCAAATGCGCTGGCCCCAACAAAGGGCTGCCGGCTATCCGGTGACAGGTTGGCGACCTCACTCACGTAGCGAGCCACCTCGGTCAGGCTGCGCACTTGCTCGTCGGTCAGGCAGTCAATGCCCATCTTCAATTTGAGGTCGGCGGCAATAGAAACCAGATTCGCGTTGCCGACGCGTTCGCCATAGCCGTTGATTGTGCCCTGCACCTGCACCGCTCCACCGCGCACGGCTGCCAGCGAGTTTGCCACGGCAAGTTCGCTGTCATTGTGTGCATGAATGCCCAGCGGAATGTCCAATTGCTTTTGGACGAGACGGGTCAGTTCCTCGATGTCCCAGGGAAGCGATCCTCCGTTCGTGTCGCACAAGACAAGGGTCTCCGCGCCACCGTTTACTGCGGCCTCCAGCGTGCGCATGGCGTATTCAGGATTCGCGCGGTACCCGTCAAAGAAATGTTCAGCATCGTAGATGACCCGCCGGCCCTTGCTCCGCAAATAGGCAATCGTGTCCTCGATCATTTTCAGATTCTGGTCCTTGCTCACGCGCAATACTTCCGTCACATGCAAATCCCAGCTCTTTCCGACAATTGTCACCACGGGCGTACGCGCACCGAGGAGCATAGCCAGGTTCGTATCCTCGTCCACCCGCAGGCCGGCCCTTCCGGTATAGCTAAACGCACACAGAAGCGCGTTTTGCAACGGCATCTCCTGTACACGGGCAAAGTATTCCACATCCTTGGGGTTCGAACCGGGCCAGCCCCCCTCGATGTACTGCACACCCAGTTCGTCCAGCTTGCGCGTGATCTTCAGTTTGTCCTCAACCGACAGCGAAATTCCTTCGGCTTGTGTGCCATCACGTAACGTTGTATCGTACAGTTCAACAGACATTAGGGTCCTCCAATAATCGTCAAGTGTGCATTGCCGGTGATCAATGGTGGAACGCAATCGATCACGGGCACTGCAACACGCATCAAGCGCTTATCCGCTCCAAGACGGCTCTTCCCATTTCCTCCGTGGTGACGCGCCGGCCTGGACCCAGATCGGCAGTACGGTAGCCGGCCTCCAAGGTCGCTTCCACAGCCTGTTCTACAGCCTGCGCTTCGGCCTGGAGACCCAGCGAGTATCGTAACAGCATTGCCGCGCTAAGAATCGTGGCCAGCGGGTTGGCAATGCCTTGGCCGGCAATGTCGGGCGCGGAGCCGTGTACCGGCTCGTAGAGGCCAAATGTGTCCTCGCCAATCGACGCTGAAGGCAACAAGCCCAGCGAACCGGCCAGCATCGAGGCCTCATCGGTAAGGATGTCCCCGAACAAGTTGCCGGTGACGATGACGTCGAAATCGGCCGGGCGGCGCAGCAGGTGCATGGCGCAAGCATCTACCAGCAGGTGCTCCAGCTCCACCTCGGTTTCCATTTCGCGCATCACCCGCTCGGTCACACGCCGCCAAAGGCGCGAACTTTCCAGCACGTTCGCTTTGTCCACCGAAGTAAGCCAGCCTCGGCGCCCTTCGGCCAGTTTGCAGGCCAGGCGCACGACGCGCTCCACTTCCCAGGCATGGTAAAGCATCGTATCGTACGCTTGCTCATCACGGTCACTGCCTTCATGTTTCATCGGGCCGAAATAAATGCCCCCGGTGAGTTCGCGTACGACCACGAGGTCCACGCCTTCGAGCAGATCATCGCGCAGCGGCGACGAAGCACGCAAGAACGGAGAGACCTTCACCGGTCGCAGGTTGGCGAACAGGTCGAACTCCTTGCGCAACCCCAACAGCCCTTGCTCCGGGCGTACCGGCGCGTTGGGATCGCTCCATTTTGGGCCGCCCACCGCGCCAAATAGGATGGCGTCGCTCCGGCTGCATAGCTCGAGCGTTTCTTGCGGGAGGGGCGTTCCGTATGCGTCAATGGCGCATCCACCGACGATTGCTTCCTCGAAGGCAAAGTCATGTCCGAAAAGCTCGGCGACCCGTTGCAAAACCCGGACACCCTCGCGGGCGACCTCCGGCCCAATGCCATCACCGGGCAATACGGCAATTGTAGTTTTCATCATACAGTTGTCCTTTTCGATATTGTACGTCTTGCTATCGGCGTGCTACGCGATTCGTGCCAACGCCTCCGGCAATGTCGCCAGCGAGTCTAGCACGCGGTCGGGCCGGATTTCACCACGCAGGTCTTCCTCACGGAACTTGCCGGTGCGCACCAGAAAGCCCTTCATGCCGGCACGCTGCGCGCCGCCTACGTCCCCTTCGACGTCATCTCCGACCATCGCGATCTCGCCGGGTTCCAGCCCCAAGTCACGCCGGGCCATCTCGAAGAAGGCGGGCGCCGGTTTGCCCAGCACGACCGGCGTTGCGCCACTGGCAAATTGCAGCGCGGCCACGAACGGGCCGGCATCGAGCGAGAATTCGCCATCCGCCGTCCGCCAGTAGCGGCTCATACCCAGGGCAAGCAGGCCGGCGCCGGCCAGCAGGGCGCGGAACGCACGGTTGAGCGCATCGAACGCCCATTGCGCGCCCATGTCCCCCACGACGACGTAATCGGGCCGGTCTGCGTCCGTGGCTGCGCCGTCGAATTCCTGCCGGGCACTCTCAGTCAGCAAGAGCATGGCGCTGGCCTGCTTTTCGCGCAGGTAGCAGGCCGCCGCATACGGCGGTGCGAAGATGTCGGCGACTGTCGCCTCTACGCCCATGCCGGCCAGCTTGTCTACGAGCGCCGCCCGGTTGCGGCTGGTCGTGTTCGTCACGAAGCGCAGGGCATACCCCATCTGCCGCAAGCGCGCGATAGCCTCCGGCGTGCCGGGGATCGGCTTGCCTCCGTCATACACCGTTCCATCCAAATCGAGCATCAAAGCGTGTATCATGGTTAGCGTACCGGTGGTTAGTGGTAGCACACACTGATCACTGTTTACTGTTCCCTGACAACCGTTCGCGGGTGTAGGGCACCAGCCCTCCGGCGCGGATAATTTCCAGCATGAAGTCCGGGATCGGCTGGGCATGGAAGGTCTCGTCGGTGGTCAGGTTGCGGATTACGCCACGCTCCAGCTCCACCTCCAGGCGGTCACCGCGACGGACTGCCGCCACCGCTTCCGGGCACTCCAGAATCGGCAGGCCGATGTTGAACGCATTGCGATAGAAAATGCGGGCGTAGTTTTCGGCGATGACGCAACTGACGCCCGAAGCCTTGATCGCAATCGGAGCGTGCTCGCGGCTCGACCCGCTGCCGAAGTTCGCGCCGGCAACGATCATGTCCCCCGCCTGTATGTTCGTGGCGAAGGCCTGGTCAATATCTTCCATGCAATGTTCGGCCAACTCCTGCGGATCCGACACGTTCAAATAGCGCGCCGGAATGATCACATCGGTATCTACGTTGTCGCCATATTTCCAGGCGGTACCGGTGAGTTTCATCGTTCTCCCTTCCTGAATCAGCAATCTGGCGAGTTGGTGCCTCGCGGTTGTGAAAATGATTCGTGTGTTTGCGTATTGCGTGTTCCGTCGCTCGATGCAGCACACTGCCTGCGCGCGCTGCTGCCCCTATGGATTGTAGACGGACATTGTCTGCGACATCGTCCAGAGTACCGCTTCCGTCTCTCCGTCCGAGTGGGGAAGGAGCGTCCGGCTATCCAGCAGCACGGCAGTATCGTTTTCCTGCACAAAGAAGTGTGCCTCCCAGGGAACACCTGTGCCGTTCCCCTGTATGGCGCGATCAGACATACAATCCGGCTCAAATCGTTCTGCTGCTTGCGGTGCGACTGATTTGGTCATGATAATCTCCTTTTCCTCGTATTGCGTGTTCCGGGTTTCGGGTTCTGAGTTCCGACGCTCGACTCCGTTCATCATTCATCATTCCGCATTTCAGCGTCGCTCCCCGCTCCCCACTCCACGCCTACACGATCTTTTCCGGCCCGCCAATGTGCCCCAGGATTGCGCTGGCCGCGGCCACAGCCGGGTTGGCCAGATACACCTGAGCATCGCGGTGCCCCATACGTCCCCGGAAATTGCGGTTGCTGGTGGAGACGCAAACTTCTTCCGCGGCCAAAACGCCCATGTAGCCGCCCAAACAGGGCCCACACGTAGACGTGCTGACCACGCAGCCGGCCTCGGTGAACGTTTGCAGATAGCCCAGCTTCAGCGCGTCCAAGAAGACCCGCTGGCTGCCGGGGATGACAATGCAGCGTACGTTGTCGGCCACCTGCCGGCCTTCGATCAGTTCGGCAGCCACGGCCAGATCGCTCAACCGGCCGTTCGTGCACGACCCGATAAACACCTGGTCCACCGGTACTGGCTCCACCTGACTAAGCGGCTTGACGTTGGCCGGTGAATAGGGACAGGCGATCTGCGGCTCCATGTCGCTCACGTCGAACTCATAGACGGAGTGGTACGCAGCGCCCTCGTCGGCGTGATAGATCGTGTAGGGCCGCGTCGCGCGCTCCGCGACGTATGTCTCCGTCACCCCGTCCGCCTCCACGAAGCCGCACTTGCCGCCCGCCTCGATGACCATGTTCGTGATCGTCAGGCGCTGCTCCATGTTCAGTTGGGCTATCGCTTCGCCGCTGAACTCCATGGCCCGGTAGAGCGCGCCGTCGCTGCCAATCTCGCCGATCGTGCGCAAGACCAGGTCTTTGCCTGTGACCCATGCGGGCAGCTTGCCGTGATAGACAAACTTCATCGTTTCGGGCACCCGCAGCCACGTGCGACCGGTGGCCATGGCCACGCCGATGTCTGTCGAACCCATGCCGGTGGCCAGCGCGCCGAGCGCACCGTAGGTGCAGGTGTGGCTGTCGCCGCCGATCACGATGTCGCCGGGGAGCGCCAGGCCCCGCTCCGGCAACATGACGTGCTCAATGCCAGCGCGTCCCTCGACGAACTTGTTCGTCAGTTCCTGCTCACGGGTGAACCGGCGCAGGATGCGATTCTGTTCGGCGGCCTTGATGTCCTTGTTCGGGGCGAAGTGGTCGGGCACCAGCATGATCCGGTCGGTGTTGAACACCTCGCCCACCCCCAGTCGCTTGAAGGCGTCAATCGCAATGGGTGCGGTGATGTCATTCGCCAGCACCACGTCTACCGGCACGTCAACCAACTCTCCCGGCACGACCCGTTCGCGGCCGGCATGTGCGGCCAAAATCTTTTGCACCATTGTTTGTGGCATAGGTCTTAACTCTCCCTCGCTTTTCACGTAACCAGACAATGTCAGTACGCATCAGGCATTACGTTTCATGTCTTCACGCCCCTACGAGACCCCATTCGCGGCCAGCAGCTTGTTCATTGCCTGCATGTAGGCCTTGGCGCTGGCCACGACGATGTCGGTGTCGGCTCCCCGGCCGCTGAAAATGCGACGTCCCTTCCGGCCGCTGGCCGAGACCCCCTTGCCCACCGGCTCTTCCGATTCAATGCGCACGGTCACGTCGCCTACCGCGTCTATCCCCTCGGTCACTGCCTGGACAGAGAACTCGATCAGCTTATTCGGCACCTGCACAATGTGGTTGATCGCCTGGTAAATCGCGTCTACCGGGCCGGTGCCCAGACTGGCCCCGCTGATGACCGTGCCATCGTCCTTGATCAGGCGAACCGTGGCCGTGGGAATGCTATGATCACCGCAGGAAACCTGCACATGATCCAGCCGGAACGTCTCCGGCGGTTGGTACACTTCGTCGGCGACGATGGCCTCGATGTCCGCATCGGTCACGTTCTTCTTCTTGTCGGCCAGCCGTTTGAAGCGCATGAAGACTTCGTTGAGTTTCTCGCCCTCCAGTTCGTAGCCCATCTCTTCCAGCCTGATGCGGAAAGCGTGACGGCCGGAGTGTTTGCCCAGCACCAACTTACTCTGGGCCAGGCCGATGGTCTGTGCATCCATGATTTCGTAGGTGCGTTTGTGTTTCAACACACCGTCCTGATGAATGCCCGCCTCATGCGCAAAGGCATTGGCCCCCACGATGGCTTTGTTCGGCTGGATGACCATGCCGGTGTAGCGGGAGACCATGTCGCTGGAGCGGTGAATCTCCTGATGAATGATGTTCGTGCGCAGATTGAAGAAGGGATGACGTGTGTAGAGGGCCATAACCACTTCTTCTAACGAGCAGTTGCCGGCCCGCTCGCCAATGCCGTTGACCGTGCACTCCACCTGCCGCGCGCCGTTCAGCACGCCGGCCAGCGCGTTGGCCGTGGCCAGCCCCAGGTCGTTGTGCGTGTGCACGGAAATGACCACATCGCGGCCACCAGGGGTGTTGGCGATGATGTCGTAGATGAGTTGGCCAAACTCCGTCGGCATGGTGTAGCCGACGGTATCGGGAATGTTGAGCGTGGTCGCGCCGGCGCGAATGGCCACCCCCAACACCTCGTAGAGGAATTCGGGATCAGAGCGGCCGGCGTCTTCGGGCGAAAACTCCACATCGTCGCAGTAGTGCTTGGCATGGGCAACCATCTCGCCCACACGCTCCACCACTTCCTGGCGGGTCATGCGCAGCTTGTGCTGGATATGAATGTCGGACGTAGCCAGGAAGGTGTGAATGCGCGGCTTGGCGGCCACCTGTACGGCTTCCCATGCTTTGTCAATATCTCTTTTGATAGTACGGGCCAGACCGGCGATGATTGGGCCGTCGGCTGTGCCCACGATACCGGACACGCGCTGCACAGCTTCCAGGTCACCGGGGGACGCGGCCGGGAAACCGGCCTCGATGATGTCCACACCCAGGCGGGCCAGTTGCCGGGCGATCTCGATCTTTTCCTGCGTATGCAGCGTAGCGCCGGGGGATTGCTCCCCGTCTCGCAGGGTTGTATCGAAAATCAGTACAGTATCTTTGGTTGAACGAACATCAGATTCCATGAGAGGCATCTCCTTTCGTGTACGGATTCCGTCAGAATCAACAAATCAGTAAGGTCAGCAAGGTCGTTAAGGCCATCGTCCGACACGCTGGATCACCTCCTTTCCCGCGATAAATTCGTGCTGCGTGTTGCGTGGAACTGGCGTACGGGTACCCGTTCAGCACCCCCTGAATCTGCCACGAATTACACAAATTTACACTAAATTTTGCTTTTTGGTGTTAATTTATGAAATTCGTGGCCGGTTTTTGATGCCCTCCAGGTTTTACATGCGTCCTACCTGAACG
>CAYWAK010000068.1:0-12081 GCA_964455755.1 uncultured Ardenticatenales bacterium | reverse complement strand
CTGTTTTCATTCTTCGTGGTGGGCAATCGCCCATGCTGTCTCCTGCGCTATGATAGTACACAATGCGAATATGTGCAAGCCATGTAGGGGCAAGGTTTCAAACCTGTCCCTATTCCCCCTGCTCGATCACGCGATAGATGCGCACTTCGTCGTTCTCGTACACCAGGTCCCAGAGCCGGCCGCGCTGCTGTTCGAATTTGTCCAGCCCCGGCCCGGGGTAATACAGTTTCTCGAGCTGGCCCATGTAGATGTACTTCACGCCGTAACGGCGTACAAATTGCGCGGCCTGAGTCGGATCCGTGGTCGTGTAGAACGCCTTCACGTCGCGCACACGACGGTCTACCACGTCCGCCTTGATGGCGGCCCGCTGCTGCTTCTGGTGCCAGTCCCAGCCGATCACATCTGGCAGACCGGTGTAGATCGAGACGCGCGATCCCCAGCGGTAGAGCGGTGTGTTCGCTTCGACGATGGTCGGCGAGCCGGGAATGTTGTCCTGGATCCAGCGGATCGCTTCGTAGTCCCAGCGCAGTGGGATCGGCTGATCCTGGTCGTGATAGACGGCGTAGTCCATGTAAGCCATCCCGTCGAGTGTGGGGCCGACGTTCTTATCGAAGCGGTCGCTGATCTTGGCCCGCGTTGCAAAGACGGGGTAGAGCAACGTCGCCGCGAAGAGCACAACGAAGATAGCTTCATCATCTGCAAGTTCATCGGCTGGGACTACGGCGCGGCCACGGCGACGGACTGTGCGCGCATGTTGAACAATTTGACCGGTTGGAACCTGACGGCAGACGACCTGACCGAGGCGGGGGGACGCGCCTTTACCCTTTGCCGCATGTTCAACGCCCGCGAGGGAGTGTCCCGCAAGGACGACGCACTTCCTGCGCGCACGAGCGAATCGCTGCCCCGTGGGGCAACCAAAGGCTCGGTCATCACACAGTCTGACCTGGATCGCATGTTGGACGAATATTACGCCTTCCGAGGCTGGGACGAGAACGGCATCCCCACCCGCGAGCGCCTGGAGGCGTTGGAACTGCGTTCTCCATCATGAGGTCCTAAAAGCCAACAGAGACAGCCTGTTCCACCATCCTCAAGAAATAGCGATGAAAACGATCGTCGCCGGTCAGCTCCGGATGGAAGACGGTCCCGAGCAGATTTGCCTGGTGCACTGCAACAATGGTTGGCGGATCGTCCAGGCGTGCCAGTACCGTAACCCCTTCGCCGACCGATTCGATGGCCGGGGCACGGATGAAGACAGCCCGAAAGGGTGGATTCGCATTGTTTGACCCATTGAATTGGTCAACTGACAACTCGGCCAGCGCCGGCACTGCCAGGTCGGCCTCGAAGCTGTCAAGCTGACGTCCAAAGGCGTTACGGTCAACGGTGATGTCCATTGCCGCCAAGCGCGGCGGGACTACATGGCCACCGCTGGGCGTTTGACCAACCTCTTTGGCCAGGAAAATCAGCCCTGCGCAAGTGCCCCAGACCGGTTTTCCCTGTTCCACAAATTCGTGCAGAGGGTCCATCAGCCCGAATTGGGTGGCCATTTTGCCAACAGTGGTGCTTTCACCGCCCGGCATGATCAGCCCGTCCAGTTCCGCCAATTGTTCCGACCGACGCACTTCTCGTACTGCAACCCCTAACCGACGCAACATGTTCTTGTGCTCAAGAAAGTCCCCCTGTAACGCCAGCACCCCGATACGCCTGGCCCGGCTAATTCGGGGCGGAACATCACCCGGTTTGAACACGAGATTCTGAGGATGAACGCTCATGTCACCAGCCCCGTTCGGCCAGCATTTCCTCTCGTGGTAGGTCACTCACCTGGATGCCTACCATCGGCTCGCCCAGGTCTTTGCTCACCTCTGCCAGGACGTGAGGGTCATCATAGTGGGTCACGGAAGCGACGATAGCCTTGGCTCGTTTGGCCGGATCGCCACTCTTGAAGATGCCGGAGCCGACGAAAACCCCATCCATTCCTAGTTGCATCATCATGGCGGCGTCAGCCGGAGTAGCCAACCCTCCGGCAGCGAAGTTCACCACAGGCAGGCGACCTAACTCTTTTGTTTCCTTCACAAGCTCGTAGGGGGCACGGATCTCTTTAGCGTAGGTCATCAGTTCCTCGTCAGGCATGGTCGTCAGTCGTCTGATCTCACCCAGGACAGCCCGAGCATGGCGCACTGCTTCGACCACATCACCGGTACCAGCTTCCCCCTTTGTACGGATCATGGCTGCACCTTCACCGATACGCCGCAGCGCTTCGCCCAGGTTGCGACATCCACATACAAAGGGCACCTTGAAGGGATGCTTGTTGATATGATGCCCTTCGTCGGCAGGAGTCAGCACCTCGCTCTCGTCTATGTAGTCTACCTCAATAGCTTCCAGTATCTGGGCCTCGACAAAATGGCCAATACGAGTTTTGGCCATGACCGGGATGGATACAGTTTCCATAATGCGCTGAATGAGACCAGGATCACTCATGCGGGCTACACCCCCCTGGGAGCGAATATCGGCTGGGACCCGCTCCAGGGCCATTACAGCGCAAGCACCGGCCTCTTCAGCGATCTTAGCGTGTTCCGGGGTAACTACGTCCATGATCACGCCTCCCTTGAGCGTCTGGGCCAATCCTACCTTAACTCGCCACGTGCCGGTTTCATGGCTATTATCCGTGGTTGACATTTTTGCCTCCTTGCTTCTGTGTCTTGTACTGATAGTTAAACCATGGGGATCACTTTTACAAGCACCTGGCTGTCTGCACCTTGCGAGAGTAGGTGCGTAGCGTTGGTCCCTTTTTATCTTTAGGTGATTGGACAAGTGGTCTCAACAGCTCTTATGATAGTACACAATGCGAATATGTGCAAGCCATGTAGGGGCAAGGTTTCAAACCTGTCCCTATTCCCCCTGCTCGATCACGCGATAGATGCGCACTTCGTCGTTCTCGTACACCAGGTCCCAGAGCCGGCCGCGCTGCTGTTCGAATTTGTCCAGCCCCGGCCCGGGGTAATACAGTTTCTCGAGCTGGCCCATGTAGATGTACTTCACGCCGTAACGGCGTACAAATTGCGCGGCCTGAGTCGGATCCGTGGTCGTGTAGAACGCCTTCACGTCGCGCACACGACGGTCTACCACGTCCGCCTTGATGGCGGCCCGCTGCTGCTTCTGGTGCCAGTCCCAGCCGATCACATCTGGCAGACCGGTGTAGATCGAGACGCGCGATCCCCAGCGGTAGAGCGGTGTGTTCGCTTCGACGATGGTCGGCGAGCCGGGAATGTTGTCCTGGATCCAGCGGATCGCTTCGTAGTCCCAGCGCAGTGGGATCGGCTGATCCTGGTCGTGATAGACGGCGTAGTCCATGTAAGCCATCCCGTCGAGTGTGGGGCCGACGTTCTTATCGAAGCGGTCGCTGATCTTGGCCCGCGTTGCAAAGACGGGGTAGAGCAACGTCGCCGCGAAGAGCACAACGAAGACAGGAAACAGCGGTCGGGCGAAGGCGCGTGGCGCGTGGCGCGTATGGCGTATGGCGTGTTGCGTATTACCGATTCGCTCGTTCGCTCGTTCGTCCATTCGCCCATTCGCCAACCCGCTGATTTGCCAGATCGCCACGGCCGAGGCCACGCCCCACAGCACCCACACTTGCAGGTAGAATTTGAAGACGGTGTTCATGCGGCTGATGTCCCCCTTGAGGACGATCAGTTCCACGGCCAGGGTGAGCACCAATCCCAGGGCGAACATGGCCAAGACAAACTGTTGCAGCGGTTCTGGTCGCCGGCGGAAGAAGAGGAGTAGCGTCCAGACGAGCAGCACCATACCCAACGCGAACACGCCCTTGCCCATGAGGGCCAGCGCCAGCACGGCCAGTCCCCCGCCAATCAGGGCGTACAGGCCGGCGATGTACAGCGGCCCGGGCTTGAGCAACACTTTATGAAGCCGGTTGATGCGCTCGAACCGGTACCAGCGGCGCAGCACCAGCCGGGCTACGCGCGTCACGCCGTTGTGGTTGCGACCGTACCAGAAGTCGAACGCCAGGCCGCTGACAATGCAAAACAGGAAGAAGCCGTGGATGGTCAGATAGGCGTCTAGCGGCGTGCGCGACCCGTCCCACAACCGGATGCTGGAATAGGCCCGCGCGTAGTTCGCGTGGAAGGGGTAGAAAAAGGCGTAGGCGAGCAAAAGCAGCAGCAGCGACTGGCCTATCGCCCGCTCCCACGCGCCCGCGTCGAACCAGCCGTGCTGGCTGACTTGCGCCAGCAGCAAGGCTACGCCGGCCAGCAGCAGATACGTCGGGAAATCCCACGTGTTCGCCGGCCACAGCACGCCAAGAGCGAGGGCGAGGGGGAGAAGGTGGAGCAGAACATGGGAAGTAGGCGACGTTTCCACGCCGCGTTCTCCATCCCCTACGCCCTTTACGCCATCCTTCCCGCTCCCTCTTACCAGGACGTTCACAATCAACGCCAGACTGAGCAGGGTGTAGGGCAGAGCCATCACGTGCGCGTGCAGGTCGGCGTACAGGAAGCTGAAGAAGGGCAGCTCGGTGATCGGCCCGGCCTCGCCCGACGGGTGCGGGATGACGCGCGTGGCGTTCCAGTACCACCACTCGATGCGGAAGGGCAGCGGCTTGTGCTCGAAGAGGAGCACGCGCAAGCCGTCCAGGCTCTTCACCAGCGGGAGCAGGCCGGGGATGCTCGTCGCGAACTGCACGTGGCTGAGCTGCGCCAACCCGTCCGTGATCATCCGCGCCTCGCCCAGGTTGCCGATGACGGCGACGAAGAGTGCACCGAGCAGGGCGAAAAGCGTGATGCGTCGAGCGTCGAGCGTGGGGCGTGTTGCCGATTCGCTCATTCGCCCATTCGCGGACTCGATTAAATTGTAGACGACGACGAAACCGCCCATCGCCGTCATGGCAAAGAACGTCGGGATGAGCAGGTTGTAGGCGGTCGCCGGAATCACGCCGGTCAGGCGGATCAGCGTGGCCGCCAGCACGAAGCCGAAGTAGTAATAGTTGATGAAGCCGCCGGCGTACCACGGATCGTATGGCGGGAAGTAGGCGCTCTTGGTCACGGCGTTGAGATAGGCGAAGTCCATTGGCTTCTCGCCCCCCATGACCGGGTGCCACAAGTCCGGGTTGCCCCAGCGGATCAGCAGGAAGAGCAGGAAGAAGCCCCAAAACAATGCCTCCTCGGTGAGGATCAGTCGGCGACGCGTGCGCCAGAATTCGCGCAGTTCTTGGCGGTGTCCGTGCGCCAGCATGCCGGAGAGGAGCGCCAGCGCGGCGGCCGCCACGGCAATGCTCCCCGGCCCGAACGGGAGCACCCGCCCACTGGACAGCAACCATGCCCCCCAGCCGACGATCAGCAGCCCCAGTGGCTTGCTCAGGGCATAGCCGCGGTCGCCGAAGCGGCGGAAGATGACAACCGTCAGCGGCAGCGCCAGCAGGCCCAGCAATTCCAGCGCCAGCCACCAGGCGATCACCGGCAGGCGATTGGCCGGCCCGTCACGATTGAACAGCAGTGACCAGGTGCCGCTCGCCTCATAGACCTTGCGGCCGTCCGGCAGCAGCATGAGGCCATTCTTCGCCTTCGTCGCCTCCTTGGGCCACAACTGCAGGATGCCATCCCAATCTATGCCGTCGCCGAGCAGGTGACGCAGCTTCTCCTTGTCGAAGTCCGGCGTTTTCTGGAAGATGTCCACTTTCGGATGGTCGTAGACGGTGAACGCCTCCTCGCTGCTCTGATCCGGAATCTGGATGCCGAACAGCGTCGGGTAGGACGTGATCTCTACGACATGCTTAAAGCCCAGTTTTTCGGCAAACAACAGCTCGTAGTAGCGGGTCGTCATCGGGTAGCGCATGGGCAAACGCGGAATCGAACCGTACAGCCGGTTGCTGGAGAGGACGACGTAATCGGCCTTGTCCAACAGGTCGACCATCTTGTTCAGCTTTTCGGGCGTGTCCTCGTCATACCAGGTGAGCATTTCACCGGTGTACATGCTGCCGAAGGGGTCCTTACCGTCCACACGCAACGGCAGCGGGTCGTCCCAGTGCTCGTTGGCGATGGTCGCGCCGGCCGGGATATGCTCGAACATCCAGCGCGAGGCGGTGATGCGCGATTGTGGCCGGCGGTAAATCGCCGTGAACGCCGTCGCCCAGAGCAGCGTGCCCACAAGGACGATGAGCCAGGGGACGTGACGGGGAAGCGTGGAGCGGAGAGCGTGGAATGTGGGGCGTGGGGCGTTGGAACGTTGCAACGTTGTTTCGCCGATGCGCAGCAGCAGGTAGGCGGCGAAGAGGGCCAGGAAGGGGTAGATCGGCAGCAGGTAGCGCAGCGATTTGACCCACTGGCTGCCCTGATAAAGGAAGAAGACGGTGACCCAGGTCCAGGGTACAAGCACGAGGAACTTCTGGATCGCTTCCTTGCGCCATGACTGCCGCCGCCGCCACATCTCCCAGCCGATGAAGGCCCAGCCGGCCCAGGCAGCCAGGCCCAGCGGCAATCCCATGCCCCACAAGACCATGTTCTTCCACGGGAACCAGAGGGGCGTGCGCGCCGTCCACTGGTGTCCCGGCGGATAGTCCCGCGCACCGGTCACCAGCCCGCGAACCTCCTGCATGTTCGCCAGCCAGTTGTCGGCCAGGTGCACGCCGAAGAAGCCCGGCCCCTGGAAGGCATACGGCTGGAAGACGCGGAAGGCCACGAGGGCGACGGCAGCGGCCAACGCCAGTAGCACAGCCGTGCGTTGGAGCAGGGTGTAGGGCGTGGAGTGCCGAGCGTCGAGTGTCGAGCGTAATCCGTGTTGCCCATTCGCCGATTCCATCGCCCGAACCACGTGTAACAGGGCCGCCAGCGCGATCACGCCGGCCAGGGGATACACGCTGATCTTGGAGGCCACACCCATGCCTAAGGCCAGGCCGGCCCAAACGTAGTCCCGCGTCCGGCCCCGCTCGGCAATGTTCAAACAGAAATAGACGCAGAGCACCACGAAAAAGTTGGCGAAGGTATCCACCACGAAGAAGTGGCTGTGCTGAATGTCCAGCACGGTGAGCGAAAGGAAAGCCGCGCCCAGCAGTCCCACCCGTTCGTCGTACAGCCGGCGACCGATCAGGAAGATGAGCCACACCGTGGCCAGGTCGAACAGGCCGGAGAGAGCCCGGCCCACCAGATGAATCTGCCCATAACCGGTCTGGTGAACCAGTTGGCCGACGATCTTGACCAGGAAAATCGGCAGCGTGCCGTAGACGAAGAAGCCGAAGCCGTTGTTGTACGGGCTTAGCGGCGACTTCGCCGAATCGAAGTATTCGCCGAGGCTGCTCGGCAGGTGAATGGCCGTCTCCACCATCGTCAAGAAGCGTTCGTCCGGGTGCAGATGCTGGTCGGCGTCCCAGTTCAGGCCGTGGAAGCGGAAGAACGCCCCGACCAGGAGGATGAGCAAAAGCACAACCCAGGAGCGGTTGATGCGCCATTCTCGCGAAGAAGAAGTTTCCGGTGGCGAAGCGGGGAGCGTCGAGCGGGGAGCGTTGAGCGTCAGGCGTGATGTGTGTTGCGTGTCATCTGTTCGCTCATCTGTCCGTTCGCTCGTATGTACGTTCTCCATTCTCCATCCTCTCTTTCTCCAGGTTCGCAGTTCTCCAAAGCGAGCGAGCGCCGCCCCGCTCAGTGCCAGCCAGACACCCAGGAGGCTTGCGGCCAGGGCCACCGGAAATGCGGTGGGCCGATCCTCTGGCAGCTCTATCGTCGTGGTAGGGTTGTCCTCTGCCGGCTGGTGGGTGGCGGCGGGTGTATCTCCGGCAAGCTGGTCTCCCGCCACCTCGTAGGCCTTGAAGAGCGGTTGTGCCATCCCGCGCCGGGGACCGATGACCAGACGGCCGTTGGGCCATCGCTGGCGCACGCGCTGAAGATCGTCCCCCCGTTCCGGCAGAAAAACGAACACGGCGTCCCGGCCGGGCAGGACTTGCGACAAGTCGTTCGCCGGGCCGAGCGGCATATCCAAGCCGAGCCGGCCCCCTCCCAGGTACGGAATGGAGCCGAAGCCGTAGAACATGCGCGGCAGGCCGTAGAAATAGACGGTCAGTGGGCGATCCGCCGGCAGCGTTTGCAGGTACAGTCCCACGGCGGTGCCCACCTTGGTGTTCGGATCGCTGAACCGGTTGGTCGGCAGGTAGTCGCCGAAGTAGTAACCCAGGTTCAGCCAGGCGGACAAGAGGAGCACAACTCCAATGGTTGCCCACCGCGCTTCCGGTTTGCGCACTTGCCGGGCGACTTCGCGGCCCAGTCGATCCAGAGCCAGCGCAATCAGCAAGCAAGCCGGCGGGATGGCCGCCAGCAGCCGCGCCGCGTTTGGCGGCCGCAGGGTCAGCGCGCCGCCGAACAGCACCACGCTCCAGAACCACATGTGCAGCAGTGCGAAACGCGGATCCTTCGCCCGCCACGCGCTGTAGATCAGCCCCAGAATCAGCAGTGGTGCGGTGAAGAAATCCAGATATGGTTTCGTAGCGTTGAAAAAACCCATGTTATCCGGCAAGGCGAAGAAGCCGAGGAAGGCCCGTCGGATTTGCTCAAATAGCACAGCGCTGACCGGTTGTCCGAGGCGCACCGCTTCTTGTGACAGCCAGTGCTGCGGCAGGACGCCCACCTGATTCCAGCGGGCCATGAAATCGTTCGGGTGCGTTTGGAAGAAGCGGAGCAGCGGCAGCGATACGACCAGGAAGCCTGCCGCCATGACAACCAGCGCGGCGATGCGTTGTCCGCGCTTTTCGGGGTAGCGAATGAGCCAAAGCAGGGTGAAGCCGGCCATGAGCGCCGGAATCAGCCGCGCGCCGGTGTAGAAATAGAGGCTCAGGCCGGTAATCAGGCCGGCAAGCATGAAGCGATCCCCTCGACCGGTGCGCAGTCCGGCGAAGAGCAGGACAAAGGCGGTGATGGTCATCAGCAAATCGGACGTGTTGTTGAGGGCCATACGGCTGAAGTGGATGTGTACGGCGAGCACGGCCAGCAGGGCCGCGGCCGTTAACCCGACCGATCGTCCGAATAATCGCCGGCCGAGCACGTAGAGCATGGGCACTGTGGCGGTGCCCACCAGCACGGAGATCAGGCGCAGGCCCAATATGCCCCGCCCGAACAGGCGAATCATGCCAGCGAGCAAGAAGAAATAGTACGTGGGGTGCGAGAGCCAGCCGGTCACGAAGGGTGTGCGCAGTTCGCCGTTCAGGACGCGCACTGCTTCCAGGCCCATGCTCCCCTCGTCACCGGCGATGGCCCAGGGCCAGATGTCCACGGCGGTAATGCGTAGCAGGAAGGCGACCAGGGTGAGTGTGACGATAATCCACAGTTCCAGGCGGTGCGACAACGCCCAATCGCGCCAGTTGGGCCGGCGGGGACGCAGCCAGCCTGCGGCGTAGAGGGCGATGCCGGCCAGCCACAGGAAAATGGCCAGACTCATGTCCGCCGATTGCGGCTTGCCGTCCGAGAGGCGCATGGCCAGGAAGGCAGCGGCCAGCCCGGCAGCGGAGAGCGCGGCCGTGCGCAGCGCGCCCGGCGCCACCATGCGCTCCGTCCGAACCGCCGGCGACAAGACTGGGAAGCGACGTTCCAGCAGCAAGAAGCCCGCACCGGCCAGCCCGAACAATATGAGCGCAGGGCCCAGATGGAAGGGATCCTGCGCGCTGCGCACCTGGCCGAGCAAGGCCAGTACAACCACGGTGATGAGTAGGAAGCGGCGTTGGGTTTGGGTCATGTTACTCTCTTGCCGGCACAAAGTAGAGCACGAAATCTTTGCCCGGGATGCGAGATCGAATAGTGCGTGCGTAGCCCTGTGAATAGTGTTGGCTCAGCCAGACCAGCGCTTCGCTATCGCGTGGATTGACCAGGTACATTTTGGCTGCCGGATCATTGAGTTGTGCTTCCATCTGCTGCGTATTCACAACCGCGTTGCGCCAAGTGATGTCGCCCATGTTGATGGCGATGATGCGGGTATCCGCCCAGTAGGGGTATGCCTTGTGATACACATGCTGCATGTCCCCGAACGTGTGCACAAAGCCGAGCAATGCCTCGGCCATCTCTGTAGTGTTCAGAGCCGACTTGCGGTACTGCTCGTCGTAGGTTCCGAAGTACCAGGTGTAGGCGTGGTGCGCCGAAAACAGGAGAATCAGACTGACTGCGACAAGCCCTGCGCGAGTGCCCCATCTGTCGCGCAGGCAGCGGCGCAAATGATACAGCAACAGGGCCAGGGGGATGGCAACGAGCACAAACACCACGGGGATCGCCCCGCCGGTGCGCACGACGCTCGGATTCTCGTTGGGGAACGCCAGGCTCAAGGTTGAAGGCGCCAGGAGCACGAAACCGCTGACGAACAGGTAGGCGAAGATCGTCTGCCGAAAGCGCACCAGCCGCCACACGGCAAAGACGACGCCAAAGATCAGCAGCGCGCCGGCGAGATTGCTGAGCACCGGCACCAGCGGCACGGTGTTTACCCACACGATGTCCCCCGTCCAGTTGAACATCAGCAACGTCCGGGGCAGGGCGTGGGCGAATTGCCGGGCGATTTCCAGAAGCGGCGTGCCGGGCTTGGGTGCTCGGCTGAGTGCGCGAAACCAAAACATCTTCGGGTCGTCAAACATGAACCGGCCCAGCGGGGCGAAGGCAACAGCCGTCGCCAACGGGATCAGGAGTACGTTGCCGGCGAAACTACGCCATCCCCACGCGCGCACGTCTTGCCGTTCGAGGAGCCACTTGACGAGAACGCAGCCGGCGATGGCCAGGGCCAGCAGGCGGATGGGCGTGTAGCCGTAGAGGCCCAGTCCAAACATCAGGCCGCACAGCACATAGTCCGGCCTCCGGTTCGACCGCAAGGCACGGAACAGGAAGCCGAGGGAGAGAGCCACCGGCAGCGCCGTGAGCGGGAACCGCAGCCCGACCCGCGAAATCGAGATGTGCCACGTGCTGACGGAGACCAACGCCGCCGCCAGCAGCCCCACCTCGCGGTCGAACGCCTCTCGCCCCAGAAAGTAAACCGCCGGAATGGTGAGCAGGCTGACCAGGCTGGTGCCCACTTTCAGGGCCAGATGGCCGAGTGGCAGGTGGAAGAGGGCCATCACGGCCACCGTCATGTACATCTGCCACGGCTCGCGACCGGTATTGCGCGGGAAGAAGACGCGGTGCTGGCCTTGCAGGATGTCGTACACGTCCAGCAGCTTCTCGGCATGGTCGCTGGTCATCTCGGCGGGCACGGCAGCCAGGCGGTAGAAACGGAAGAAGGCAGCCAGCAGCAGGATCAGACCAAGGAGCACCCAGAACCACGGAATTTGAGGGCCGTTGCGCCAGGCAACGCGCAGGCGACTCCATCGTTCCGCCAGCCAGGCGCGCGCGCGCGCCGGCGTCACGTCGCTGACGGCCAGGGGCAGCGCGGCCATGCCGATCACCCAGGCGAGCATGCCGGTGCGGCGGAAGGTGTTGTCACCGGACAAGAGGAAGGCCACGACAGCGCCCAGAATCGCCACGCCCATCAGCGCCGGTCGCCAGGAGGGTAGGGCGATCGTTTGCGCCCGTTGCGGGTACTGAAGAACCGCCCGTTCGCCTTCCTCATGGGGCAGCGCGCGCCAGAACAAGACCAGCCCTACAGCATAGAGTAGCAGTCCATCCACCCAGAATTTGTGGGTGCTCAGGCGCTGCTGGCCCAGGTAAGCAAGCAGCAGGGCAACCAGAAATTGGAACAGGACGATCCCTTTGCGGCGTGTGTCCACAGCATCCCGCAGAGTATGTCGTTGGGGAGAGGAAATCGTTTGCTCTATCATGGTCCGGTAATGTGATGGGGTAATTGTGTGCAGTGCGCTCCTGGTTTACTCAGCAAACATTTCGGCCAACCTCTGCAACACCTTCTTTTGCGTTGGCTTGTCCACACGACCCAACCGTTTCACAAGCCGGGTTTTATCTACCACGCGCAGCAAGTACACATCAAATCGCCTGATCACCATTCCCACGCTTCGTTATCGTTCTTATGATTGGCATGGGTAAAACTTTCCTTGCTTATTGCAACAGACGTAAACACGTAGGACAGGCTTTCGAGCCTGTCAGCAGCCGTAGGACAGGCTTTCGAGCC
>CAYWAK010000067.1:0-12106 GCA_964455755.1 uncultured Ardenticatenales bacterium | reverse complement strand
GTGCCGGTCAGTGGGGCCGTGGCCTTTATCAGCCCGGAGGTCGAGGTGACGGCGACTGACCCGATCTTCCCCGTTGCCGAGGTTAGCCAGTTCGGCACAGTGCTGCAATCGGCGCAAAAAGGAGAATCGCGCCTTAGCCGCCGGCAACGCCAGGAGCTGGAAACCCTGTTCGACAGCCTCGTGTGATCTGGCAGAGGGGCAGGGCACCGGACCGTTCATGGCACAATGCTATTGGGCGTGAAGTTCCGGCATAACGCCTGTCCGCGCTTTGCGTGACGCGATTCGCGTCTCCCGAAAACCGATAACGTGCAATATCAGTCGGAGGTAATATCATTAACCCAACACTACCAACGAAAATTGAAGAAGACAATCATTGGTGGTTCGCCAGCCGCACGCGGGCCATTTTTGCCGTGATAGGGCCGTACCTGACATCGCGCTCGTTGAAGATTCTGGATGTAGGGTGCGGAGCCGGTAACATGTTCCACCACCTGGGCCGGTACGGTGAAGTGGTGGGGATTGAAAACCACCCGAATCCGGTTGCTGTCGGCCAGGCGCGTGGTTATGACATCCGCGAAGGAGACGGACGCAATCTGCCCTTCGGCGATGACGAGTTCGACCTGGTCAGCGCGTTGGACGTTATCGAGCACAACGAGGAAGACGTGGCCATGCTCCGCGAAATCTACCGCGTACTGAAGCCGGGCGGATTGGTGCTCATCACCGTGCCGGCGCTGCAATGGCTGTGGAGTCACAATGACGTACTCAATGCACACGTGAGGCGCTACACGGCCGGCGGGATGCGCGAGCGGTTCCAAGCGGCCGGCTTTGCACCCTTGCGCATCACCTACAACAATTTCTTCGTGTTTCCACTCGCCGCCGCCTTAATTCTTTCACGCCGTGGCCAGGAGGACGCAGCCGAGCTTCAATCACACTACTTCGACAAGGATGCCTATCAGGTAGACATGGAGCCGACGAACCCGGTCATCAATTCGATTCTTACCGGCGTGGGCCGGTTCGAAGAGCAGATCCTCAAGATGGTGGACCTGCCGGTCGGTACGGGGATTGTGGCCGTGGGGCGCAAAGACGCAGCGCGTGGATCGACGCTGGCCGAGGAGATGTGACTGTGAAGCCTATCCCGCTGGTAGATCTGCACGCGCAGTACGAACGCATCAAGCCGGAGATGGACGCGGCTCTGCAAAGAGTCCTGGACAGCAACCAATTCATCTTGGGGCCGGAGGTGGCGGCCTTCGAAGAAGCCTTCGCCGGTTATTGCGATGTGCGTAACACAATCGGCGTTGCCTCGGGAACGGCCGCGCTGTTTCTTGCTCTGCGGGCCTGTGGCGTCGGGCCGGGTGACGAGGTCATCACTACGGCGATGACGTTTGTGGCCACTTGCGGAGCAATCCGGCAGGTGGGTGCGCGTCCCGTGCTGGTGGACATCGACCCGCGTACATACAACATCAACCCCGCGCGGATCGAACGGGCCATCACCCCGCGCACGCGAGCGATCATGCCGGTACACTTGCACGGGCAGCCGGCGGACATGGACCCGATCCTGGCCATTGCGCGTGACCATGGCCTCCGCGTAATCGAGGATGCGGCCCAGGCCCACGGAGCGATCTACAAGGGTCGCAAAGCGGGCAGCATGGGGGACGCGGCCATCTTTAGCTTCTACCCCGGGAAGAACCTGGGGGCCTATGGCGATGCGGGCGCCGTGGTGACCAACGATGACGCCATTGCGGCTCGTGTCCGTGTGGCGCGCGACCATGGGCGAACGGGCAAATATGAGCACGAGGTCGAAGGTTTCAACGAGCGCATGGACGGCATTCAGGGCGCTGTTCTGCGCACCAAGCTGCCGCATCTTGACGATTGGAACCAGGCCCGCCGGGCACACGCGTCACGCTATCGCGAACTCCTGGGCGACCTGGACGTGGTGTTGCCCCACGAGGTAGCGGATGTGCGCAGCGTGTACCATATCTTTGCCCTGCGCATCGAGCGGCGCGACGAGATTCTGGCCGCGCTGCGTGCGCAAGGCATTGGTGCCGGCGTTCATTATCCGATTCCCATTCACCTGCAGCCGACCTTTGCTTCCTTGGGGTATGTGCCGGGCAGTTTCCCCGTAGCCGAAGAGGCTGCCCACCAGTTCCTCTCCCTGCCCTTGTTCCCGGAACTCACGGAGGAGCAGATTCAGCGCGTGGCCGGCGCATTGAGCGCGTTAATCGGCTGAAAATGAGCGAATGGGCGAACCGTCACGCTCGACGCTCCGCATTCCGGACAGCTTAGTACGGTTCCCCCTCCCACGTTTTATGGTAGCCACGCAGGTAGAGTGCCACAGGAACGAACTCTTTGGAAAAGAACAGGCGATTTTCCACCGGCACGTTGTAATACTCCTGCGGCCGGTAGAGCGCGAGTGTCTCCAGATCGGCGCAAAAACGGGAGGGCAACTCGCGCCGGACAAGGATGCGGAACTCGAAAGGCCACAGGAGCAGGGGATTGGCCTTGTTCCAAATTCCCACTCCAGACTCACGGGCAGCGATCACCGCGTCGCGAGCCAATGAGACGTGCTTGTTGCTAATATCGTGCTTGCGGGCTCTCTGGTTCAGGTCCACCAGGTTAGGATAGATGAAGTAATTGATGGCCATGCCGGCCTTCAATTGCTGCAGGTTGTAGGTGTCCCCCCGGCCCTTTTTCGATTTTGCGTAGCGACCGATGAAGGCCAACAGCCGGTTGTAACGATCAAATGTCTGCTCGCCGTACGTCAGGAATACGTCCCGATCTGTGATGGAACGCAAATACTCTGTTGCAGCTTCGGCGTGTACTTGTTGATTGGAAGCAGGCTCACCGGCCCCCAGCCTCTGCGACAAGTATTGGGCATATTCGGGGGTCAACTTGCCCGTGAAGTGTCGCTTGTCGTAGTCGGCGTCCCTTTTACCTACGACGGTAGGGTCCAGTTCAAGCTGGGCGAGAATGGGAGCATATTCCTCGGAGGGATGGTAGTGACTGCGGTTTGACGGGACGTGTAGCAGGTTCCGTCTGTCCTGAAATCCTTTCTCCGGCGTATCAATGCCCAACATGCGCACGGATGTCTCGACGTGGAAGGTGACATCCGGCGTATCCCCATCACTCACATAGAAGACTTCGGCGCGAAATCCACGAATCTTAAAGGTTGACATGTTCTCTCCTCCTAAACTGTTATCGTTTTGACGAACAGGCGCTACGTGTGCTCATGTTCATGGGCGGAGCGATGCAGGTGGGGGTGCCCATGAACGACGTCACGGTGCAAATGGCGATGGTCATGGATCAAGTTGCAGCGGAGTAGAAGTTCGCGATCGGCAAGCACCTCCTTTGCGGAACCGATTCGGGCGATGCGGTGGTCTTCCCCGAACACACAGACGCGGTCAGCAATTGCCTCCACAATGTCCAGGTCGTGTGTGGCTGCTACCACGGTTTTGCCCTGTTGGCGCTGATCCAGGATGAAGTCGATCAGCCAACTCTGGCTGCGTGGGTCCAGGCCGGCGGTGGGTTCGTCCAACAGCCACACGTCGGGCCACAGGCAAAGCACAGAGGCGATGGCCACGCGCTTCTTCTCGCCACCGCTCAGGTGGTGAGGGGTGCGGTCGCGCAAACCTTCTATGTTCAGGAGCGACAAGGCTTCATCCACGCGCGCGCGCACCTCTTTCTCGGAGAGGCCAAGCTGAAGTGGACCAAAGGCAACCTCATCCCAGACCGTGGGCGAGAAGAGTTGAACATCCGGGTCTTGAAACACCAGGCCCACCTGCCGGCGAAAGGAAATCAGGGCCTGCTCGTCGCGAAATGTCTCCTCGGCGAATACCTCACCGAAGATGCGAAGCTCGCCATGGGTCGGAAAGTACAGGCCGTCCAGCAGCTTTAACAGCGTGCTTTTGCCACTACCGTTTGCGCCCAGGATCGCCAGCACTTCCCCCGTTTGCACAGAGAGCGTCACGCCGGCCAATGCCGGGTAGCGGCCGTCATAACTAAATTCTACATTCTTCATAGAGAAAGCGACGTTGTTCATCGTTCGTTGCACCTATCATTTGGCCTGAAAATCTGTGTTCTATAAGGAAAAAACAGACCTCTCCGACAGCCTGCTAGCTTCCCAAAATCATAGCGATCATTGCCACGCTCACCAGCCCGGCTCCCCACAACCAATCACGCAAATGCAGTTGTAGATTGCCGGCGGTGCGCACCGTCCCGTTGAAACCACGAGCCGTCATGGCCAAATAGACTTCGTTGCTCAGGTGGAAGGATTTTCCGAGCAAGACGCCGGCGCTTGCGGCAATCCAACGCCGGTGGTCGGACGAACCCATCTTCCCCACGATGCGGCTCTTACGGGCGAGAAACATGTCGTTCATGGTGTGGAGCAACAGGTAGATGTACCGGTAGGTCATGCCCAGGATGAGGACGAACGCTTTAGGAACACGCAGGACGGAAAGCGCCTTCAAGAGTTCATTCCAGGGCGTGGTCAGCACCAGCAACACGGCCAAGGAAACGGAGGTGCCCACGCGCAAAATGAGGAACGCGCTGCTGATCGCACCGGCTCGCGTGATCACCAAATGTACGGGTCCCGGCAACGCATACAGCGGCCGGCCCGGCGTGATGAACAGGGCCGGAATCACGATGATGCCGGTGAAGAAGGGCATGAACATCCATACACGCTTGACGAAAAAAGTCATGGGCACATGGGACAATCGCGCCAATACCAGCGCGACACCGTACAGGGCCAGGATGATCAGCAAATTGCGCGACAGGCTGACCGCCAGCAGCAAGGCCAGGACACTCACAATCTTGGCGCGCGGGTCCAGTGACTGCAACAGGCCCGGCCAACGGGCTATTTCTTCGGCGAAGAGGGCCTGTTCCAGCGAATGGCTAATGTCAGCCAGGGTACGTTCTATGATTCCGGCGCTCATGTTATAGGATCGCTCCGTTTGCCCTGCAAGATGCGCGACGTGCGCGGCACATGGCGTGCTCCCTTTATGCTGCTCTATGCGCTGCGTTCGACGTTGTTCTCTGCGCCGGAGCGATTCGCAGAAAGGAGACGTTCGAGCAGCCAAAAGGCGGTCAGGATGATGACAATGCCGGTCAGGGCAGAGAGGATGTAGCCCTCACTGTTGCCCAGGTTGCTCAAGCCGTAGCTACCAAGAGGCGCCGACCAGGAGGTTCCTCCGGCAGCGATGCCTTGCGGCACAAAACCGAGCTTTCCGGCCAGCTCAGATGCGCTCCACTCGCCCCAGGCCGATCCGCTTGCCAGCAATCCCAACGGGGAAAGCAGGGCCAGCGCGGCCAGGCCGGCCCATAGCGTTCGTGTACCCATATGGCGTGCCGTGGAGATTTTGGCGCCGGCTGCCGGCTCCGCGAACATCAGCAGGGCGGGATTGGCCCGTTGCAGGTAGGCGACGACCAGAGCCGTAACCACTCCCTCGACGATGGAAGCCAATGCCATGTGCGGGATGAGCATGGCCGGCACGGAAACGCTCAACGGAAAGGGGGCGTAGAGGGGCGTGCCGTTCGCGGTGTGAAACAGGAGTGGCTGCAGGCCGAATTCCACACCGGCCAGAAGGGCAGCCAGGCTCAGGCCCACATAGCCCCCCAGAAAAGCGGCAACTGCTCGCCGCCGGGCGGTGATCGGACTCTGTCCTGATATGGCGCGATAGAAGGCGTAGGCCACGAATGGAACGACCACCGCCATGTTGAAGCTGTTTACGCCGAAGGACAGGATGCCACCGTCTCCGAAGAAAAGCGCCTGTATCAGCAGGGCGATGGAGACGGCGATGCTGGCGATCCACGGACCGACGACGATGGCTGCCAACGAGGCGCCCACAGCATGGCCCGTGGTGCCGCCGGGCAGGGGCACGTTGAACATCATGATCACGAAGGAGAAGGCGGCCAACAGCGCGACCATCGGTACCATGCGACCGGTTAGCTTCTTCTGGGCATGACGGCCGGCAAAGTACCAGAACGGTATCACCAGCAAATAGAAAAACAGCGACATGACGGGGCTTAGGTAGCCATCCGGAATGTGTAGGGGCGCACTGCCAACGATCGGTGCGAGACTGATTGGGCTTAGGTAGTGCATGGCTTACCTCCTACAGTAAACAGTTGTCAGTTGTCAGGTGTCTATTGGCAATCGGCACAATGTCCGAAGAGAGCCAGGTGTTCGATTTGCGCGTTGAACCCGTAGTCTGCGAGCAATGTTTGCTCCAGGGATTCCAAATATCGGTCGGAAAACTCAATCATCCGTCCACAAGACTTGCAGATCAGGTGGTGATGGTGACCGGCGCTGGCCAACTCGTACTCCGTTTGGCCGTTACTGGTGCGGAGCTCAAGCAACATGCCGACGTCCCGGAAAAGTTCCAACGTGCGATGGATCGTGGAGCGATTGATGTAGGAACTACGAGCATGGACGGTACGGTAAACTTGTTCCGCGCTAAAATGACTGCCCAGTGAATAGATTGCTTCCAGGATTATCTCTCGTTGCGGTGTACGCCGGTATCCTGCCTCGCGCAGATTGCGGAGTACATCTTTGGGTTCAGGCAAACGCGCTCTCCTTTGCTATTGCACGATGTTGCAGTAACAATTATAGTCAATAATGAATTGTTGTCAAGTGGGGGAGTGCCTAGAGTGCTTAGAGATGCTTCGTGCCATCGGGCATTATAGCGCCCTTGAAGTCGGTGTCATCGAGGATGGCGTGTTCGAGGTCGGCGTTACGCAATTCGGCGTAGCGGAGGAGGGCCCCGGTCAAGCGGGCTTCGCGCAGTGAGGCCCCGTTCAGGCATGCGCTCATTTGGGCGCCTGCGAGGTTTGCTCCGGTGAGATCGGCGTCGCTGAGGTTGGCGCTGGTGAGCACAGCGCCTTGCAGATTGGCGCCGCGCAAACTGGTGCCGCGCAAGTCCGCGTCTACGAGGTCCGCACCGGCCAGGTCGCAGCCGTCCAGCATGACGCCGGCCAGTTTGGCCTGGGAAAGGGTCGCTCCGGTCCATGCTGTTCCTTCGCACGAGACATCTTGGAGGTTGGTTCCCAGCAGTCGAGCGTTTGTGAGGTTGGCCGCGCGCAGGTTGGCCTGCGCGAGATTCGCCAGGGCGAGATCGGCCTGGGTGAAGTCTGTGTTTTGCAGGTTCGCCCGCTGCAATTGTGTGCGCCGGGCCAGCACTTCGCGCAGCGAGCAGTCCTGCAAATTGGCGTCGTGCAGGACGGCATCGGTGAAATCGACGCCGTCCAGGCGAATGCCGCGCAAGTCCACGCCGGGAGCGAAGGCGCCGGCCAGCGAGGCGTTCCCAGTCGCCAGCTTGGCGATCAGGTCTTCGCGTGTCAAGCTCGCGGGGCGCTTCTTGCGGCGACGAAACGGGTTTGGAAATGCCACGGGCTCAGTCTTCGCTTCGGGATGATGCATCCACCGTTTCGGGTGGGGCGGCGGATTGCAGCGTGCGCGCGTACAACGACTCGCGGACGATCGGTTCTATTGTCCGGATCAATTTTGCTGTGGCTTCGGCTGTTGTGATCAGGGTTTGCCGGTTGAAAGGGGGCAGCGGGGTCGTCCGGTAGAGTTTGGCCCAGCCTTTATCCCACCGTTCCAATTCCAGGGTTCCGTCAACCTGGGCGCGGATCTCAAAGATGTGTTTGTCCAACGTTCGGAAGAGGAAATCATTCAGGTGACGGTCGCGGCTTTCCATGTGCAGCCCAATCTCCATCATATCCCGCTTGCGGATGGACCAGACTTCGTAATGCACGGTCGGGTCGGCATAGTAGATCTGCACGAGATAGCTGCGGACCCTCCAGTTCAGGTTTTGCAGGAAAGGTGGCAACAGAATCCGCACCTTGTCCGGCAGGTTTTTCATGAAATTGCGGCTGCTGATTTGCGCTATTGTTTTACCGTCCTTCTCTATCAATTAACCAATTTACTGCTCACCGGAGCGCTCTTCTTCGGCACGACAAACCTCACAGCGGCAAAGGTCGCGCAGATAGTCGAAAGCGTAGTATCCCGCGCCGTGCCCGTCGCCCCATACGAACTGCAAGGCATAGGTCCCCACGGGGATGACTTCCACCAGCATGTTCGGATCGCCGATCTCCAGGCGCTTCACTTGAAGGGGCCCGGCCTCCTCCGGCCTTTTCTGACAACTGGCGCACGGGCAATGGAAACGCAAGTCGGAAAATGGGTAGAGGCTCTCGTGCCCGTCGTTCCAGGTAACGTGGAACCAGCGGTTTGGTTTATCGAGGACGATTTCCGTTGGGCGCGGTTTGGAAGTTGGCATGGTGGTTAGCTTTCCGCTTCCTCTTCATCGGCATCGTCGTCCTTTTCCTTTTCTTCCTCTTCCCTGTCTTCCTCCTCCGGCGCTTTGTCATCCACCTTTTCTGGAGAAGCCTCGTTTTCTGCGTTCTCCGTTTTCTCTTCTTTGTCTTCGTCTTTTTCATTGCGACCGGATTTGCGTAGTTTTTCGCCCATCTCTTCCAATCGTTTCAGCACCCGGTCGTTCACGCTATCCGGCGTGTAGGAGCCGTCTTCCTGCAATTCGCCGGCCGGCACACCGGTGAGAATCTCGATGCCCTGGTCCACATGACTCACGGCATAGATGTGGAATTGGCCCTGGCGCACAGCCTCCAGGACGTCTTCGCGCAGCATCAGGTTGGCGACGTTGCTGGCCGGGATCATCACTCCCTGATCGCCGGTCAGGCCTTTTGCTTTACAAACGTCAAAGAAGCCTTCAATCTTGTCGTTGACGCCGCCAATCGCCTGCACCTCTCCTTTTTGATTGACGGAACCGGTAACGGCAAGACCCTGGCGAATCGGCAATTCCGCGAGACGGGAGAGCAGGGCATAGAGTTCTGTGCTGGAAGCGCTGTCGCCGTCCACGCCACCATAGCTTTGTTCGAAAACGAGGCGGGCTGTAAGGGTGAGGGGGTAGTCCTGGGTATAACGGTCAATGAAAAAGCCGCTCAGTATCATGACGCCCTTGCTGTGCAGGGGGCCGCCCATGTCCACCTTGCGTTCGATGTCCACCACGCCGGCGCGACCAAGACCCAGGCTGATGGTGATGCGCGAGGGCTGGCCAAATTGGAAATCGCCCATGTTGATGACGGAGAGGCCGTTCACCTGGCCGACTTTTTCGCCTTCGGTGTCAATCAGTATCCGGCCCCGTTGGATCATTTCCTGGATATGTTCCTGCACCAGATTGGAGCGATAGACTTTCTCTGCGAGGGCGCGACTCACGTGCTCTGCGTGTACGATGTCCGACCCGTCTTGAGCGGCCCAGTAGTTCGCTTCGGTCAGGATGTCGGCGATGTCGGCAAAGCGCGTGGAGAGTTTGTCCTGGTCTGCAGCCAGGCGCGAGCTATACTCGATGACTTTCGCTACGCCGGTCCCGTCGAAGGGAAGCAGATTTTGCTGTTCGCAAATGCGGGCTATGAAACAAACGTAGAGCCCTTCGTTCTCCGATGTATGCGGCATTTGTGTGTTAAAATCTGCCTTCACCTTGAACAATTCATCGAATTCTTCGTCCCTGGAATAGAGTAAATGGTAAAGGGAGGTGCTCCCTACCAGCACGACTTTGGTGTCCACAGGAATCGGCTCTGGCATGATGCTTTTTGTACTCATGAAACCCAGCCGTTCGGCGACATCTTCGATGCAGATTTCCCGGTTGCGCAGCGTTCGTTTCAGACCATCATAGGCGAAGTTGTTGCGCAACAGATCTTCCACGGGAAGCACCATGTAGCCGCCCAGTGCGCGGTGCAGGGCGCCGGCCTTGACCAGGGTGAAGTCTGTGTGCAGGGCGCCGAATTGGGCCTCCTTCTCAATCCGGCCAAAGAGGTTGGTGTAGGTTGGGTTGAGCTCGGTGATCACCGGCGCGCCTTGGTTCCCGCTGTTGTCGATCAGCACGTTGACTTCATACTTGCGCCATTTGCTTTCTTCTGCCCAAGGTGCCTGCATTTGGGGAGGAGGTTTCTGGGCTTCTGTTGTGCGAAAATCTTGTGCATGGGCCACAATGTCCTCTTTGACTGCCTGGAGATAGGTTTGCACGTCAGCCAGCCCGTCATACTGTTGCTTGATGTCGTCAATCAAATGCCCGGCAGCAAAGAGGGTTACCTGGTGGTCGAGCTCTTCCAGTTGTTTGTGGGTTTCCTTCTCCAAGCTATGGGCCTGTTTCATTGCGACCCTGAGTTGTTCTTCAACTTGTTCGCGGCGTTTGCGAATCTCCTGCTGTCGTTCCGGTGGAAGCTTTGCAAAATCATTGTCCGATATTGGTTTGCCGTCTACCAGGGGAATGATCATGAGACCGGCCGGACTGCTCTGCAGGACGAACCCTTCTTTTTGGGCCTGGCTTTGGGTGCTGGAAAAGATCTTCTGCTGGCGTTCTTGCAAACTGGAGATCAATTCTTCGCGCCGCGTTGTGTATTGCTCGCTTTCAAAGGCCTTGGTGATCTCCCGTTTGGTTGATGTGATGAGCGCTTGCATATCGGCGCGCAGTTGGTGTGCCCGGCCGGCCGGCAATCGCAGTACCTTCGGATGGTACGGGTCGTCAAAGTTGTTCACGTAACACCAATCGTCCGGTACGGGTTGGTCTTTGGCGATCTCTTTGAGGAATTCTTGCACGGCCGTCATTTTCCCGGTGCCGGGCACCCCCGCCACATAGATGTTGTAGCCGCTGCTCTTCATGCCCAGGCCGAACCGCAGTGCGCGTACGGCTCTTTCCTGGCCGATGATCTCTGTGAGTGGCGACACGTCGCTTGTGGTTGTGCATTCCAAATCCTCTGGAGGACATATGCGGCGAAGACGCTCGATGGGCACCAGATAGTTTTCGATGGACATGGTAGTCGTACCTCCTGGATAAATGGTTTTCGGGTTTGTGATCTTCAATCAAAATGCACTTTTGCGCCCTTGGCCGGTCGCCAGGCTGTGCCTGGCAGCGCGGGGTGTGCGGCAGCCGGCCGGCGTTAGAGTCCCACGCCGGCGATGGGCGTATCGCATTCGGGACACCGGCCTTCTCGCACGTCGTTTTCCAAGATTGTGTATCGATAGCGGCGGATAACGGCCTTTCCACACGTTGGGCAAAGGGTATCTTCGCCCCTGCCGGGCAGGTTGCCGGCATAGACATAATGCAGCCCCTCTTCAAAGCCGATATCACGAGCGCGCATCAGCGTGCGTTCGGGTGTAGGTGGAGCGTCGGTCAGTTTATACGTTGGATAGAAGGCACTCACATGCCAGGGCGTTTCTACACCCAATTGGCGGGCAATGAAACGCGCAATATCTCGAAGTTCGTCAGCGGAATCGTTGTAGGTGGGGATGATCAGCGTGGTCACCTCAAGCCAGATTCCGGCCTGTTTCATCTTCTGCAGCGCATCGAGCACCGGTTGCAGCGTCGCACCGCAGACGTGCCGGTAGAAGGAGTCGTTGAAAGACTTCAGGTCCACGTTGGCTGCATCCAGGTAGGGAGCGATCATGTCTATCGCTTCGGGTGTTTCGTAGCCGTTGGTGACAAAGGCGTTGGAGAGGCCGGCTTCGGTCGCTTTTCGCGCTATGTCGTAAGCGTATTCAAAGAAGATGGTCGGTTCCGTGTAGGTGTAGGCGATGGTTCGAGAACGTGTGCGTTGGGCGACGGCGACCAGGTTCGCCGGCGTGATTTCTTCGCCCATAATCAGGTGATGCTCACGCACCATCTGGGAGATATCCGAGTTCTGGCAGAATTGGCAGCGGAAATTACAGCCGGGCGTGGCGATGGACAAGGCCCGGCTTCCGGGATAGAAGTGGAACAGCGGCTTTTTCTCAATCGGGTCTATGTGGTTTGCGGTCACGCGACCGTAGACGCGCGTGATCAGCGTACCCTCCTGGTTCACACGTACTTGGCATATCCCTGCCCGGCCCGGCTTGATCAGGCAACGATGCGCGCAAAGGTTGCAACGTACCTTCTGGTTGTCGAGAGTATCATACAACATGGCCTCTCGATTCATGGAAATGAGTTCCCCCCTCATGATGAAGTAGGCGTTCCCCTCTGAACAAGTAGTATACCACGGATGGTTCTGAGGGGCAACTTTTAGCGGTGGGAAGGTGACTGTTTCAGTTTAGTAGGCGGTGGAACTGTATTTGTTTACCGCCGAGACG
>CAYWAK010000066.1:0-12149 GCA_964455755.1 uncultured Ardenticatenales bacterium | reverse complement strand
GGTATCAAGCCAAAGTTGTCATTCAGCGAGATCGGTGCTACAATATGTCTGGGGATCTGCAGTTCTGTCCCAGGCCAGCCGGCAGGTCTTTACCTTAGCACGTGCTCTCGCAAGACCATTGCATCCGGTGCTCAAGCCTGCTCGTTGTTGTGCCGTTACTGCTAACAAAGCCATAGTTTCCAAAGATTGTGACGGAGACCAAGGGATTGCTCATTCTTTCAGAGAGTCGCCGGCCGCTGTGAGGCGATAGACTGACAATCCTTTTTCCCCTCCTGAGTCGCATGCAAAACCTGTCCAAAGGCCCAAATGACGAGATGGTTGGTCTGGACGGGCCAAGCATTGCCGGTCATGCCCGTTATCGCATACGAGGGTATTCTACCCTCCAAGGCAATTATCGCGAGGTAATTGCGAAGTCAGGTGGCACCACGATTTGCACGCCTCTCGTCCTGGTTTGGCGAGAGGCGTTTTGACATCTGTTTCATGCTCCAGGAGGTACAAAATGATTGATCTGCGCTACATTCGAGAACATCCGGAAGAAGTAAAAGCCGCCATCGAAAAACTGTTCAGCACAGCACCAATTGACGAAATCTTGAAGCTGGACTCCGAACGGCGGGCGTTACTCACAGAAGTTGAACAGCTCAAACAAGAACGCAACGTTGTCTCCAAAGAAATCGGCATGTCCAAAGATCAGGCAGCACGCCAAGCCAAAATCGAAGCGATGCGCAAGGTTGGCGACCGCATTGCCGCCCTGGACCAACAGGTTCGAGAGGTCAACGCGCGCTTGAATGCCGCTTTGCTGGAAGTACCGAACTTGCCGCACGAGAGTGTGCACATTGGCGCTGACGAAAGCGAGAACATTGTCGTTCGCCAGGAGGGGGATTTGCCTTCGTATGATTTTACGCCCCTCCCCCACTGGGAACTTGGGCCGGCCCTGGGAATCATGGATTTTGAACGTGGCGTAAAGCTGTCCGGCACGCGTTTCTACGTGCTGAAGGGTGCCGGTGCGCGACTGGAACGGGCACTCATTGCCTGGATGCTCGACTTGCACGTCCAGCAGCAGGGATACACGGAAATCTACCCACCGTTCGTGGTGCGTCGCCAATGCCTGGTAGGAGCCGGCCAGTTGCCGAAATTTGAAGACAACCTGTACCGTGACTACGAGGACGATTTGTGGATGGTTCCCACGGCAGAAGTGCCCCTGACCAACCTGCATCGGGACGAAATCCTGGACGCCGAAACGCTCCCTATTCACTATGTCGCCTACACGCCCTGCTTCCGGCGGGAAAAAATGTCGGCCGGCCGCGACACGCGGGGCATCAAGCGCGGACACCAATTCGACAAGGTGGAAATGTACAAATTTTGCACGCCGGAGACCTCATACGATGAACTGGAGAGCCTCGTGGACAACGCCGAGGACGTCTGCCGCGCTCTGGGGATTCCCCATCGCGTGGTGCAAATGTGCAGCGGTGATCTGGGATTCGCGGCGACAAAAAAGTATGATGTCGAAATGTGGGCCGCCGGCTGCCAAGAATGGTTGGAGGTCAGCTCGTGCAGCAATTGCGAAACGTTCCAGGCACGCCGGGCAAACATCCGCTACCGGGCGGAGCCGCGCAGCAAGCCCGCGTACGTACACACCTTGAACGGTTCCGGGCTGGGCCTGCCACGTACCCTGATCGCCGTAATGGAAAATTACCAGCAAGCCGATGGCAGCATCGTCGTGCCATCCGTCTTGCGTCCGTACATGGGTGGCATCGAAGTCATCACCAAAGAGTCTTAACCTGGCCGAGCCAGAACCAAAAAGGATACTCTGCGTCATGAAAGCACATCATGAATGCCATCACCCACCCGGCGGCTCTTGACGAACGCCATCAAAGTTCGGTGAAAGCCTCGTCGCCACCAGAGGTCATCGCCCTCCAAGAAGGAAAACTCTTGGAGGCGGTGCAAGATATTGTCGAGAACCTCTTGGTCTTGCGACGGGAAGACCCGCTGGCCTTGATCCTGGACCGTGCCGGCGACCTGCTCCGCACAACGGACGGCGCGATTTGGACGTTCGCTCCTGGGGACGATCAGACGCTGTTGCTACAACACGCCACGTCAGGCTACCGGCGCGGCCAGCACATCCCGGTTTCCGGCAGCCTGGCCGGTCACGTTTTGCAACGCAAGGCCCCCGTAGCGATCGAAGACGTGCAGCGCGAACCGCGCTTCCGGCACAAGGAGATGGCTCGTAGCCAGGGCTGGGTTTCCGCGCTGATGGCGCCCATGCTGGGGTGGGACAACCGTGCTGCCGGCGTGTGCAGCCTCTTCACGGACACCCCCCGCACATTCTCGGACCGGGACAAAAGTCTGCTCATGTTGCTGGCTCGTCATGCGGCCATGGCCGTTCAAGAAGCGGCCCGCTTAGAGGAGGTACAAGCCATACGAGAGCGACAAACCGTAGCTGAAACATTTGCCGCCATGGGTGATGTGGCAGCAAACTTGCCGCATCGCCTGAACAACAAGGCTGGGAGCATTCCCACCCGTGTGCAGAGCGACGCCGTCGCCCAAACGGGGCGGGTCAGTTGCGCGTTGGTCGTCGAAGATGATGCGTCGTGGCAGAAGATTTTCTGCGAAATCTTGCAGCACGCGAACTTCCGGGTGGAGACGGCCGTGAGTTATGGCGAAGCATTGGGGTGGCTGCGGCGCGCGTATTGCGACGTGGCCATTGTTGGCCTGCGCCTGGCCAGCTCCGTTGATGCGGCGGGCAACCGCGATGGATTGCGTCTGTTGGAAGCGGCGCACAAACGAGGCATTCCGACCGTGACGGTTAGTGCGTTAGCAACACCCGCCGAAATCGAATATGCCTATGAAAAACTGGGCACCTATGCTTTCTTTGAGAAAGATAAGTTTGACCGCTTCAAGTTCTTGCAAGCTGTGAGGGACGCGGATCGCCAGCGCGAGGTAGTCGAAACAAGAACCGAGGAAGCCCCGCTAAGCCCACGCCAAGAAGAGGTGTTGGTGCTGATGGCCGAGGGTTTGACCAATCAACAGATTGCGGACCAATTGGTCATTTCCGTGAACACGGTCAAGAAACATGTGCACGAAGTGCTGAAAAAAATGGGCGCATCCAATCGCGTTGCCGCTATCAGACAGGCCCTCCGGCTGGGACTGCTTGATCGTGAAGATGAAAGACAAAGACGTGGCGCCGGCCACTGACAGCCGAAATTTGGAAGATTTGCCGCTCACTGGTATAATAGCCGTGCGCGAACAGCCGGTGTGCACATTCGCGGAGAGGTGCTGGAGTGGCCGAACAGGCACGACTGGAAATCGTGTAGACAGCAATGTCTCGTGGGTTCGAATCCCACCCTCTCCGCCTTCATTTGACAATTCGGTCGTTTTGCGTTACTATGCGGATTGTGGCCGTACTAGATGGGGAACTAGCGGTGCCCTGTACCCGCAATCCGCTCTAGCGGGATTGAATCCCCTTTTTCGACCTTTGGCCCTTCGAGACTATCGCGGTTGGACAGTATTGAAAGCTGGGTCCTGCGCGGCAGAAGCCTGTGAACCCCGTCAGGTCCGAGAGGAAGCAGCGGTAAGCAATCCCTTCTGGGTGCCGCAGGGTAGCTTGGCTGGAGCTGAACAGCCCCGGAAAGTTGGGGGGCTTGGGGCAAGGAAGGGTGTACGGCCACACCTTAGACCGTCCGGGGCGGAGGAGCGAATCCTCCGTCCTTTTTCAGTTGTGGTCGCTCTGAAAACAGTAGTCAGATGCCCGTTGGGCGAAGGCCTCCTGACCGCGCCCAACGGCCTTGGCGATAACAGCGACCCTTTGAACTCCATCGAATAATGCCGAAAGATTGTTGCCCGTGACCACGAAGGAGAAGACACTCTCTCCCCAATTCGACTCGGGCTCCCTGCGTTGGGGCCGGCGATTGCGGGGCGTAGCAGCTTGGCGGCCGGCGGCCGGTTTGCAGGTCTTCGCGGGGATTATCGTGGCAGCATGGCTGTTGGTTTTCGGTTACCGCACGACGCTGCATCCCGTTTCGTTGCTCATCAACGGCAAGTCTGTGGTATTGCAAACGCATCAGACGACCATCGAGGGGATGTTGGCCGAACTGGGCGGCCCGTTGTATCCGGAAGATATTGTTTTGCCGGCACGCAGTGGCCCACTGCCCGAAAACGCCCCCCTCCGAATCCAATTGGCTTCCCTCGTGCAGGTGACGAGGGGTGGTCGCACCACGTTACATCGCACCCATCTGCGAAAGGTGGGAGAACTGTTGCGCGAGTTGGGCGTGCAACTTGGCGTTCATGACCGCGTCCTGGTTGATGGACGAGTTGCCGATCTCGACACCCCCCTCCCCCGGCCCAACGCCGCCCTGCCCCGGCGCACGCCATTCCGGCTGACCGTTCTGCGGGCACTGCCCATTTACGTGGATGACGACGGCGTGCCGATGCAGTTTGAAACGCTGGCCCCCACGATCGGCGAGGCGTTGTGGCAGCAGGACGTTGTACTCTATTTGGGTGACCAGGTCTTTCCGCCGTTGGGTACGCCAACCTCGCCGGAAATTCGGGTACACATTCGCCGGTCCCGCCCCATCACCTTGATCGTGGATGGCCGCGAAATCCATACCCGCAGCCGCGCCAAAACCGTGGAACAGGCCCTGCAATCGGCCGGTATTGCTCTCAATCCGCTGGACCGCGTCACGCCAAAAGGATTCGTTCAGCTTCAGGACAACCTGAGCATTACCGTGGTGCGCGTTTCCGAAAAACTCATCACCGAACAAGAACCGATACCCTTTGAGACGAAATGGCGACCGAATGCGGAAATGGAAATAGATGCGCGGAACGTGGACCAAAAGGGTGTGCCCGGCGTACGCAAGCGGCAGGTACGCATCACCATTGAAGACGGCAAAGAAGTCCGCAGAGGCATGGAAAAGGAGTGGGTAGATCGCGATCCAGTTGACGAGATCATCGCCTATGGCACAAAGCTCGTGCTGCGCGATTTGGAGACGCCCGAAGGAACCTTCCAATACTGGCGTAAGGTGCGCCTGCTGGCCACTTCGTACACCGCGGCCACCTCCGGCAAGGCACGCGATCATCCCCTCTACGGCATAACCCGTTTGGGCCTGCAGGCCGGCAAGGGCATCGTGGCTGTGGACCCCACTGTGGTCAAGCTGGGCACCTACGTCTATGTCCCCGGCTACGGCAAGGCCCTCGTCGGGGATACGGGCGGGCGCATTCTGGGCCGGCGCATTGATTTGGGATTTGACGAAGACAACTTGCAATTGTGGTATCGTTGGGTTGATGTCTACTTGATGGCACCGGCACCACCCGCTTCCCAAATTCGGTACATCCTGCCGTCGTGGCCGCGCGAGCGCCGGAGGTAACATGCCAAAGCAAGGCAGCGATTCTTCTCACCCCTCGGTACGGGCGCTGCTCGATTCGCACGGATTGCGCCCACGCAAAAACCTGGGCCAGAACTTCTTGGTTGATCCGGTTGCTCTTTCCCGCATCGTGGATGCGGCGGAACTCTCGCCAGATGACATCGTGCTGGAAATCGGTCCTGGCCCTGGCGGCCTGACAGAGCGGTTGCTGGAACGGGCCGGGCGGGTGGTAGCCGTAGAGTTAGACTCCAATATGGTCGCCCTCCTTCGCCGGCAGTTGGGGAGCAATGCTCATCTGCGCATCGTGGAAGGGGACATTCTCAAACAGGACCCTGTTGAACTGCTGGCGCTGCCTGTGCCGGCAGACAACGCGCCGCATCCGAACTACAAAGTGGTGGCGAACTTGCCCTACTACATCACCTCCGCCGTGATCCGGCACCTGACCGAAGCGGCGATTCGTCCGGCGTGTGCTGTGCTCACCGTGCAGAGGGAAGTGGCCGCGCGCATCGTGGCCAAGCCGGGCCAGATGAGCCTGCTGGCGGTGAGCGTGCAGTTGTACGGGGAGCCGCGCATTGTGGCCCGTGTGCCGGCGGGGGCTTTCTATCCGCGCCCGAAAGTGGACTCGGCGGTCGTGCGTATCCAATTCTACCCCGGCTTGCCGCTGTCGGACGATGAAATAGCGCACTTCTTCCGCGTCGTGCGGGCCGGGTTTGGCCAGCGTCGGAAGCAAATCCACAACGCTCTGGCTGCAGGCCTGGCTCTGTCCGACGCAGTCGTGCGGGAGGCGTTGGATCAGGTGGGCATAGATGCCCGTCGCCGCGCAGAAGCGCTTGAGATTGCCGAGTGGGTGCAGCTATGTCGCGTGTTGGCGGCCTGACGAAAGCACGCCGTGCTCTGGCTTTTTCCGGTAGGAGTTGCGTATGGACATCATGGTGGCACTGCTGTTATGAAAATAAAGTGTCAGGTGTCACGTATTACGTATCACGTTGGCGCGCCTCACGCTCGACGCTCCACGTATTTTCATCCTTGGTGGCGTGCATACGCTCACGGTGACTGCTTGGCGCATGTGTGCTTCGGAGTGAAGGCGCTTGCAAGAAAGAGATAGCTGGTGTATAATGACCGTGTACGCAATCTTGCCGAACCGTCACCTCGGGAGTGCAGTCCATGATGATCTTTCCGATTGGCACATTGATGGATGAACAGCATTGCTATGGTTCCTTGCTTGAACTGCTACCCCCGGAAGGGGTGGCTTGTTCGCACGGTCATCCCTTGCCGTCGGGTCAGTCGCCCCATGATCGACACCGAGACCCAATCTTCGACTACAGATGTCACGTATGCGGCGCGGTGTACAACATCTTCACAGACACCATTGGGAGCGGAAGCCGCTACTCATGCGTCACCATCGTCCTCATCCTAAACTGCCTGGACCTCTACGTCGCTATGTTCGAGTGGGCGCACAATCTCAAGCGAGTCGCCTCTGACTTCCTCAGAAGCCTGATGGCGCCCTCCTTCACCTTAAAGCCCACATGAACCAACTGCTTTCTGTATTTGTGGCCGGCGGTACAACGGCATTGTATGCCACGATTGTCTGGTGGTTTGATCACTACGAACGTGAACCCTGGTGGCTGCTCTCGCTGGCCTTTTTCTGGGGAGCCGTGCCGGCCGTGGTCATCTCCTTGTTTGCAGAGATAGGATTCAATGTGCCGTTGGCGGCCCTTGCGGGGCAATCCTCCGAAATCCTTGGCGCTGCATTGGTCGCCCCGCTGGTTGAAGAATCGGCCAAGGCCTTGGCGCTGGCCGGAATCTATTGGCTGTTTCGCAGCGAATTCGACGACCTGATGGATGGCATTTTGTACGGCACATTGATTGGGTTCGGCTTTGCCATGACCGAAAACGTGTTCTATTTCGTCACAGCGTTCGCTCATCAAGGGTGGGGTGCCTGGGCAATGACCGTGTTCCTTCGTTCCGTCGTATTTGGGTTCAACCACGCATTTTTCACGGGCATTACCGGCCTCGGTTTTGGGTACGCGCGCATGGCCACAACTTCATGGAAACGGAACGCCGCGCCATTCCTGGCTCTTTTGGCGGCCATGGCATTCCATCTCAGCCACAATCTGTTTGTTAGCCTGGGAGGTACAGCTTGCTTCTTGAGTTTGTTTTCGGACGGCATGGGCGTTATGGCCATTTTCGTTTTGCTGTTTTTTGCCGGCTGGCAGGAGAGAAAATGGATTCGGGAGGAACTGGCATCGGAACGGGAGGCCGGCCATCTTTCTGACGTAGAATTGGCCGAAGCAGCTTCGTATTTTCGGCGGTTGGCGGGCCAGTGGGCCGCCCTTTCGGATTCTGGCTGGGCCGGTCTCCTCGCCAGAATGCGTTGGCAGCAACAGCTTACGAAGTTGGCGTTCAAAAAGCGGCAGCGCCGGCGTCGTGGCGATGCCGGTTGTTCGGCTGAAGAGATTGAACGATGTCGTACGTTGTTGTTCAACAGACGGTAATGAATACTTTGCATCATCTTAACATTTATTGTATAATTATTGTATGGTGCCTCCTGCCTGTTGGATATGCAGGGGGGGAGTTCAGTTTTGGGGGAATGCAGACGTAGCAACGGCGAGCTTGATCAGACACTTCCAAAGTAAACGCTGAACGACTGCCTGCTAAGGACAGTCTGCCAACCAAAGGCCTCATGCCATGGCCTCATTCATCGCCCAACATCGCTCGGCATTGATGCTAGCAGCACTAACTTTCTTGCTCAGTGGCGCTGCCCTGTTTTGGCTCCGCCGGCCGCCCGGCGAGTCGCTTCAATTGGTGCAAGCGGCCCCGCGTCCGACCGAGGTGAGCTGTCAGGACAACAGTTCGTTGCCCAGGGAGACCAAACCGATTGACCTCACACCGGCGGACGCTGGCAGCACCGTGCAGTCAGAGCGCCAATCTGAGCTTTCGCGGAAGCGGGGAACGGAATCCCCGGCCACGGTGGAGAAATCTTCGACCACTGTTTCGACAACGAAAATCAACATCAACCAGGCTACTGCCGAGGAACTGCAGGAATTATCTGGCGTTGGCCCAACGCTGGCCAAGCGTATCGTTGAATACCGCGAGCTGCATGGGCCATTTCAAAGTGTTGACGACCTTGTTCAGGTAAAAGGAATTGGACCGGTGACACTGTCCCGACTCGATGCCCTCATTTCTGTGCGCTGATAGAACAAAGGAGAGTGGGTCATGGCCACAATTTGGAAAACAGAGGTGGCTTCTCTCAGTTTGGTGGATGGACAGAGGAGAGATGACGTTCCCGAAGCGGGGGCGATAGAAGCCGGAGCAGATATGCCCCCCGGCAGCGCACACAAAGGAAATCTGTACCTCCTGTGCCAGCTCGTAGCGCCGGCGGAAACGTGGGACCTGATCAGCACGCACATCATCAACACGGCTATTCGCACATTTTACGAGACTACCGGAAGTGTTACGGCCAGCCTGCGACAGGCAGTGCTCGCCACAAACCGCTACCTTGTTGACGAAAACGGTACGAGTCTTGCCGGCCGCGAATTATTGGCCGGCATAACGTGCGTTGCCCTCCGGGAACACGACCTCTTTATTGCCCAAGGGGGGCCAGCACTGGTCTATGTGCTGCACAACGAGGAACTGCTAACCTATCCGGAGGCTGCCACTTCTCCCCGGGAAATGTCTGTCGCCCAACCGCTTGGGGAATCTACTTCCCCTATGGTGCAGTTATTTCATTGTACGGTGAGTGCAGAGGACGTGTTCTTGCTGACGGCCAGTCATCTGCCCTACTTGGCCGATCAAGACCAGATTCGAGCGACGCTGCAAAGGCCCAGCCCGGAGGACTTGCTGCAACACCTGGAGACGCTTGTCGGCACGGGCGACTTTTCGGCGTTGGCGATCAAGCTGGCCGAGGCACAAATTACCGGCATAACTTCCGTCCCAGCGCCGGACGAGGAAGCGCCATCTTCCCCGCGCAAGTCCGTAGGCGCTCCACCGGATGAAGTTCCCAGCGCTTTGGAAAGTTCTATTCCCCAAAGGGATGCCACTATACCGGAAGCCTCACACGCCGGCATTGGCGGGAAGCCGGCGCATGAAGACGAATACGAGGACGAGGATTCCTGGGGCGAGGAGCCGGCCGGTCCCCCACCGGGCCTGATTTTGGCACGGATACTGGAAGCTGCCAGTTTCGCATTGTCCTATTTGCTCCGCGGCCTGGCTAAATTGGTGGTCGGTGTAGGTGCGGTTGGCGCTGCCGTGGGCAGTATTGTGGGGCCTGTACTGGAAGGATTGGGGCGCGGCATTGTCGGCGCATCAAGCTACCTCAGAAGAAGGTTCGTGGCCATCGGCCGCCAGATGCTGCCGGACATGGATTCTGCGTCATCCAAGCCATCCAAAACAAAGCAAGCCCAAGCGCGGCCGCAAAAGCCATCGGCCGGCGAGCCGAGCACCCGCTTCATGCTGGTTGGCTTGCTCGTGCCCCTGCTCATCGTAGCGTTGGCCGCCGGCTTCTGGTTCAGGCAGACTCAGGCCCGGCACGTGCGTGTCCAGGAGTTGCTACAGCAAGGGCAGGATGCGCTAGAGCGTGGCCCCAGCTTGCCGCGCAACGATGCGCGAAAAACGCTCACCGAGGCCATTCAGAATGTGGAAGAGGCTCGCCGGCTCAACCCACAAGCCGAAAACGCCGGCCAACTCCTTACCGACCTGGCCAAAACGCTGGACAACGTCAACAAAGTCTCGCGCCTGACCGCCCTTGTCCCGCTGGATGACTACACTGCGCCCCCCGGCACGGAGCCGCGACGGGTCGTATTCGGCCAGGATTCCGTTGTTGTGCTGGATGTTGGTCTCGATCGCGTGTTGCGCTACCCTCGCACCGCTGCCGCGGCAGCAAACCAGGGTCAAACGGTCCTGCAGATTGGGCAGGACGTTGGCGGGCAGACGGTCGGGGAACTGTTGGACATCGCTTGGGTGGAGCCGGGCAGCGGTCGTACCGATGCCGGCATCCTGATACTGGCCAGAGACGGCCACCTCTTTGAGGTAACCAAGGACGGTCAGACTCGCCAGGACGCAATCGTGCAGACTGACACGTGGAAGGATGTCAAGAGGATTGACACGTTTGTCGGAAACTTCTACGTCCTCGATGCCGGCGCGTCACAAATTTTCAAATATGCGCCCACGCCGGAGGGCAGCTATACGCTCGCACCGGAATCATGGATTCAGACAGGACAAGAAGAAACGGGGCCGTTGGTAGATATGGCCATTGACGGAAACATCTTCTTGCTCACCTCAGATGGCATCGTGAGCAAGTTTACCGCCGGCGAGAAGCAAGATTTTCCGATGAGCGATTTGGAAACGCCCATTACGTCCTCCAAGAGTATTTTTGCCGACCCGGATGGACGATTCGTGTATGTGGGCGACCCGGCGGAACAACGCATCGTGGTGTTCGATAAAGAGGGACAATTCGTCAGGCAGTTTCGGGCCACGAAGAAAGACGAAGCCACCGATGTGCTTGGAAAGCTGGTGAGCGTAGTCGTAGATGAAGCACAACAACAAGTGTTTCTGCTTACTCCGCAACACCTGTGGAAAGCCACGATGCCGGACTTCGGTCCCTAGAGAGCCTGGCATGCACATACTCGGCATTGAAACCTCGTGCGACGAGACAGCCGCGGCAGTCGTCACCGACGGGACGGTCATTCGCTCCAGCGTTGTCGCTTCGCAAATCGCCCTGCACCGGCAATATGGCGGTGTGTTCCCGGAGATGGCATCACGGGAACACGTGCTTTCCATTGCGCCTGTTGTCGAACAGGCCATTGAGCAGTCGGGTCTCACGCCGCAAGATTTGGCCGGTGTTGCCGTGACGTACGGCCCGGGGCTGGCCGGTTCTCTGGTGGTGGGCGTGAATTACGCCAAAGGTTTCGCCTTCGGGCATGATTTGCCCCTCATCGGCATCAATCATATCGAGGCACACATCTACGGCAATTGGCTTCGGCCCGCAGCGGAGGCAGGGGAGCGGGCCAAAGAAGTCTCGGAACCGGTTTTCCCCTCCCTGGCCTTGATCGTTTCTGGCGGCCACACGATGTTGATCCTGGTTAGGGGCCACGGGAAGTACGAAGTCTTGGGGCAGACCCTCGATGATGCGGCTGGCGAGGCCTTCGACAAGGTTGCGCGGCTGCTGGGCCTCCCCTACCCGGGCGGGCCGGCAATTCAGTCCATCGCCGAACAAGGAAACCCTCGTGTTTTTTCATTTCCGCGCGCCTGGCTGCGTGGCACGTATGATTTTAGCTTTAGCGGGCTGAAGACTGCCGTACTCCATGTTGTGGAGCAATATGGCGTAGACCCTCACCGATGGAGACACGACGAGGGAATGAGAAATGGGATGGCTGCGGCTTCCGCGGCGAGATTGCTGCCGGTGGCCGATGTGGCGGCGAGTTTTCAGGAAGCGGTGGTTGATGTGCTGGTCCAAAAAACGCGCCTCGCGGCCGAGGAACACCGGGTGAAGCAGGTTCTGCTGGGGGGAGGCGTGGCAGCCAATCAAATGCTCCGGACTGAGATGACGGAATCTCTTGACTGCCCGGTCCTTATTCCTCCCCTGGTACTTTGCACAGACAATGGCGCGCCCATTGCGGCCGTCGGCTACTACCGGCTACGGGCCGGCGAGCAGTCCGCGTGGGATCTGGACGTCGTCGCCAATTTGGCTCTAAGCTGAACTGCCACCGATCTACTCCCCACCCCGCGAATTTCACAGCAGACAGCATGGGCGATTGCTCACCACGAAGAATGAAAACAGGACACGGATTTCAC
>CAYWAK010000065.1:0-12182 GCA_964455755.1 uncultured Ardenticatenales bacterium | reverse complement strand
AAGATGGCGTGCTGGCGCGAAGAGCGGAGCCACAGGTGGCGATGCTGCATCAGGAACTCTACGCCATGCTCCTTCGGCTGAATCGGGTACTCGTCCGCCAGGTGCACGACGTGCAGGTCGGTGGCCGAGAGTTCATACCCGCCAGGGGCGCGATCGTCGGCCCGCACCGTGCCGGTGACGGAGAGGGAGGACTCTTGGGTGAGCGATTTGGCCGCTGCGAACGCCTCTGGGCTGACCGCCTTCTTGAACACCACGGCCTGGAGGAAGCCAGTGCCATCGCGGACCTGCAAGAATTGCAAGCGGCCCTTGTCGGTCCTGCCATAAAGCCAACCTTTCAGCATGACTTCCTGGCCTTCGTGCTGCGAGATCTGCTCAATTGTGGTGTGCGTTGTCATGCAGTTCACCTCCGCCCACTGCCGACTTCCTGTTCCTTACTACCCACTCAGTATAGCACGTCTTTCACTAGAACGCAAGGACACCACCAGCCACCACACCAGGGCCAGGGTGTTGAGGATCGACGTGATCAGTCGGGGCCAGAACAGTTCCTGGCCGAAGAAGATGTCGGGGTTTTGCGGCACGAGCCAGGCAACGATGGCCGGATAGTGCAAGGCCATGTTGGCCAGGAAGGTCACGGAGAGCCCGGCGTACAAAATCGTGAACCGGCGCTCGTTGTAGAAGACCAGTGCCAGGAGCGGCAGAGTCAGGTACATGTAGTTCTCGTGCATCTCTGTGGACAACACAAAGAATACGAGCGCGCTGAGCGCAGCCCATTCGTAGAGTGCCGGCGGATGCGGCCTGTGCCAGGCGGCGTACCAGACGACGAGCAAAACACCGAGCACCAGGACGACGCCGGCCGTGCGGTAGCTCAGCGACAGGCCGAGCGCCGCGAGGACGGGGACCGGTGTCGTATCGAAGATGCGCGCTGCCTGGCCCCCCGTCATCCACCACCAGAAGTTGTCCGCGTTCGCGCCTACCACCGGGTGCACCTGCGAGATGGAGATCATGTAGCGCGCGAAGCTGTCAAACGTCCCGAAGCGCAGGAACGGGAGCACCACAAGCAGTCCGCCGACGACCGAGGCAAGGCCCCCGCGCACCAACCCCCACCAGCCAAAGCGCCGCGCCGTGACCAGCACCAGCAGCGGGGCCACGACGTAGGTTTGTGGCTTGGTCAGCATGGCAATGCCCATGACCAGCCAGCCCCAACCGGGGAACCCCTCGCCGATGATGACCACAGCGGCCACCAGCAGCAGCGAATGGACGGCGTCAAGCTGGCCGTAGTAGGCCGAATCAAAGATGATTGCCGGATTGAAGACGAACGCAGCCAGTGCCATGGCAGCGAGGCGGTGATTCAAGCGGCGTCTGGCCACGGCGTAGGCGAACACGCCGATCAGCAGGTCGGAGAGCACTGCCGGGAAGCGTAGCAATAAGCGGTGGTCCATGCGCGTTAGCTCCGGAAAGGGAAACTCCGGATCGAAGAGGCGCTGGTATGCCCAGCCGATCGCCTTGAACGGGTAGAGGATGCCCGGATGGTTGTCGGAAGTTACGCCGGCCGACGGGTCGTACGCGGTGTGGATGCCCAGAGTGGTCGCTTTCCAGGACCACGTTTCGTACATGCGGACGTCGGCGTCGTAGCCGGTGGTCGTCATGAAAGGGAGACGGAGGGCCAGCGCCAGCAACAGGATCAGCACGAGTTGGCGAGCCTGCGGGTCGGTCAGCGTTGTCGAGGCCAGCCAGCGGGTCAGCAAGCGCAGCAGGCAGGCCAAGACGACGCTCAGCAATGCCAGCGCAGCGAGGCCGACGAGGGCCGGCCAACTGTTGAGCGCCACCCACGGGCGCGCCCAGGCGTACGCGGCCGCGCCGACCAGCGCACCGGGCAAGCCCCCGACCATCGCCAGACGAACCGCCAGGCCCCACCACAGCAGCCACGAGAACAGAATCCACACGGCGGCGACCAGGAAGACGATCTGCACAAGGGGCGGCAGGGCCGGAGCCCAAGGTGTGCCGGGTTCCAGGCGCACCCAGTCTACCAACAGACCGAGTGTCCGGGGGTCCGGGCCGGGGACAAAGGTGTCCGATTCCATGGTGATGATCAGGTCGCCGGGCAGGCCAGCAGTGCCGCGCGGCAGATCGAATGTGTACGTAGCCAACTCGCCGCCCGCGTCGAACGTGGCCACCGGCCGGCCGTTGGCCCGCAGCGTGACATGCGCTGCGCCAGCGGGTCGCAATCCACTCAGGCGCGCCGAAAGGCGAGAGGGCCCACCGCCGACGCCGGGGAACGTGACCGTGGCGTGCCCCTCAGTCCAGCGGAACGTGCCGTGTGCGGCGTCTTGCTCCCGGAAGTAGAACCCATGAATCAGCCGCTGGTCCCCCGGACGGCCCAGGTCTACGGTCACGGGGCCAGAGGGAACCTGGTAGGCCAGCGTCACCAGCGCAGTCGTGGCGAGCAGCAGGCCCAGATAGTGAGGTAGAAAGCGGAGGAGATAGAGATAGAGGGAGCGTACGTACTTGCGCGCAGTTTCAGCCGCTCTTCGCACCTGCCTCTCTACCGCTATCTCTCTCATCTCTATCTCTGGCAGGGCAGCCCGCTTTGGCGTGAACAACACCCACGCCAGCCCGGCGAAAGCGAGTACGTTCAAGCCGGCCACAGCCAGACCGGTGACTTGCTGGGCGGCCAGGCCATACGGAACTTGCCCCAGCCGGGCGGTGAGGCCAGGGTCAAAGCCGAGCATATTGACGAACATAGTCACCGTCAACACCGCCAGGATACGCAGCAGCCGGCGGTCGTATGGCACGGCAAACGCCAGGAACGGAATCACGGGATAGATGTGATTCTCGTGAATCTCGGTCGGCAGCATGAAGAATGCAAACCCCACAAAGGCGGCGACGCTGAATTCGCGCGCTAACCCTGTGCGCAGGCCCCTGGCCCGCCAGACCCAGAGAGCGACCAGGTACGCCACAGCCAGGAACCCTAGCGAGAGGTGCCGGATCGTGAGCGATCCGGCGAGGCGAGTTGTGTCCACCATGTCGTAGGCGTGCCCGCCAGTGATGAGCCACCAGAGGTTGTTCGCATTCGCCGAGATGACCGGCTCTTCGCCGACGGTCTGCAGCACGCCCTCCACAAATTGGCCGAACGTGCCGTGAACGATGAAGGGTGCGAGCACCAGCAGCGTCGTGGCTATTCCGGCCAGCGCGGAACGCAGCACGCCCCGCCACCCGATCTGCTTCCAGGCGACGAGAAAGATGAACGGAGCAAAGACGATCACCTGTGGCTTGGCCAGGACGGCGAGAGCGAGCAGGATTCCCGGGATGACCGCCCGTTGTCGCAACAAGAGAATCAGGGCGCCGGCGACGAACAGTGTATGCACGGCGTCGGGCGCGCCCCAGTGCGCCGTGTCCACGATCAGCGCGGGGTTCAGCGCAATCGCGGCCAGGGCCAGCAAGGCTACGCTGAAGTCGCGTCGCCGTCGGGTCACCAGGTAGGCCAGCAGCGCCAGGCCCAATTCCGCCAAAATGGAGGGCAGCTTGATTAACATCGTGAAGGTGCGCGTGCGGGCCAGCCGCTCCGGCAGGTCGGTGCGCGCGATCTCATAGAAGTTCAGCGTTGAGTCCCACAGATCGAAGTCAGCGCGGCGCCACTGCCGGTAGGGCGCGACAAAGGCCATCCAGATGTAGTAGTTCACCGGCGGGTAATCGGCGAAGAATCCCCCGTTCCACTCTCCGCCGGTGACCGCCAGGTTGTTGAACTGGTTGAGGGAATAGAGCTCGTGAATGCCGAGGGTCAGGGCGCGGTGGGTGCCCTGCTTGTAATCAATCATGTCCCCTTCGAAGCCGCCGTAGCCGTAGCTCGGGGAGATAGCCAGCCGCAGGGCCAGCCCGAGGAAGAGGAGCATCCCCACCCAAAACCATTCGCGCGTTGGCCGGCGTGTGACGAGCGTTTCGTTCATGGCGCGGCAGATGGCCCCTGCGGCAGACTGTCCAGAAGGTTCCTGGCGTCTGCGCGCTGCGGATCGATCTGCAAAGCCTTCTCGAATTCGAGACGGGCCATGTCATACATCGCGTAGCGGCTATAGACGCCACCCAACTGGACGTGCGCGTCCGCGTCGCCGGTGATGTCGTAGACGTAGATGCTGTAGCCCACCCGTTTTACCGGTTCGCGGTCATACAACCAGCGATAGAGATCGTAGTCTTTCGGCTGGAAGAAGGTGCCTTGCAAGTTGTTCACGCTGACGGCCAGAAACTCCCGTTTTGCATCGGGGGACAAGGTATAATCGTGTCGTTTCCAGAGCGGGCCCTGGTATCCGTAGGCCGGCGCGTATTGGTATCGAATGCCGTAGTACGTCAGGTCTGCATCACCGAAATAGGAGAGGATCACTTCATCCGTGCCCTGCGAACGGAGATACACGGCCAATTGTTTCAGGTCTTGCCCCCAATCGATATTTGAATCGCCCAGGTAATAGATACCATTTTTGGGGCCGCCGATCAGTTCGTTGAAATAGGCCAGGTAATCGGGGTAGATCGAGAACGAAGCCCACAGGAACCAGGCGCACAGACCGGCCAAGGCTATACGCCAGACCCCACGCCAGCGCAGGCGAATCGTGGTCACGCGGGCGGCGAAGACGAACAGGAAGGGCATCATCGGCAGCACGTGCCGCAAGCCGATATTGATGTGGCTGAAGAGGGCGGGCACGAAGAAGAAGGTCGCTGCGAGCAAGGGGAAGGTCTCTTCCAGCCGTCGCCGGCTGCCGGGCCACAGCAAGCTGAGCAAACCGATGAGCAAGAAGGCTAACATGGCCAGCGGTGTCTTGATCAGGAAGGCGACCGGGAAATAGGCCGTCCAGCCGGTCCAGCCTAGCTGGCCCATGAAGAATTCGGGGTCGCCCTCGGCGTTGTGTTGCAACTGCTCGGCAATGCCGCCGAAATATGCCGGCGTGGAGACGAACAGGTAGGTGAACGAGATGACCAGTCCGGCCAGGGCCAGCATGAGCAGGGCATGGCCCGCCCAACGCCTCCAGGCGGCAAAGTCTGCCTGCCAGCGGGCGTCGGTATCGCCGGCAGCCCGCTTGGAAAGCCAGGTGATCAGCCAGAGGGTAGGCAGCAATCCGAGTAAGGCCAGCGTCGTGAACTTGGCGGCCAGGGCCAGCCCCAGAGCCACGCCGGTGAGCGCGGCCTTGCGCAGCGTAGGGCCGCGCAGGTAGCGCACGAATTGGAACGTAGCCAGGAAGGCAAGCGTGGCTGCACCCATGTCCATGTCGAAAATACCGGCATGGGCCAGGGTGCTGGGTGCGAAGGCAAACAGCGCCAGGGCAAAGAAGCCGCCGGCTCGCCCGTAGAGTGCTGCGGCCCAGCGGAAGATCAGCAGGGCCAGTCCCAGGGCCAGCAGCAACGTCGGAATGCGGCTCAGGAAGAGCATGGTATCCACGTCCATGCCGCTCTCGAAGAAGACGTGCTGGCCGAAACGGTCTTCACGCGCTGCCAGGAAGTCGGGATTCTGTGGGTCGAACGTGCCCCCCAACAGCATGACCGGCACGGCGGCCAGCTCCTTGAGCAGGGGCGGGTGCGCATGGTTCAGGCGAAAGTCGCCGGTGTGCAGGTAGGAGTAGCCGGCACCGAGATGGGCCAGTTCGTCGCCGGTGATCGTCTTGCGCACCGCGCTGGAAACGACCAGCACGGCAAAAATCAAGAGCAAAATGGTGATAGGCAGCCAGTCCTGCCCGTCCCGCTCGCGCATCTTCATCATTCCTCGTCTGCTTTTCCGCGCTTTACGAAAGAACGCTGGCCTGGTCGCCGGCGACCGCAATGACCCGTTGGGCGTCCTCATCCGTAAGCTCCGGGAAAAGGGGTAGGGAGAGCACTTCGGCGGCCATCTGCTCGGCGACGGGGAAGTCACCGGGACGGCCTCCGAGAGCGTGGTATGCCTCTTGCAAGTGGAGCGGCGTGGGGTAGTGCACGCCGGCGCCAATGCCCTGCGCACGCAGCGCAGCGGCCAGCTCGTCCCGCCGGGGGCTGCGCACAACATAAAGATGGTAGACGTGATGAGCGTACGCGACTTCGACGGGGAGGGTCAGGCCAGTACCGGTAAGGCCCGCGCTGTAGCGGCCGGCAATCGCCCGGCGGCACTCGTTGTCCCCGGCCAGGTAGCGCAGCCGCACACGCAGGATGGCCGCTTGCAATTCGTCCAGGCGGCTGTTGATTCCGGGCAGGATATGTGCGTAGCGGGCGCGCTGGCCGCCATTGCGCAACATGCGGATCCGCCCGGCCAGGGCCGCATCTGCTGTGACCACCGCACCACCGTCGCCGAAGGCCCCCAGGTTCTTGCTGGGATAGAAACTGAAGGCGGCCGCATCGCCCAACGTTCCCACCGCACGGCCCTTGTAGCGCGCGCCGTGCGCCTGGGCCGCATCCTCCAGCAGGAAGAGGCCGTGCCGCCCGGCGATGGCCCGCAGCGGGTCCATGTCGGCCGGCTGGCCGTATAGGTGCACGGGGATGATGGCCGCGGTGCGCGGCGTGATAGCCGCTTCCACGGCCGGCGGGTCGACCGTGCCGGTCTGCGGGTGTACATCGGCGAAGACGGGCGTAGCGCCGGTGGCTGTAACGGCCAGGGCGGTGAAGGCAGCGGTCAGTGGCGTAGTGATCACTTCATCGCCCGGGCCAATGCCGGCGGCCATGAGGGTCAGTTGCAGGGCCTCGGTGCCGTTGCCCACGCCGACGGCATGACCGGTTTCGCAGAAACGGGCGAATTCCGTTTCGAAAGCGGCCAACTCCTCGCCTAACACAAACCAGCCGCGCTTCAAGACGCGGCGGATGGCATCATCAAACTCCGATTGGTGGCGCGCGTAGGTGCGACGCAGGTCACCAAAGGGTACGTTCGTGCTCACCAATAGTGCTCTCCAAACTCGCGGTAGAAATCTACGGTGCGCTGCAGTCCCTCGCGCAAGCCGAGGAGCGGTTGCCAGCCCAGGATACGGTTGATCTTGCTCCAGTCGGCGTAGAAGTCGCCAATGTCTATGCGTTTGCGCTCCGGGGGGAAGGGGATGGCCCGCACACGCCCGCTGCCACACGTTTCGATGAGCAGGGAAGCGAAATCGCGCAGGCTGACCGGTTTCGGGCCGCCCAGGTTAAAGACGCGGCCGTTTGCCTCGTCGCTGGCCGCGGCGCGTAGGAAAGCGTCCACGGCGTCGTCCACGTAGGTGAAGTCGCGCTTTTGCTCGCCTCCGCCGTAGAGCTGGATTTCCTGGTCGTGCAGGGCCAGGTTCAGGAACCAGCCGATGAAACCTTGCCGGTTATGCTTGACCAGGAGACGCGGCCCATAGGTGTTGGTTAAGCGGAGTGAACAGGCGCGCACGCCGTAGACGTTGTTGTAGACGATGTGGTACCATTCGCCGGCCATTTTGTTGATGCCGTTGACGTCTGTGGGGTGGGCAATGTGACTCTCATCCACCGGCAAGCGATCGGGCACGCCATAGATCTGGCGGGTGCCGGCGTAGACAATCTTGATGCCTGGATTATAGTGGCGGCACGCTTCCAGAATCGAGATTTGGCTGCGGGTGTTGATTTCGAGATCGGTATGCGGGTCGCGCATCGAATCCATGTGGCTAATCTGCCCGGCCAGGTTGAACAAGTAGTCGTGGTCCTTGACCAGGTAGGCCATGCTGTTGGGGTCGCGCACGTCGGCGATGTTGACCTGCACGCGGCCTTCGAGTCCCCGGATGTTGAAGAGGTTGCCGCCGTAATCGGGCACGAGCGAATCGACCAGCAACACTTCAGCGCCAAGCTGCACCAGGCGGTGGGCCAGGTTGGAGCCGAGGAAGCCCAGGCCCCCGGTAATCAGGCAGCGCCTGTTTTGGAACGCGGCCGCGTAGCTTTCCTCGTGCGTTTCTTCGCCCCTCCGTGACAAATTGGGTCTCCTCATTCCTCGCCGGCGGTGCGCGCTTCCGTCGTAAGCTCGACGACGGAAACAGGCGACGTTCCGGCCGATTGAGCGTACCCTTTTTGTTGGACAACAACCTTCCACCACAGTTTCATTACATCGCGGAAAATGCGGAATAGACGTGGAAAGTTGAAGAACTGCGATTTGCCGTAGGCCCGGTGGTAGTGATGCACGGGGACTTCGGCGAATTTGTACCCGCGGTCCTGAAACTTCTTCACCATCTCCAGGCAGATCGTGCCATCCCATGATTCCAGCTCAACACCGTCAAAGCAGTGGCGGCGAATCAGGCGGAAGTCGCAATCCACGTCGCGTAGCTGAAAGCCGAAGAGGAACTTTACCACGTGGTGATAAACTCGACCCAGGATGATGCGGTGCAGCGGGTCGGAGCGGCTGATCTTGTACCCGTTGACGACGTCCACGTCAGCGGTCATGGCCGGCAGGAGCGCTTTTAGTTCTCGCGGGTCATATTGGGCGTCCCCGTCGGTGTAGAAGATCAGCTCTTTCGTCGCGCTGGCGAAGCCGGTACGCAATGCGCCGCCGTAGCCCCGATTCTTGGGGTGGTGAACGACTCGCACGCGGTCATACTGGTGCTCCAATTCGGCCAGGATTTGGGGCGTATAGTCCGCGCTGCCATCGTTGACGACGATGACTTCGTAATCGTCGGTCAGTTCTTTCAGGGTGAGAATCGCAGAGAGGACCATGCTGGCAATGGTGCCGCCATCGTTGTAGGCCGGGAAGAAGGCCGAAATGCCGGGTCGCCGGGCCGTTTCCTGCCGATCTCCGGCCTGATCTTGAATCTCTTTGGTCATAAGGTTTCCTCGTTCCGTCACGTTGTGCACCGGGATCAAGCCAGGTCCAGCACCAGATTGTCGCGCGCCAAAATCACCTCGCCGCCAAAAGTCTGGGCCGCATTGGTCTGCATGGCGACCTCTTCTTCGGCGGTCATGCGCGGCAGGTGGATCAGCATGAGCCGTCTGGCACCGGCACGGCGGGCCACATCGCCGGCGCCGGCCGCGGACGTATGCCACGGCAGGGGGCCTTCCAGGGCCGTGCTCTCGTGAATCAGTAGATCGGCGCCCTCAGCCAGCCGGACGATGCTCTCTGCCGGCTCGGTATCGCTGGAGAAGACGACGGTGTAGGGCACGTGCTTGACTTCCATGCGCAGGCCCACGACGGGAATCAAGTGTTTCCCCGGCGAGGCGGTGATGCGCAGGTCGGGAGTCTCCAGCACAAGGCTTTGCTCTTCCAGGGGGATGGGCCGGTAAGAGATCGGGAACATGTTCGGCCATTCGTCTCCGCCGAAGAGGGTGAGGATTTGCCGGAGGCGATCCAGAGCGTCCGCCGGCCCGTACACGGGCAACGCCTGTTGGCGGCCGGCGAGCCAAAGGCCCAGCAGGACGGCCGGGAAGCCGTAGCTGTGGTCCGGATGGCTGTGGGTCAGCACGAGCCGGTCCACCTGCTCCAGCGGTAAGTCAAGCTGCTGAAGCTTTTGCAGGGTACTCCCACCGGTTTCTATTACGGTCACGCTCTCTTTGACCTGCAGGGCCAGAGCCGTTGTATCGTGCTCTGGACTGGGCAGTGCCGCACCTGCTCCCAAAACAAATAGTTTTGCCATTTTGCTATCTTTCATACATGCGTTATTTATCCAAGTAGCGTTTGGTGAAAACTAACTAGCTGGCATAGCGGAGTAGGGCCCCGATGCCTCCTTCGGCATTCAGCTCCTCCGCGACATCTCCTTCGGGCGAACAGATGCGGCATCCCTGGTCGAAGGCTTGCTGGAGCACGTCTTCAACGACATCGGGCACGACGGCGAGGTCACCCCCGCAGTAGCCGCAGGTCTCCCGGTACTCGCTGGTCAGGGCGTTGCATTTGGTGCAGCGCGCGCCCTCTTGACGAAAGCCGACGGGGGCCAACAGGGTCTGCACCTGCCCTTTCTGCAAAGCAGCGATCACCGGTTCCAGTCCGGACACGGCTTTTGTGCCGGTTCCTACGCCGTCGCGCAGTTGTTGCAAGAGGCTCCGGTGTTCATTGCGGCGCGCCTGTTGGGTTACCTCCTGGACCTGGTCGGACAGGTCTCTCAGGTTGACCATCATTTCCATGGGGAAGGTGTCCCAAACGCGTTCGCGAAGATAGGGATGCAGCAGATCGCGGAACTGGCTGATGATTTCGTCCGTGCCCCCCAGGATCAGGCCATCAAATGGTTCGGCTTGATAGATCTTGAATATCTCTTCTGCCGTGCTTTTGAGGTGGTGAAGCACGGCTTGATCGTGTTGGCGTTGTAAGCGTGCCTGCGCCCAGCCTCCCTGGTCGTGCCGGCCGGGTACGCCACCGGTCATATCCAGTCGCTCCTCCAACTGGTCTCCGTGGGCCAGGAAGATTCTGGCCCGGTTTTGATCGACGAGGGTTGTGCAGCTTGGCGAATACTTTTCCAAGAGTCTGAGCAACGGTTTTACCTGCGCATGATTGTGGACGTGCAGACGGGTGGGGACAGCATAAGAGAGCGTAAACGTCTTCCACAGATCGTCCCCTTGGCAAGCGAAGACGCATAAATCGGTCGCGCCACCGGCATACGCGTCCCGCACAAATTCACGGATGCGGGCGATGTCGTGCGATACCGATTCCCATTGGGAAGTTGTCCATTGCTCCCTTTTGCTCTCTAACTCGGTGAGGAGATTCTTGAGTTCCAAAAGAAATTTGCTCTCGTCTGGTGTGCCTTTGGCAATGTGAAGATACAGACTCACCACCGGGTATTGTGCGCTGTTAAATGATCGTAAGGCGTGTAGGTCATCAGGTGTCAGCATTTTTCCTCCAAGTATCCTCTTCTACACTAGCTCGGAACCACACAGAAGCGACGTCGTCGCCCGGCAATGGCGATGACTTGCGCGTTTTACCCCCCCAGAGTACCGTGGCGCTCGTTTTGCTTTCGCTGCAACAAAGAGAGCAAGTCGTGTCGAAAAAGCAGGCCCACCAATTGATTTTCTGAAACCACAGGCAGGAACTGCGCATTCTGGCGCAGAAGTAGGCGTAACCCCTTGCCCGCTTCGTCCTGCGGATGAACTTCTTGCTGCTCGTCGCGTGGTTTCATAATGTCGGCCGTGGTTAAGCGGTCCCATTGCGCGCGCGGTGTGGATTCGACATCGTGCCGAAACACCAGCCCGCGCAACACGCCATTCTGGACGACAGGCCAGAGGAGCGCGCCACTCCACGGCTCCACCAGATGGTTCATCAGGTAGGCCAGAGAAACCTCCGGAGAGAGGCTCTGAAAATTGCGCCGCATGATTTCTCGGACGTGCAGGCCCTGCAGCCCGCGCCGGAGTTCAAGCTGCCGGCGACTGCTGCGGGCCGCTGTAAACAGGAACCAGCCGATAAACAGGATCCACAACGCATCAACGTACCCGCCACCATTTTGGGAACCGGATACCAGCCACAAGACTCCGCCGATCATGAACAGGCCCCCAATGCCCTGGCCGACGTAGGATGCAACTTCGGTGGCTCGTACGAAGTTCTTGCTGGCTCCCCAAAGTAGGGCGCGCAGCACACGGCCGCCATCCAGCGGGAAACCGGGAATCAGGTTGAACAGGGCCAGCATGGCATTGATCGAAACCAGATAGCCGAGTGACGCCACAACCGGTGAGAGGGCCACGGCATGCACCAGTTGCACGCCGGTGTAGGCGGCGAACCACAGCATTCCGAATGCGAAAGCCAGTGTAAAGCTCACCACCGGCCCTATGATGGCGATGAGCAGCTCGTCAAACGATGTGCGCGGCTCATCGGCCAGCCAGGCAACGCCGCCAAAGATGAACAGCGTGATTCCCAGGACCGGCGTCCCCCGGCGAATGGCCACGACCGAGTGACCCAACTCGTGGAGGATGACCGAGGTGAAGAATAGCAGGCTGGTAATCAGGCCCAGGAGCCAGTACATGACCAGTGGCCAGTGGGTATTTGCATCCGGGAAATACGACGTTGCCAGACTCCAGGTGATCAGTGCAAAGACAACCAGCCAACTTGCGTCAACCCGGAGCGGTATGCCCAGGATATGGCCAACTCGCCAACCACGCTGCACGGTTACGCCTTTCCACAGTTTCCATCAAGCATTCTTTCTGATTTCTCATCGCCCCCATGTTGTCCGGTGAAGACTTGCTCCAATCATCAAAACGTCCCGCCGACCGGCCGCTGATGTTCGCGCACCGGAGACCAACTGTGTGTGTAAGGATAACACACTTCGCCTGCAAAGTCAACCGTCGGACGTGCCCGG
>CAYWAK010000064.1:0-12231 GCA_964455755.1 uncultured Ardenticatenales bacterium | reverse complement strand
GTGTCATCTGTGTCCTATTCACACAGGAGAACGATGCGTACCATTTCGTGGGACCACGATGTGGTCAAGATGATTGACCAGCGGTTGTTGCCGCATAAATTTGAGGTGGTGGAATTCACCGATTACCGCGAGGTGGCCCGCGCAATCACCGAGATGTATATCCGGGGAGCGCCGGCCATCGGCGCGGCTGCCGGATTTGGCATGGCCCTGGCCGCGCAACAGAGCCAGGCGACAAGCCCCACGCAACTGCGTACCGACCTGATGGAGGCGGCCGACGTGTTGCTGGCCGCCCGGCCCACAGCCGTCAACCTGCGCTGGGGCATTGAACGCATGTTGGCGACCGCAGAAAGGCTGCTCCCGCAAGGCGTTCAAACTGCCCGGGCCGGGCTCATCGCCGAGGCCCAGCAGATCGCGGACGAGGATGTGGCCATCAACCAACGCATGGGGGCCTACGGCGCCACGCTCATCGCCGACGGAGACACGATACTCCACCACTGCAACACCGGCGGCCTGGCTACCGTGGATTGGGGCACGGCGCTCGGCGTCATCCGTTCGGCGCACGAGCAGGGCAAGAAGATCCACGTCCTGGTGGACGAAACCCGGCCGCGTCTGCAAGGTGCACACCTGACCACGTGGGAACTTCAGCAATGGGGAATCCCCCACACGCTCATTGCTGACAACGCCGCCGGCTATTTCATGGCTGCCGGCAAGGTGAACCTGGTGACAGTCGGTGCCGACCGCGTCGCGGCCAACGGGGACGTGGTAAACAAGATCGGCACCTATAAGCTGGCGTGCGTGGCGCGGGATAACGACATCCCCTTCTACTGCGTGGCCCCAACTTCAACCGTGGATCTGCGCACCCCTTCCGGCGACCAAATACCCATCGAGGAGCGAGACCCCACCGAGGTGCTTTACGTGGAGGGCGTGCGCATCGCTCCGGAGGGCGTGCAAGCCGCCAACCCGGCCTTCGACGTCACCCCAAACCGCCTGGTTACGGCGATCGTTACCGAAAAGGGCATCGTCTATCCACCATTTGTGGAGAACCTGGCCAGAGTTGTTCGCGGATGAGCGTTGCTCGTTCCGGCCATCCCTCAGGAGGCGACTGATTCGTAAGGCGCTACGATGGGCCAATGGCGCGGCTCCGTTCTGCCGGCCTCATCACATCCAACGATTGACGCGAACCAACGAAACCATTCGCAAAGTCTTGCGTCGCGAAACTACGCATGGCCAAACATGAAAAACAAGCATCAAACAAGGAGACAGATTGGCAAGATGAGTATCTTAGTGGTAGGCTCCGTGGCGCTCGATTCGGTACAGACACCTTTTGGAAAAGTGGACAACGCCTTGGGCGGGTCGGCGACGTATTTCTCGGTGGCGGCCAGCCTGTATGCTCCGGTGCGGGTGGTCGGGGTCGTGGGAACCGATTTCTCCCCGGCGCACGTGGACTTTCTCCGCAGCCGAAACGTTGACCTGGCCGGCCTGCAAACTGTCGAAGGAGAGACCTTCCGCTGGTCGGGCCGCTACGGACATGACCTGAATACAGCCGAAACGCTGGAAACCCGGCTGAATGTCTTTGCCACCTTTCGGCCCCAACTGCCGCAATCATACCGCCAGACGCCGCTCGTGTTCCTGGCGAACATTGATCCCGATCTGCAACTCGACGTATTGCGACAGATCCAGCATCCCCGCCTGGTGGCTTTGGACACGATGAACTATTGGATCAAAGGCAAGAAGGATGCCCTCACAGAGGTGCTGCGCAAGGTGGATATTGTCTTGATCAACGAGGCGGAAGCCCGTCAGTATGCCGGGACTTCCAATCTCCTGCGGGCCACGAACGAAATACTGAGCCTCGGGCCGCGGGCGGTGGTCGTCAAAAAAGGAGAATATGGCGCCGCGCTCTATAGCAAAGAGGACTCATCGGCGCTGTCGTTCTTCTTTGCCCCGGCCTACCCCCTGGCTGAAATCAAAGACCCCACCGGCGCGGGCGACACGTTTGCCGGAGGCTTCCTCGGATACCTCGCAAAGACCGGGGCGGTGGATGCCCCGGCCATTCGCCGGGCGATCGTTCATGGCAGCGTTGTCGCTTCGTTTACCGTGGAAGACTTCAGCATAGATCGCCTGCGCAACCTGACCTGGCCGGAAGTTGCCGGTCGCTACGACGAGTTCAAGCAGTTTACCTATTTTGAGAAAGTGGAGGATTGAATGTCAACACGCGACTATGATGTGAAAGACCTGGCCCTCGCCGACAAAGGGCGAGACCGTATTGAATGGGCCGCCCAGGAAATGCCGGTGACCCGGCTGATCCGCGAGCGATTCGAACGCGAAACACCGCTCGCCGGGTTGCGCCTCTCCGCCTGCTTGCACGTTACCACAGAGACGGCCAACCTGGTGAAGACCCTGGCCGCCGGCGGCGCCGATGTCGTCCTTTGCGCCTCGAATCCTCTGTCCACCCAGGACGACGTGGCCGCTTCGCTGGTGGTGCACGAAGAGATTCCCGTGTATGCCATAAAGGGCGAGGACAACGACACGTACTATCACCATCTTCACGCCGCGCTGGACCATAAACCGCAAATCACCATGGATGACGGGGCGGACCTGGTCTCTACGATCCACCAGGATCGCACAGAGCTACTCGGTGATATGGTCGGGGGGACGGAGGAGACCACGACCGGCGTAATCCGCCTGCGGGCCATGGCCGCCGATGGGGAGCTGCGCTTCCCCGTCGTCGCCGTGAACGATGCGATGACCAAACACCTCTTTGACAATCGCTATGGCACGGGCCAATCTACGCTCGACGGCATCATTCGCGCGACCAACGTTCTGTTGGCCGGAAAAATCGTGGTGGTGGCCGGCTATGGCTGGTGCAGTCGCGGCATCGCCATGCGCGCAAACGGCATGGGATCAAACGTGATCGTCACCGAAGTGGACCCGCTGAAGGCGCTTGAAGCGCACATGGACGGCTTCCGTGTCATGCCCATGATGGAGGCCGCCCCTCTCGGCGATATTTTTGTCAGCGCAACCGGCGACATCCACATCTTTGACAAACACCACATGGAGGTCATGAAGGACGGAGCCATCATTGCCAATTCCGGGCACTTCAATGTGGAGATTAACATTCCCGCGCTGGAAGCCATGGCCGTCAAGGTGCGCCGTGTACGCGAATTTGTGGACCAGTACACGCTGGCGGATGGACGGCGGCTGCACCTCTTGGGCGAGGGTCGTCTGGTCAACCTTGCCGCCGCCGAGGGACATCCGGCCGCAGTCATGGACATGAGCTTCGCAAACCAGGCGCTCAGCGCCGAGTATATGCTTCGCGAGGGAAAGAATCTTGAGCGCAAAGTCTACGGCGTGCCCGCGGACATTGATGCAGCCATCGCCCAACTGAAGCTCGAAGCGATGGGTATCTCCATCGACACACTGACCGAGGAACAGGAAGAATACCTGGCTTCCTGGAAAACCGGTACGTAACCGAAGCGGAAGAGCTTGTGTCAAAAGACCTGAACTGGAAACGCTGGATGACCGACTACAATGAAGGACTGGGGTTGGTCTACGAACGCCTGGTACTCAACGATTACCTGGACCACTTGGTTGACCGCTATGAAACGAGGGAGGTGCTGGAGGCTCCCCTCTACGGCATGGCCGGCGTGTCGGGCATCAACAGCGTCCGCTTGGCCCAACGCGGCTGTCGCGTCACCCTGGTGGATGACAACACCGAGCGGCTCGGGGACGTTGAGCGCGTCTGGGGCGAACTGAATCTGTCCGCTTCATTCGTTCACCAATCGCCGGTGACGACGCTCCCCTTTCCCGATAGCAGCTTCGACCTGGTGTGGAATTGGGCCGCGCTCTGGTACCTGCGCGATCCGGCGACGCTGGTGCGGGAGATGATCCGCACTTCACGCCGGCTGGTCTTCATCGCCATGCCCAATCGCTTGCAGGTGGGCTATCTCCTGCGCCGCTACGTGCTGGAGCGCGACTTTGTCAAGCGGGTGGACGAAAGCTGGGCCGACATCGGCCGCGTTCGCGGAATCTTGCGTGGCGCCGGCGTCTCCATCATCGAAGAAGGGGTCATGGATGTGCCGCCCTGGCCCGATACGGTGATGCCGGCAACGGAAGTATTGAGCCGCCTGGGAATTCGTTCGACCCGGCTGAACGAAAGGTTCTCGGGGGACGATTGGCAGTGGAGTACCATGGACTACTACTTGGGCAAGCGTCCGGAGCTGCGCCAACAGATCGAGCGCTATGCCTTTCTCGATCGCGCACCGTGGCCATGGCAAATCAAAGCGCTCTGGGCGCATCACCGCTATGTGTTGGGTGAAGTCACGTGAGTCATACGGTTTTCTTTGACGAAGCGAAGATATTTGTAAGCGCCGGCGATGGCGGCAACGGCGTGATCGCCTTCCGCCGCGAGAAGTTCGTTCCCCTGGGCGGGCCGGCCGGTGGCAATGGTGGCCGGGGTGGCCATGTCTTCCTGCGAGTCAACAGCCAGTTGAACACCCTGATTCCCTTTCGGCGCAATCGCCATTTTCGCGCCATGCGTGGCACACATGGTTCGGGGTCCAAAAAACATGGCCGTTCGGGCGATGACCTGTACGTAGACATACCGCCCGGCACGATTGTCCGCGACGCGGAGACGGGTGAATTTCTCGGCGACCTGGTCACACCGGGCGAAACGTTGCAAGTGGCCGCCGGCGGCCGGGGCGGCCGGGGAAATGCCACCTTCGCTTCTTCTGCAAACCAGGCCCCGCGCATCGCCGAAAATGGGACACCGGGCGAAAAGCGCTGGCTCACGATGGAACTGAAGCTGATCGCTGATGTTGGCTTGATTGGGATGCCCAACGCCGGAAAATCTACGCTGATCTCGGTTATCAGTGCGGCCCGGCCAAAGATCGCCGACTACCCTTTCACAACCTTGCAGCCGCACCTGGGCGTGGTGCAAGCCGACGGGTACCGCACATTTGTGCTGGCAGATATTCCAGGACTTATCCCCGGCGCTCACGAGGGAAAGGGACTGGGCACCCAGTTTCTTCGTCACGTCGAGCGTTGCCGGATGTTGGTCCACTTGCTGGATGGAGCTTCTGAGCACCCGCTGGAAGACTTCGACGCCATCAACCACGAGCTGGAGGCGACCGGCAGTGACCTGGCCGAAAAATCGCAGCTTGTCGTCCTCAGCAAAATGGACCTGAGCAGCGCACGAGAAGCGTGGCCCACGATTCGAAGGAGTCTCCGCGCACGCGGTTATCCATGCCTGGCCATCTCGGCGATTACCCACGAAGGCGTGACCGGGCTGGTGGAGGAGGTTGCCGCAATGCTCGATGCGCTTCCCCCTCCGGAGCTGCCGCAAGAAACCGTCAAAGTGTTTCGGCCGGTCGAATCGGAAAGCGATTTCGCAATCCGTCGCGACGACGATGGTGCGTGGGTCGTCAGCGGCGTGAAAGTGGAGGAACTGGTGGCCATCACCCGCTGGGACGAGTACGAAGCTGTGCAGCACTTCCAGCGACAACTGCGCTCGCTGGGAATCAACAAGGCTTTGGAGAAGGCCGGCATCGCTTACGGGGACACTGTGCGCATCGGCGATGCAGAGATGGAATGGTCATAGCACAAAGAGATGAAGCGCGTCGGCATATTGGGCGGCACATTCGATCCCATCCACATCGGCCACCTGTTCATCGCCGAAGAGGTCTATGCCAGGTTGAAGTTGGAAAAAGTCTTCTTTGTGCCGGCCGGCGAACCGCCGCACAAGCTGGACGAGCGGGTCACGCCGATTCGTCACCGCGTGGCCATGGTGAAGGCAGCCATCGCGGACAACGCCCACTTCGCGCTTTCGCTGATCGACGCCAACCGCCAGGGGCCGTCGTACAGCGTGGACATGGTGCGCCTTCTCCGGCAAACGTGGCCGGCCGATTGCAGGGTCTATTTCATCATGGGCATCGACTCGTTGCTGGATCTGCCCCACTGGCATCGCCCGGAAGTCTTGATGCGTCTTTGTGAGCTTGTGGTGATAACCAGGCCCGGCTATCATGAAAGTCTGGAAGGCCTGGGCCAGGCGCTCCCCGGCCTGGGAGAACGTGTCCAGTTCATTCATTCACCGGGCATGGACGTCTCGTCGTCGGATATCCAGCGACGTGTACACAATGGACAACCAATTCGTTACCTCGTTCCAACAGGGGTTGAACAATACATACGTGAACATGGCTTGTACAAAGGTTCAGGAGGATAAAAATGATCTCGGCAAATGACCTGCGCAAGGGGACAGTCGTTGAAATAGATGGGGATTTGTTCCGCTGTTTGGATTACCAGCACTCCTACGTGGGCAGAGGGAGCGCGAACGTCAAGGTGCGTATGCGCAATTTGCGCAGTGGGGCGACCATAGAACGTACATTCCCTCCGGAAACGCGTCTCCAAGACGTACGCCTGGAAGCTCGGGAGGTGCAGTATCTTTATTTCGACGGCAACTTGTACTATTTTATGGATACGGAGACCTATGAGCAGCCGGCGCTTTCTGCGCAGTCTTTGGGGGACGCCATACAATTCCTGAAAGATAACCAAACATTGAAGATTGCTTTCTACGAAGAGGAAGCCATTGAAGTTGAGCTGCCGACCACCGTAGACTTGGGTGTGACCTACACCGAACCGGGCGTGAAGGGGGACACAGCGACCGGCGCGACGAAACCGGCCACGACGGAGACCGGACTGGTGGTGCAGGTCCCGCTATTCGTTGCCGAAGGAGACGTGATCCGCGTGGACACACGGACAGGCGAATACCTGACCCGTGTTTGAGGCAACGCAGATCGTGCTACTTTGGCAGCGCGTACCGTTTCTGGATGATGGCCTGGCCGGCCGGGCCGGTAACCCAGCGTAAGAAGCTGCCGATCTCGCCCTGCGGCTCTTTTCCGCTGACGAGCAGGAGCGGGCGGGCCAGAGGATAGGTTCCGTCTTCCACGGTGGCGGGCGTAGGATACACGCCGTCGAGGGCCAGGGTCTTGACGTTTCCGTCAGCCAACCCCATCGAGAGATAGCCGATAGCGCCGCGGTGTTGCGCCACAAACTGCGCCATGGCCTCGCTCGTGGGCATGACGATAGCATTCAACGTCGGCTCGCTGTCGTGTAAGGCCAGAGATTCGAAAACCATGCGTGTTGCGGCCCCGTCCTCCCGGCTGACGACTTGCACATCTTCCGGGTCATTCCAGCCAACATCGGCCCAGCGCGTAATCTCGCCGGTCATCAGGGCCTGGAGTTGCGCAGCGCGAAGCTCCGAAAGGGGGTTTTGCGGGTTGACGATGATGGCGATGCCGTCGCGAGCGATGACCGTGCTCCAGAGGCGACGCCGTCCGCTGGCCGGGTCGAACAGGTCATCCCCGGTCAGTTCACGCGCCACCATGCCCAAGTCTGCGGTGCCCTGTTGGACCATGGCCAGCCCCAGCGCGCTGCCCTGCGCTCCCACGCTGAAGGTCATGTACGGGTGCGTCTGGTGATATTCGGCAGACAATGATTGCAGGAGGGGGGCCATCGCCGTGGAGCCGGTGATGGTCACATGCACCGGCTGGGAAGGCTCAACACCGCCACATGCCGTCAGCCACAAAATGAGCGACCCCAGGAGCGCGGCAGTAATCCCCCTCATGGCGGGAATTACCGCCAGCCGGCAACGGCGATGAGCAGGGTAACCGCGCCGGCGATCCAGCAATAGAATGCGAAGACGGTCAGGCTGTTCTTCTGGAGGTAGCGCAGCAGCCAGGCGATGCAGACAAAGCCGGTGATCGCCGCAGCCAGAAAACCGGCGACGAGAAAAGGCACCGGGGTTCCGCCCCCTTCGCCGTGCAGCAGATGGATCACTTGCAGCAATCCGGCGCCGAAAACGATGGGGGTCATGAGCAGGAAGCTAAAGCGGGCGGCTGATTCGCGTTCCATGTTTCGCAGCAGCCCCATGCCCATCGTCGAGCCGGATCGCGAGATGCCGGGGGTGACGGCGATGGCCTGGGCAATGCCGATCAGCAAGGCATCGAGCCAGCCAAGTTCGGTCATGTTCTGCTGGCGGTGTCCAAGTTTTTCGCTGCCGAAAAGGATCAGGCCGGTGATCAGCCAGAAGACGGCGACCCAGTGCGGCTGGCCAAACAGCGACTCGAAAAAATCTTGCAGGAGGACGCCGGCCAGGGCTGCCGGGATTGTGCCCAGGATGATCAGCCAGGCCAACTTTCGCCGAGGATCGCCCTCCAGGCTGCGCTCACGGAGGCTGTCCAGCCAGGCGATGGCCAGCCCCAGCAGGTCGCGCCAAAAATAGAGTACGACAGCCAGCAGCGTGCCCCAATGAACCATCGTGTCAAACGTAAGGCCCGGTGATGGCCAGCCCAACAGCCAGGGAAAAATGACGAGGTGGCCGGAGCTGGAAACGGGGAGGAACTCGGTTGCGCCCTGTAGAACGCCCAGGAAGATTGCTTGGAACATTGTCATAGTCGTGGCCTTGGACAGGTTTTCTCCGGCCGCCAATTGACAAAAGAAGCCGGAACAGGTATCATATCAGTTGTGATGTCTTGCTGGATGTTTCGTCCTCAGGCGATGCCGCAGGTGCTGCAGGATGATGGGCTGCCGCAAGTTGCACAGCCACTGCTTCCGCCGGCCAGGGCTTGTGTGCCGCCCTGATCGTCCAGCGTATGTGCAGCGAACAGCGAAATCGCTCGAACGGTGTTTAGGCCGTGGCATTGCGTACACTCGATGGGCGCATCGGCCTGGCGCATGGGACGAATAGTATCAAATGTGACGTGACAGTCGCGACAAGCGTATTCGTACAATGGCATCTTTTGCGCTTTCCCTTTGACCTTTGGTCGTATCTTGACTCGAATTCTTGTACACAAAACAAGAAAAGCGATGTCTCTACAAGTAGTGACGGCTTACTACAAAGCATTCTAGCGCAGATCGGGCGTTTTTGCAAATCCAGATCGCAGACAAAAGGAGGAAAAACGAATGGCTGAAATCACCGGAGTATTCACCTGCCGGCTGAAACCAGGGGCGGACGCGGACCGGTTTGAACAGTTTATGCGGACCGAATTGCTCCCTGCCTATCGAGACCTGCCAGGCTGCATGACGGCCAATCTTTTGCATGCCAGCAAAGGCAGCACACCGGACGAATACATCTCCCTCTCCCGCTGGGAAAGCATCGAAGCGAACGATGCGATCTTTGGGCCGGATGGCCAACTTTCTCCGGCGTATGCCAAAGCGCAAGAAAAGTTATACGATTTTGTCGCGGAAGCAAAGTGGGTGGGCTACTCGCCTTGCTGACCGGCACGCAAGGCAACCGTCTTCGTCCGACAAACTATCCGCTCCTTCGCTTTTCCTGGGCCTTGCTCGCTGTCCTTGCCATGAGCATGGCCCTGTTGTACGTGCCTGTGGCAATCGGGGCCGGCCCAGACTCAACGGCAGAGTTCATCCCCTATTCACATCAGGAAGTACTCCGCCTGCTGGCCGGAAAGCCGCTGGAAATGCCCCGCCGGCGTATCATCACCTACACCGTCCAGCCGGGTGATATGCTCTCTTCCATCGCTGCCGGCTTCAATATCGACGTGGAGACGTTGCGTTGGTCTAACGAAGAACTGGCTCACAATCCCGACCGCATCTATCCGGGTCAGGAGCTGGTGATTCTCCCTCTCCGGGGCGCCTACCACCACGTCGCTGAGGGAGAAACCGTGGAGGGCCTTGCCAAAATGTACGGTGTGCCGCCCGAAGCGATCATCTCATTTCCGCTGAATCACCTCGCGCCGGATCACACGTTGCAGGCCGGGCAAGCGCTGGTGATTCCCGGCGGCAGACGGCGCTTCCATCTGGCCAGGCCGTCGCTTTCCGCGGAGAGTCCATTTGCGTGGCCCCTGGTGGGACGAATCACCCAGCGCTACAGCGCCGCGCACCGGGCCATTGACATCGCCGGGCCGTACGGCGTGACCGTGTATGCCGCAAAGGCCGGACGGGTGGTCCATGTGGGATGGGCCCCCACAGGCTACGGTTATACCGTCATCATAGACCATGGTGGAGGACTGCGCTCACTCTATGGCCACCTCAAGGGAGAATGGGTACATGTGGGCGACCGCGTGCGCCGGGGTGACATCATTGGCGCGCTGGGCAGCACGGGCAACTCCAGCGGCCCCCACCTGCATTTTGAAATCCGCAAGGGGGGCCAACGCGTGGACCCGATGCCTTACCTGCCGGCCGGAGGCCCCCGGTGACGGCTGTGCGCATTTGACGGACGCGGTGATCACAGCAGGGGAGGCATATGATGACTCGAACCTATACCCGCACCGGAGATGCCGGCGAGACCGGTTTGTTCGGCGGTGCGCGCGTTCCCAAGAATTCCATCCGCGTAGAAACGTACGGCACGCTCGACGAATTGAACGCCTTGCTCGGTGTGGCCCGCGCGTATAGCGAAGACGAACAGGTCGCCGGCATCATCCATTGCATCCAGATGGACTTGTTCACCGTCGGCGCAGACCTGGCCACACCATCAGACACCCAATCGAAAGGCGATATTGTCGTGCCGCGCATGCCTACCGAGTGGATTGACGGTCTGGAGAAGACGATTGACCGGTTGGAAGCGGAGCTCGCACCCCTGCGCGTTTTCATTTTGCCGGGAGGCACGCTTTGCTCCGCCTATCTCCATCTGGCGCGGACGGTCTGCCGGCGCGCGGAACGCCGCGTGCTCACGCTCCTCGAATATGAAGAGGCGAATCCGTGCATTCCGGTCTATCTGAACCGCCTGTCGGACTTGCTGTTTGTGTTGGCCCGCTGGGCCAACGCCCGTTCGCAAGTCGAGGAGACCTCGTGGCAGGTGAAAACGGCCACCCCTCCGCAGGCGGCCGCCCTCGATTCGCAAACGGCTGCAGCCGAATCCTAGTACAACCCGGCGCAAATACGCCGGTCGTTTCTCTCACCGCAGAGACACGGAGAACGCCGGGTAAGGCGTGGTTTTCTCTGCGGACTGGGCGTCTCTGCGATGAATGTGGCGAGCCCTACCGCCGAAGGATTTCCGCTGTCGTGCACTAGCCTTTCTTCGCCAGCCGGCGGTCACTCTTGGCTACGCGCAGACCCCGCATGAACTCGACTTCCTTGCTGAAATGCTTGTTCAGCGGGTGGTTGGGGTCGGCAGGCAATTCTGCTCCCTCGTCCCACGCCAAAACCGACAAAACGGCCTGGGCTGCGGTGACGGCTGCAAAAATGCGCTTTGTGCCGGTCATCGGCCCATAGGCCAGCCAGTCACTCCACAGGACGGCCGAAAGCGCGTGGAGGCCGGCGTCCATGCCTTTGAACGCGGCCCCGCCCCATTGCTCCAGGCACGCACGCCACATGTACGAACCGTTCGCCGGGGCGTTGCCGGCCGGCAGGCCGAACTCTTCCTTCACCAGGCGGTTGGTCAGCAACGAAAACGCTTGTGTCGGCAGGTTCATCGTGGTGGTATCGACCAGGATAGATTCAAAGCCGGCCGGCTCCACGACCTTCATCATCTCACGCAAAGACTTCAGCCGGCCGGTGGCCCGCTTATCTTCCGCATCGAACGGTTGCAAGATAATCGAACGGATGCCCAGTTCCTTGAGCTCGGCCACCTGATCGGGGATGTCCGGGTCCCACGCGGAAATGCTATTGTAATTGAACCGTTCTTGCATGCCAATCTCGGCTACATAGCGGGCTGCTTCGCGCCGGGCCTGTTCTGTCCAGGTGTCGATGCCAAAAGGCAGGCGGTCCGTGACCGAAAGAAACCATTCGGTGTACGCTTTCATTTCGTCCGAGCTTGGCGCGACCAGTCCGACCAACGCGGGGATTCCCGTCTGCTCGGAGATTTCCTCCAGTTCTTTGATGCGGTCGGCAGCCTTTTCTTTGTCCCACCGCGGGGGCTTGCGGCTTTCCAGCAACTTGTCCTTCGCCTGGAACATGTTGGCGACGAGCAAGGGAGGACGTTCTCCCGGCTGCCCACCCACCTCCACATCCCAAACTTTCATCACTTTCTGCGGTGTCTCGAAACGAAATAGGCCCATTTGCGAATCTCCTCCTCCTTACATCACGTCAGTTGGCAGACAATCTTCCACAAGAACTAACCTCGTGCGAGTATAGCATAAACATCCGACAACCGCAAGAACGCATTAGGGGAGGTAGCGTATCCCTTGTGGTTGAAATTGTAGAGAGGGCTGAAACCGGGTAAGATAAGAGATACTTGTTTACCCCTCTCAGATACACCGCAGAGACGCGGAGAACGCGGAG
>CAYWAK010000063.1:0-12451 GCA_964455755.1 uncultured Ardenticatenales bacterium | reverse complement strand
ATTATACCACAGAAGTGCAGTCAGTTAAAATCGGCGAGCACAAGGTCAGCAATGAAGACCATCCACAGGGGCTTTGACTGGACGCGCTTTGCCCGTGAACTCACGGCCCCGGCGGACGTTCTTTTACACTTTCTTAATAATATGTTAACATTTTCCTGGTACACTGTGGGTGTGAACATGCGAAGCCCGTTCAACAAACCGTCAACAAAGGATACGAAAGATGAACAAGAAACTGCAAACTGCCCTCCTCACCATGTCAGTATGTTTGACCTTGCTCGTACTGCTCGCACTTTCCGGGTATGCTCCGGCACTTGCCGAAAGCGGCGACTTCACGCCCTGCAGCGGTGCCGGCGCCGCGCCTCCGAACGCACACGAAGGCCCATGGTCCAACCGCCTGATGATTGCTTACTCGGACGACGGGCTCACCTGGACGCGCGCCAATCGTGCCGTGGCCGATCAAGGCGATGTCCCCGACGCTATCGTGGATGACCAGGGAACTCTCCGCGTGTACTACGTTACCTGGTGCCCGGCCGATGTGCACAATCAGACGGTCGTGGCCCTTTCCGCAGATAACGGCATGAGCTGGAGTTACCGCCGGGTGACGATCAACGGGCGGCCCGCCGGCCGGCCGTCGCCCGTGGACCCGGACATCGTGCGCACAGCAGACGGACGCTGGCGACTCTATTTCACCAGCGCAGAACCCGGCAGGGACAGTTCGGCCCACACCTATTCGGCTATCTCCGATGATGGCTTCACTTTTCAGGTGGAATCGGGGGCTCGCCTGCTCGTGCCGGGCAAGCAGGTACTCGACCCATCCGCAATCCGTATCGGAACGGTTTGGCATTTGTTCGCGGGCGGCAACCCAGAAACGCCAGGCGAAAACTGGCACGCTACCTCAAGCGATGGCCTGAACTACCACCAGGAGGACAACTTTTCAGCCGGCGGCATGATCATGGCCAACGGACTGGCCGTTGAAGGAGGCTATCGCTTTTACGGTTTCAAGCGTACGGCACAAACACCCACCGGCACTCTGTCCATCTACTCTGTTTTCACCGCAGATGGCGTCACCTGGACTGTGGAACCGGGCACGCGGCTCACCGGAGACCTCTCATCCGGTCTGGAGAATGGCGCGGTGAAGGACCCCGCCATCGCCCAATTGGCGAATGGTCGGTACATCATGATCTATGCCACGGTGATTCCCGCGGGGGACAATGCGGGATCGCCGGCACCAGTGCCAACAGCGCAGCAATGCGTGCGCGATGTGAACGGCAACGGCGAGGACGATGTCGCCGATGTGATGGCCACGGCGAGCACGCCGGGATGCCTGGTCTACCTGCCCATAGTCGTGCGGCAGTGGGGGCAGCCCTGGCCTTCGACCACACCAAGCTCGACCCCGACCCCAGCCGCAACGGATGACTTGACGTTTGTCCCCGACCCCGGTATCCGCATGCACCCTGCTTCCAATCCGGCCGCCAGCGTCGATCCCCAAACGGGCACCGTCTACCTGTTTTACGAAGATCGCACCACGACGCCGGGGAAGAGAATGCTTGCGACCTCATCCGACGGCCTGAACTTCTCCGGCAGCAGATTGACCACCGACGCCGACAATCTGCACTTTCCGTATAATGTCCATCTGCCCGATGGCACGTGGCGCAAGTACATGTTTGACAATGCCGGTGGCCAACTCAAGAGCCAAAGTTCCGCTGATGGCATACACTACAAGCCCGATCCAGGCGTTCGCTATTCGGCCCAGCCGGCCGATAACGGGAAAATCGGCGTCCACGACCAATACGTTGACGCGGATGGTGGCGTGGTCTTGCTTTACATCGGCGATATGCAGGGCGTGAACAACGTGCGTCGCGCCTACTCACCTCCGGGCGATAACGGCTGGACGTTCACATTCGAGGAGGACAACGTACTCGGCGACATAACCGCCGGCGGCGGTGGGCACAGCTACGTGGACCCCAAGTCCATTCTGCTGCCCAACGGCCGGCGGCGGCTGTTCACCATGAGCCAGGGTTCTTCGCCGCCGCAACCAGGCGTACGCTCCGCAGGAAAGATCTTCAGCTTCATCAGCCAGGATGGCAAATCGTACAGCCTGGAACCGGGAACCCGTCTGCAACCGGAGGACTTCACCGAGTTTACGGTGTGGTCTCTTAACGACCCCGTGGTCGTGCAATTGCCCGACGGTCGCTATCGTATGTACGTGGCCGCGCTGATCACCGCCGGAACAAACGAGCAAGAGTGGGTCATCGTCAGCGCGACAACCCCATAGCGTAGAAGTTCGCCCAAGAAAAGAAGTTCAACTTCTTTGAGAAGTTGAACTTCTTGCTTCTACACTTTTTTAGGCGCCTTCTTACCGCACCGAACTCCGGAACGCGCTGAATGCCATCCACATGCCCAGGCACACAAAAACCGCGATGACCGCAAAACAGAGCCACAGCGGCAGCACGCTCGTACCGGACATCGCCGTGCCATTTACGAGCAGAGTCTGGCGTATGCCGTCCACCACGTAACTGGTCGGGTTGAGCAGAGCCCCAATCTGCATCCACTTGGGCAGCACGTCCAACGGATACAGGGCGTTGCTCAGGAACAGGAGGGGCAAGTTCAGGAGGAAAATCAAGCTGTGATATGCCCCCACACTGTCCGTCTTGGAGGCAAAGGCCAGAGCAATGCCCGCAAATCCCAACCCGTAGCCGGCGACCAGCAGAAACCCGCCCAGCCATCCGAGGGGGTTAGCGGTGACGTGCATGCCCATCAGAATCCCGACGATGAAGATCACGACCGCCTGAAACAGACTCTTGGTCACCGTGCTCAGAGCATTACCCAGCAAAATGCTCAGCCGCGGAATGGGGGCAACCAGGTATTCTTTGACGATGCCCTGAATCCGTTCTGTGAGCCAGGTGGAGCCGCCCCCTACGGCCCCCCCTAACGCACTGAGGGCCACAATGCCCGGTACCATGAAGGTGATGTACAAATCGCCTCCGCCCGGCATGACCGGTTCCATCAGACTTTTCATGCCCACGCCAAACAACACCACCCACAAAATGGGTTGTAGGAGCAAACCGATGAGCTCCTCGGAATGCACCAGCGATTTTCTCATGTGTTTGTGCCACAATGTTAACGCTGCACTCATTGTTGAATCCTCCTTGCGTGTAAGATTAAGGGAGACGCCAGCGGGTGGGTTAGTCCCGCAACTGGCGGCCCGTGTAATTGAAGAATACGTCTCCCAGGCTCGGCCTGGCTACGGAAATGTCCTCGATGGCGAACCCGTTGTCGGTGGCAGCAGAGACGACCTCTACCAGCCGCCGGCTGCCGGTGTCAACGCCGATCTTAATTGCGTCGTCGCCCGTTGTCACCGTCTGCACGAAGGGCAGGGTCTGAACCTGCGCGATGAAATCGTCGCGGTTGCCGTGGCCCACAATGTGGAACGTGTCCGCGCCCATTTGGTCTATCAGTTCACGCGGTGTGCCTTCGACCACGATTTTCCCGTGGTCAATGATGCCCACCCGATCGGCCAACTGCTCGGCCTCATCCATGTAATGCGTGGTCATCAGCAGGGTCAGCCCGTTCTGATCTTTCAGGGTACCGATGTAATCCCAAATGCGTCCCCTGGTTTGGGGGTCCAGGCCAAGCGTCGGTTCGTCCAGAAAAAGGACTTGCGGTCTGGTCATCAACGCGCGGGCCAGCTCGATGCGCCGCTTCATGCCCCCGGAATACGTTTTGCAGCGCCGGTCCGCCGCGTCCTCCAATTCGACCAGGGCGAGCAACTCGGCAATTCTGGCGTGACGTTCCCGCTTGCTCTGGCCGTACAGTTGCCCGTTATAATCCAGTACCTGCCGGCCGGTCAGATCGTTGTCCAGCACGACATCCTGAAAGGTCACGCCAATGTGCTTGCGCACCTCCTCCGCCTGGCGTACCACATCGAACCCGGCGATTTTCGCAGCGCCGCCCGTCGGTTCGAGCAGCGTGGTCAGGATCGAGATCGTCGTTGTCTTGCCGGCCCCGTTCGGCCCCAACAAGGCGTAAATCGTGTTCGCGGCAATGGCCAGGTCAACACCGTCCACGGCCAGCACTTCTTCGCTATATCGTTTTACCAGTCCCTCGGCCTCGACGACCGGGGATGTTTGCTTCTGATGATCCATCTTCATACTCTCCTTATTGCAAGAAATCGTTTACGTTCGGTCACATTCCCTTCATACCAATCGTATTTGTTTACCGCCGAGACGCAGAGGGCATGGTCTCGTTACCGCCCCTGTTCTCCCGTTTTCAGGTGCGCGATTACCTCGTCCAGCCAGGCCAACTCGGTTTCAAGGTGACGGATTTGGCGCAGGATTACGAACGAAGCGCCCTCTGTGTGGATGTCGTGGGCCTGCATGGTTTGCAAGGCATCCTCCACGGCTGCCCGTCGTAAGCGGAGCAGAGACAGGGCCTCTTTGTCAGGAAGCATGTGCAGAAAGAGCAGAGCGATATTCCCGGGGAAGGCGGTCTGTCTGAAGTTTCCCAGGCTCTCGCGCAGCAATTTCTGAAAGGCAGCTTCGCCCTGCGGGGTGATCTTGTGTACACGCCGTGGGGGACGATTGGCTTCCTGTTCTTCCCGGTAGGTGACCCATCCTTGATCGGCCATCTTGTTGAGCAGTCGATAGGCCGTCGGCTTCTTCAAGTTTATCAGTGCCCCGTAGTGGCTGTCAATGAAATCGTTGAGCTGGTAGCCGTGCATTTCCTGACTTCGCAAAAGCCCCAACAACAGAAGTTCTCTCTCCACCATGACCTCACAGTTTCGTGCGTCTCGTTCGTTTAGTCCACAATGAATAGTCCATGTTGACTATTCACAACGGATTATAGCATGTTCCTTGGTTGTTGTCAAATAGGGGTGTTGAACTTCTTGCTTTTTGTGCAAGAATTTGACTCGCAAGGGGCTATCTGGTCAGCCGTCCATCTTGCGTTGCAGCCGTTTGAGCCGGTGGGTCAATTCTGCCACGGTTCGGCTTCGTGCGTGGCGTGGCAGCTCGGCGTGTTGGACGAGCGCGACTGCTCCCTCCGTCCACCGGGTTGCTTCAGCATAGTCGCGCCGGCGGTGTTCGTAGAACTTCGCCAGCTCGATGTAAGCGTAAAGCTGGCCGGCCTGCGTCGCCGTGCGCCAAAGCGCTGTAGCCTCCCCCAAATTGCCCCGCCGCTTGTGTGCAAACGAAAGTCGCCGTACAGCTTCGTCATACGGCTGGCCGGTCGGGTTGTCCGATAAGGCACGATCGTACAAACGCATGGCCGTATCAACATCCCCCACATGCTCGAAGAGTTTTCCCATTGCTACCAGGTCTACGCCATGGCGTACGAGACCCGCCGCAGGATCGTCAAGCAGCCGTGCAACGTGACTCAGTAGTGCCGCAAGGGAAAGGATGTCAACCGCGTTGTGATAGAAAATGTTCCGCAAAGGCCGGGCATCGCCGGTACGCAGAAAATCGAAGTACAGGCCGGGCACCAGCCAGCCGGGCACGTCTTCGCCCGTCCGCGAGAGGCCCAGGATGTACGTCTCGATCTGACCGAGGGCACAGCCGGGCAGCCGGGCACGCCACAACCTGCGCGAGAGGGGCAGCAAATCCAGGTGCGTGGCCGTCTCCCAGGGAAGAACGTCGCCGCCCGGCAAATAACGCGTGGCCACAAAACGAGATTTCAAAAGGGGCATGTCGAAAGCCTTGCCGTTATAGGTCACCAACACGGTGCAAGGCTCCAGAAGTTCGTAGAGAGCGTCGAGCAGCGCCGGCTCCTCTCCCGGATCACGCATAAAGAATTGGGTCAGGTGAAATGCCGCGCCATCATAACGACCGACCCCCACCAGGAAAGCATACGTGCCCGTCCCGCCGGACAAACCGGTTGTTTCTGTATCCACGAACGCGAAGCGTTGCCGGTCTGTTTCCGGAAGGCGCGGATCACCGGCCCAGCGAGCAATCGTGTGCAGGGGCGACGAAAGGCCGAGGGTAGCCTGTCCGTGGCGATGGTCAAGCGGGTACCACTTTTCGACAAGGAACACCTCACCATGTGCCGTCTCCCGGAAGGATCCGGGGAGTACCCGCTCGACGGGAAACGATTCGCGCCGGCGCGGGGCAGGTAAATCCTGCGCACCGATTTGTACCCCCAGCGCCTTGAGCTTGCTCGAAAGTGAAGTCATGTCCGGGTCAGCGCTTTCAGGAGTGCCAGGGTCTCTGCTTTTCCGCCCCATCCCTCTTCGCCGCCGGGGCCGGTGCATGAGGGACAGCCGGACACACATTCACAGGCCTGCACAACGTCACGGGCGTCGGCCAAGAGGTCATCGTGCAAGGCAAACAGCCGCTCGCTAAACCCAATCCCCGCCGGCACCTGGTCATACAACACGACAGTGGGGCGGCCTTCGGCCAACGCAGATTGTGGATCGAAGTGTACGCCCAGGTCGCGCACATCGCACATCAGGAACAAGGGGGCGAGCTGTCCAAGCACAAAGGCCAGCCCGGCCAGCCCGCTGCGTATGCGCACAGCAAGTTCGGCGCGTCTGTGGCAACGCGGGCAAAGGGTGACCAGGTTGGACAGCACGTTTGCCTCCCGGTAGCCGGCAAACGCGCGAAAGGGTGTTTTGTGGTGAACGTGGTGCGCGCCCCCTTCCTCCTCCGCGCCGCAAACCTGACAGCGATGACGGTCGCGCGCCAGAGCCCGCTCGCGCTGCGCCGGCCAGTTGGGGCCATAGGCGTTCGGGTCGTTGCTCCACAAACCCTGCCGCCGCAACCCTTCTACCGTTTCCCTGTCCAGGGCCAGCCAGTAAGCGGTGGTCATCAATTCCGTTGGCGGCAAGGAAACCTCGCCCTCGCCGAGCCGTTCCTGCGTGAACCACTTGATTTTGCGAAAGCCCACAACCTCAGTCGTGACGGCAACTTCGCCGTGGGCTTTGACGGCACCCCGTACAGGACGTTCATCCGCCTTGTCCATCAGCCGGACCGCCGTTTCGGTGCGCGGCTCGGTGTAGTAATCCAACTCTGCTACACGCATTTGCGCGATGTGCTGCGCCAGGTCCAGCCGTTCTACAAGATAGGTCTGGCCATCGTGCAAGTAGACAGCGCCGGCATATACCATCCAGGGCGCGCTTGCCTGATCCACCTGCCCAATCGTGATCCACTCGTCTTCAGTTTTCCTCTGGAGCAATACGGCCTCCGCCGAAGCGCTGCGGAGCGAAACGTCTTGTGCCGGATAATGGTCGGCCATCCAGAAAAACTTGTCACCGGAGCGGTGGACTACGCCGGCTTCGGCCAGGAACTCCAGGATTTCCGCCACGTCCGGCCACGCGACGCCACCAAAACTTTCCCCCTCGCTGAAGGGAAGCTCAAACGCGGCACAGCGCAGGTGGCCCAAAAGAATGAGCAGATTGTTGGGGTTGATCAACGCCTGTTCCGGGGCGCGGTCAAAGAGGTATTCGGGGTGACGGGCCAGGAACTGGTCGAGCGGGCCGGCCGACGTGATCAAAATGGCCATCGCCTCGGCCTGCTTCCGACCGGCGCGGCCCGCTTGCTGGCGGGTGGCGGCGATCGTGCCCGGGTAGCCGGCGAGCACGGCAGCTCCCATTCCGCCGATGTCCACACCCAATTCCAGCGCATTCGTGGCGATCACGGCGCGGACATGGCCCTCTCGCAGGCCCCGCTCGATTTCGCGGCGCTCGCGGGGCAGGTAACCACTGCGATAGCCACGCAAGGTCTGTTCCCCGGCCGTGCGGCGTCGCCGCAGGGTCCCCAAAATCAATTCGACCGTGCGGCGGGCGCGCGCAAAAAGGATCGTTTGCACATCGTGGCGCAGCAAGTCCTCGGTGATTCGCACACTCTCCAGCAGCGTGCTCCGGCGAATGCCCAGTTCTCGGTTGACAATCGGGGGATTGTAGATAAAGAAGTGCCGCTCTCCCCGCGCCGCGCCATCGTCATCCACGAGGGCCACGTCCTCTTCGATCAGCCGTTGGCCCAACTCCATAGGGTTGGCGATGGTTGCCGACGTGAGGATAAACTGGGGAGCAGCGCCGTAAAAACGGGCAACCCGCTTTAGCCTGCGCAAAACGTTGGCCACATGCGAACCAAAGACCCCGCGATAGGTGTGTATTTCGTCTATGATGACGAAACGCAAATTATGAAAAAAGTCAGCCCAAAGGGTGTGATGGGGCAACAGTCCGCTGTGCAGCATGTCCGGATTGCTGATGACGATGTGGGCCGATTTGCGGATGGCGGGCCGCACCGCCGATGGCGTGTCGCCGTCGTAGGTTGCGACGCGGATCGGCAGCTTGGGTTCTGCGGTTGCAAGAAGCTGCTGCAAGCCACTCTGTTGATCCTGGGCCAGCGCCTTGGTGGGGAAGAGATAGAGCGCCCGCGCGTTTGGGTTGCGCAGCAGGGAATCCAGCACAGGCAAGTTATAGCAGAGGGTCTTGCCGCTGGCCGTGCCTGTGACGACAACCAAATTCTGGCCGGCGCGTACCCGGTGCCATGTCGTTGCCTGGTGCGTATAGAGCGCGTCGATCCCGGCGAAGCGCAGGGCCGTGGCCAACGCAGGGTGCAGGTCGGCGGGAAATGGCGCGAACTGCGGCGACGTTGCCGGGAAGGTGCGCCATGCGGCGACGTTGCTGCGAAAGCTCGGGTCTGTGCGCCAGGCGCGCAAAAGCGCTGAGAGAGGCATGGTCACTCTGTCACCAACTAAAACGCCCGTTGCAGACATGGGGACGCCGTCTATCGTGAGATAAGATACGGCCCTCCGTCGTGCCGTGTGCTACTAAGGTCTTGAACCTGCTTGCGCAGGTGGGTGCCTACCCAGCGACATGGTGCCCTCCCCGCAAGGACAGCACGCTGGTCGCTTATTGGAGATCAGCTCCCTAAAAGAAAGTGTTGGCTCAAGCCTCTTGTTTCACATCACGCACACGACCGGGGGCCGCACTTATATTCTATCACAAAACAGCATTTTCCGCAAGGGAGTTTGCAGGTGCTGCGGGCGTGCTCAAATCCAGGTAGGTCAGAGTCCACGCGGCAGAGCGAAACGTCTCGTACAATCCTTGGATCGCGCTGAGGATCAACACGATGGCCAGGGCGAGGGGAACGCCGACGATCACGGCAGCCGGCACACCGGCCACGGCGTAGACGGCCCATGTAGGAGCGGCAACGACAGCCAGCAGGATCAGGGCCACCGGTATCATCAAGATACCCCAAAACCACCCCAGCCCGATCAGAAGCAACCCCATTAACAGGGTCGGGCCAAGATGTTCGCGGACCCGGGAGTAGCCCCGACGCAAGGACGCGCGCACCCCTCGATTGTTCAGCACGCACTCGCGATAGACGATCTCCATGACAATATCCAGGAGCACGCTGACAATGATCAGGAAGAGCAGGACGAGTATGAAGAGCGCAATCGCGAGGACTACACCGCCCACTTGCAAGGCCGTACGTCCCGTGACCAGCAAAATGAGCGGAGAAAAGGCCACGACCATCAATAGGATAGCGAACAGTGCCATCGGGATACCCACGACCAGGCTGATCAGGAACAATTTCCAGGCGCGTGCGGACCATCCCCAGCGCCGCCCGCCGGCGACACTCGTCGCTCCTGTCTCCTCCACGTCGCGTACCATGCCGATGAGCGCGGCAATCGAAACGTAACGGGCAATCGTGCCCACAACAATCCACGCGAGCCCAAACAACACGAGAGCGATGATGAGCGGAATTACCCACGCCGGCATGGGGCCCCCTTGCGAAAGGTTCGGCACGGTCTGGCTCTGCCTGCCGTTACCGTTGAAGATGAAACGGACACCCTGCCCGGCACCACTTCCACCGCCCCCAAAAAGGACAATCAAGAATCCGTACAGCCACAAAGCCCGGTTTCTCCGGGTGATGTCTAGTGCTCTACCCAAAATGCCTGCGTAGTTCATTTCTTTGCTCCCGTTATGAAAACAGTCGAAGAGCAAGGCGAGCGCCTCCGCTCGACGCTCCACGATTTCTACCCCGTGGTAGCGGTCGATTCCAGCTCACCCAGCAGATCGTATTCCATAGCTCCGGTGATCCGCACGCGTACGAACTGCCCGGGGGGCAGTGTACCCTCAACAACGACGAAGCCGTCCACTTCCGGCGCATCCCGGTATGACCGGCAAAGGCTAATGCCGTCACCTGCACCATCCACCAACACTGAATATACGCGCCCTACCTGTTCCTGGTTGCGCGCAAGTGAGATACTCTGTTGCCATAGCATCGCTCGTTCGTGCCGTTCCTGTTTTATCTCATCGGGCACCTGCCCGACCAGGTCTGCCGCCGGCGTTCCCTGTTCGCGCGAGTAGGGGAATATCCCCACCTTGTCGAAGCGCACCTCGGCCATAAAATCAAGAAGTTCCTGGAATTCGGTCTCTGTTTCGCCCGGATAGCCCACGATGAATGTCGTGCGCAGCGCCATGTCGGGCACGGCCTGGCGCAGCGATTCGTAGAAGCGGCGCACCCGTTCCATGTTATGGGGCCGTTGCATCCGTTTGAGCACGGACTGCGAGGCATGTTGCAAGGGCATGTCCAGGTAATTACAGATTTGCTCGTATCGGGCCATCGTCTCGATCAAGCGGTCCGATACGTGGCCGGGGTACGCATACAGCAAACGAATCCAGGGCACGGTGGGCGCCGCTTCCACAAGCGCATCCAGCAGCGGTGGCAAAGCGTCGCGTTCGCCGCGGTCTCGCCCATAGGCGGTCAGGTCTTGCGCCACCAGCACGATTTCCTGCACGCCTTGATTGGCCAGTTGGCGGGCTTCGCTGAGCACATCGGCACGCGACTTGCTGCGTTGCCGCCCTTTGATCGAAGGGATCGTGCAAAAGGCGCAGGGGGCGCTACACCCGTCGGCGATTTTCAGATATGCCGTGGTCCCCTCTGCCAGGCGCGATACCGAGTCGGCCACATGGTTGCGTTCCGACGGCGGCCGGACGTACGGCTGCCAGCGATCTTCCGGCTTCCGGCGGGCCAGCTCGGCCAGGAAGCGGGGCATTTCGGTCCACTGTCGTGTCCCGATCAGGCCATCCAGTCCGGAGACGGCTTGCTGCAGTTGGCCGGCATATCCTTCGATCATGCAACCGGCCGCCACAAGCAATTGCCCTTCCTCCTTGCCGGCAGCCAACTTGCGAAGGACGCTGATCGCTTCTTCGCGCGCGGGTTGGAGAAACCCACAGGTGTTGACGATGATCACATCGGCCTCCTCCGATGTTTCGGTCAGGTAATGGCCGGCCTGAGTCAGCAAAACGCCGATCCCTTCGGAATCGGCGATGTTTTTTGCGCATCCAAGTGTTACGATGTGGCACTGCATTTCTCTATCCCCCCGGTGTACCTGTGGCCACGATTTCCGGCGCCGGCGTATACGTGGCCAACGGAGTCGGCACCTGTTCAATCAACTTGCCTTCCGGATCGCGAATCCATTCTCGTGAGACGACCTCGCCGACTTGCCCAAGCAGTCCGAGTTTCCGGTCGTTTACGGTGACGAACACGCCGCCGGCATTGCCGATTCGCACGACAAGCTGATTGCGGGCCTCCCAGCGGCCTGTCGCTCCCGGATTCATCGTGTTGGCAAAGACGTGATCGCCGTCCGATATGACTTCCACCCACGATGTATCGCTGACCACTACCGCGACCCGGATGGCGATCGCCGGCGTGCCGGTGGCCGTCGGTGACGGAAGACGCACGGGGGTGTCGGTTGGGGTGCGGACAACCGGCGATCTCGTTGCTGTCTTTGGCGTAGTAATGCCCACCGGTACGGCTGAGCCGGTAGCCGTCGGCAAGATTGTTGGTGACGCAGAAACAAATCGTGACGAAAGGAAGCCAATGTCCGGCAACGGGAGACGGGAACGATTCTCAGCGCGTGACCACCATAAGAAAAGGCTAACAAGCAACATGATCAAAACGGCTCCGATGATCAGCCGGACCGGCTGGAGCCACGGAGAGACTACCAGCGGCTCCGCCAGCATTTGCGGCCCCTCCGCAGGAGTTTCGCCTTCGGGAGCATATTGCTCCAGGATTGTTTGCGGATCCAGCCCGAGAAACAGTGCATAGTTGCGCAGGAACCCCCGCACATAAACGGGGCTGGGAAAGGCGTCAAACCGTTCCTCTTCCAAGGCCTCCACAAAATGCGCGCGAATATGCGTAAAGGCTTCTACGTCTTCCAGTGAAGCCCCTTTTTCTTGTCGTGCTTCTCGTAGTACTTCCCCTAGAGAGGGCATACAAAGTTCTCCACACCGGCAAAGTGACAGGGGGCTTACCCGTCTCTTTTCGCAATCATTTTACACGGTCAGCAAAAAACCGGCCACCACAGGGTGACGCTCAGCAACTATATCCTGTATATCAGGAATTGTCAAGTTGACATCTTGCCGTAGGGTTCATCAAGGTTTTGCGTCCGACGTATTTGTTTACCGCCGAGACGCAAAGTAGGGGCGCAGCATTCTGCGCCC
>CAYWAK010000062.1:8784-12471 GCA_964455755.1 uncultured Ardenticatenales bacterium | reverse complement strand
CGACAAAAAGTTGTCTATATTTCTGTAGGACACAGATTCTCACAGAAAAACAGGGATAAAACATTCAGGAAAAATCTGTGTGCGAAGCCTGTGTAAATCTGTGTCCCCTGTCCTTTTGTCAACTGCCCCGCCAGGGGCCTCATTTTCCGAGCAAGGTCTCAGACAATGCGTAGTTACTTTGGTGTACGTTTTCTCTATGCCTGTTTCTACTCCATCTTGCCCAACTCGGCCCGCAATTCGGTTTTGACCTTGCGAGGGAAGATGGTGCGCACGGCCACACGAGACGTACGCGGGAAGTTGAGCCAGAAGTCCTTCCGCAGCAGGGTTTTGACGATACGGGACGGCCGCAGGTAGAATCGCCGGTGCGCCCGCTTCCACATCTCTTCGACCAGCTCGGCGGTCATGTCCCCCATTTCGTAGCGGGCCTTGCCGTCAAAGAAGATGTAGTCGTCCCAGTCGTTGATCAACAGCTTCCCTTTTTCGCGCACCTGGTTATAGACAATCGTTCCCGGGTAGGGAGTCATCATCGAGAAGTTCGCGATGAGCGGGTCAACCTCGATGGCGAAATCTATGGTGCGTTGCATCGATTCTCTCGTATCCCCCGGCAAGCCGATGATGAAGAAGCCAATCGTCTCGATGCCCACTTCCTTGGCATTCTTGAAGGCCGCGCGAATGGTGTCGTGGTCGATGCGCTTGTCTATGCTGATCAGCATGTCGGGATCGCCGGTTTCCACGCCGAACGCGGTACGCTTCAGGCCGGCCGCTTTCATGTGGGCCAAGAGATCCTTGGACGCCAGGTTGGCGCGGATGCCGTTGACGAAAATCCAGGGCACGTGGTTTAACTTTCGCTCGATGAGCAAGTCGCAGAGTTCGTGCAGACGCCCCACGCGGATGTTGGCGGAATCGTCCAGCACGCCGATCTCCTGCGCGCCCAGATCGTTCACGAGGTGTGCCCACTCCTCGATGACGTTTTCTGCCGAGCGGCAGCGCCACTTTTGGGGCATGATGGACTGCGAGCAGAACGTGCAGCGATATGGACACCCCCGGCTGGTCATGATGCTAAAGCTACGAGCGCCGTCCACATGATCGGTCGCCGGCTGGAGATTGGTGTAGAGATGCATCTTGAACAGGTGATAGGCCGGCCAGGGCAACGAGTCCAGATCGGCAATCGGCGGCGCTTCGGCGTGACGGCGAACCTCGCCGTCTGGGGTTTGGTATGTGATGCCGAAGAGGTCCTCCGGCAAGCCGATCCCGGGTGTACGCAGGTCTTCGCTATGGAAGTCCGGCCGGGTGGCGCGCAAGTGCTCTACGATGTCGCACAATTTCACCCACACATCTTCGCCCTCGCCCCGCACGACCACGTCAATTTCCGGGCGCAGCGCGGACTCCTCGTCCAGCACGCTGGGGTGCGGCCCTCCGATGACCACCGGCACATCCATCACCGCTTTGATCTCGCCGGCAGTCCGCCAGGCCTGATGCACCTGCGGTGTATTCGCGGTAATGCCCACGATGTCGGGCCGAAAGCCGGCCAACACCTCAGACAGCGATTCCTCTTCGATGTCCGCATCGTAAATCTTCACGTTGTCGCCGCGCCGTTCGGAGACAGCTCCCAAATAGGCCAGGCCCAGGTGCGGCGTCGTTCGTGTGTCAATGGGCAAGTGGAACTTGGGATTGATCAGCAGAACATTCATGCAAATCGCTCCTCCTAGGCTTCCTGTTTCATAAAATGTTTAATCTCACTCCACAACGCGTGCAGAGACAAAGTGGTCGGGTGTACCCGTTTGCGGATGACATAGCCCTTCCACAGTTTGTGTATCCACCAGTACAGCGTATCCACAACTCGGTTGTGGGGCAGGCGGATCAGCGCGCGAATCACCGGAGCCAGCCAGGGAAATTCGGCTCCCATGGCAAACCACCGCTGCAAATGCTCGAACTGATGTTGCTCGCCCGCATCGTGCAAAATGATGGAGCGGTCCCAGGCGATGGAGCCGATGTCCTCGAAACTACCGATCATCAGGTCATTTTGTTCGGTAAACTTGCCCAACTCGGTGCCCGGGTAAGGCTGAAAAAGAAAAGCGTGGGCATAACTGACCCGGCACTCGGTATTCAGCTTCATCGTATCCAGGTCATCTTGCAGCGTGCTGGTCGGCAAGGCCAGAATGTTCGTGCTGGTCAGATTCAAACCGGCATCGCGAATCATGCGCCCGGCATCAATCATCTGTTCCCTGCTCATTTTGCGTTTGAGCAGAACATTGCGGATATGATCGTTCGCCGTCTCGATGCCCATACTGGCGGTGACGCAGCCGGCCTGTTTGAGCAAGGCCACCTTTTCCGGGGTCACCAGGTTGGCGCGCACGTTGCAAAAGAAGGGCAGGCCAATCCGACGCGGATATTTCTCGGCAAACTCCGCCAGCCAGTCTGTGTGCAGGATAAACAGGTCGTCCACGAAGACCACGTGCTCCATGGGCCAACGTTGTTGCACCATATCCAGCTCGTCCAGCAGATGGTCCACACTGCGCAGGTATCCTCGTTTCTGCCCCGGATAGATCTGGTACCAGGCATGGTTGAAACAATACGTGCAATTGAACGGACACCCCCGGCCGCCCAGAAAATGTTTGATCGGGCTTCGGCGCGTGTAGGCGTGCTTTTCATAAACCAAGGCCCGGTCTGGCATAGGCAGGTCGGAGAGGTCGCGCAACAAAGCGCGAGAGGGATTAGCAACCACTTCCCCCTCTATTTTCAAGTGCCAGTTGAGCAGGTCGGGTTGCAGGCCGCCATTGCCCAGCGCATTGGCTAGGTCCACCATGGCTTCTTCCCCCTCGCCCACGCACAGACCGTCCACCCCCTCTTCGACGACCATTTCAGGAAAGAACGTAGGGTGCGGGCCGCCAAAAGCGGCGAAGAAGGGGCGCTTCAATGATTCCTTCAAATGGCGGTTGAGCCCAAGGTAGTATTGCTGCGAACCGGTCATCACGCTATAGCCGATGATGTCCGGCCCGAACGAGCGGGCCACATCGAGGGGGTCTTCCTGTGCACAGATCGCCAATGCCACCTCGTGCCCGGCCTCCTGGAGGACGCTGGACAGGGACATGATCCCTTGCGGTTCGTAGTCGATCTGTTTTTCCACGAAGAGAATACGCAAAATGGTCTCCTTGCAGTCGTCAGTCGTCAGATGTCAGTCGTCTGCTATCTGCTGTCTGGCATCTAGCAGGTCGAACAGCCTCCGCCGTTCCCCTCTGTACGGGAGGACTGCCCGCAACCGCAGGTGGAGGCTGCGTTCGGGTTTTCGATGTTGAAACCTCCACCCATCGGGCTGTCCACGTAGTCAATCTTGGCGCCGGTGAGATACGGGAAGCTTATCGGGTCTATGAAAACGGTCAGGCCCTCTTTTTCGAAGACTTGATCGCCATCCTGGGCCTTCTCTTCAAACGCCATGCCGTATTGCAGGCCGGAGCATCCTCCACCGGATACAAACACGCGCAACCCATAATTGGGTACGCCCTTCTCTTCGAACAAGTTCTCCAACCTCTCGACGGCAATCGGTGTTACATCAATCATTGGTTTTCTCGCTTTCTAGCGCCCCAGAGATCGACATACGGTCGAACCCAGGGCCAGTTTTCATACCTGACAAAACGTGTCAGGAATTGTACCACGAAGAGGCTCGTTTGTCAACAAAAAACGTTGAGG
>CAYWAK010000062.1:0-8684 GCA_964455755.1 uncultured Ardenticatenales bacterium | reverse complement strand
CTGTGCTCTCGGCTCATCGCCAAGGCGCAAGGCATAGGTTGACAAGGCGTCCCACGGCTGAGATGCCCCGAGACAGCGGCTGAGAGCACGGCGGGGGGCTTGAGTACCGCGGAGACGGGAAACAAATACGTGCTACATAATCGTCACGGCCTTCAGGCTGTCCCAACACGGCCCGCAACACGAATTACACATCGTTCGTCATTCCGGAATCACTTCCTGCCGCGGGCAGTTTCCGCATCCGCCGGCGATGGGGGGCGGTTTGGAGCCGTCCTTCTTGGCCCGCAGCTCTTCCGCGGGGATTACAATGCGGCTATCTTCGGTGGCCAAGGTGATGGTGCCTTCAAGGATGTTCCGCTCGACAACTCTGCCGGAGCCGTGCGCGGTTTTGATTTTCTTTCCCAACTTTGGCAATCCCTTGCCGGCTTCCTTGTATAACTTGTACTCGTAGGCCAGACAACAACGCAACCGGCCGCACATGCCGGCGATTTCTGCAGGTACCAGCGGCAAGTCTTGCGCTTTGGCCATGCGGATAGAGATTGGCTCGAACTCCACCAGAAACGTCGAGCAGCACCTTTCGGTCAAGCCACAGGCTCCGCACCCGCCGATCATCTTGGCCACGTCGCGCGGGCCGACCGATTGCAGGTCTACTTTCGTTTGATAGGTACTGGCCAGCTTGCCCCGCAGCTTACCCAGCGCACCATTTTTTTCCCCATCGTAGTAAACAGTAAGTTTGCTCCCATCATACTTGAACGCAACCTGCGCAATTTTGATGGAGAGACCCAGTTCCTTGGCCAGTCTGCGGGTGAATTCCAATACCTCCGGTTCCTGCTGTCGAAGAGATTCTCGTGAGATCATCTCTTCGAGCGTTGCGCGCTTCCTGATTTTCTTGTATTTACGGCGTTTTTTGGAAGCAGCTTGATTACCGGACGGCAATGTCTGCACCACCTTCCCCATTTCCCGCCCCCGCACCGTGTCCACAATCACGTGGTCGCCTATCGCGATGGTATTATCCGTTGTTTCAAAATGGTATATCTTACCGGCTTCCTGAAACCGAATGCCGACAATCTTATTCATTATTGGTTTCCATGGCCCTTTCGTCTGTTATCGATTCTGACAGAAGTTCCGAGATGTCCCGCAAGCGCAGGTTCTCACTGACCCCTATTACCTTGCTACCCAAATCAAACATAAACATACAGAATGGGCAGGCCGAGGCCACCGTATCCGGCTCTACAGTGAGTGCCTCCTCCAGGCGAATCTGGTTGATCTTGCGCTCACCGGGCACTTCCACCCACATGCCCCCGCCGCCCCCTCCGCAGCAGAAGCCGCGCTCCCGCGAGCGGGGCATCTCCCGAAGGGTGACGCCGGGCAGGCTGCCCAGAACCCGTCGCGGTTCATCGATTATTCCGTTGTACCGGCCCAGGTAGCAGGAATCGTGGAAGGTCACGGTTTGCGCCATTTCGCGGGTTGGCTTCAACTTCCCTTCCCCAACCAACTGGGCCAGAAACTGCGTATGGTGTGCAACCTCGAACTCTCCCCCAAACTGCCGGTATTCGTTCTTCAAGGTGTTGAAACAGTGCGGGCATTGCGTGACGATACGTTGAAACTTGTACTGTTTCAGGGTCTCGATGTTTTGCTCGCACATCATCTGGAAGAGATACTCCTCGCCCAGGCGGCGGGCCGGATCCCCGTTGCACGATTCCTCCGCGCCGAGAATGGCGAAGTTCACGCCGGCCTTTCGCATCAAGCGTACCATGGCCCGGCTGATTTGCTGGTTGCGTGTGTCGTATGAGCCGGCGCAACCCACCCAGTAGAGCACGTCGGCCTCCCCCACATCGGCCATGACCGGCACATCCAGGCCGTCCGCCCAGTCGGCGCGAATGGCTGCCGGCTGACCCCACGGGTTTCCCGTGTTCATCAGGTTGCGCAGGCTGGTGCCCACGGTGCCCGGCAAGCGCCCCTCGGAGAGTGAAAGGTACCGCCGCAAGTCGACGATGGTGTCCACGTGCTCGATGAGGACGGGGCACTCGTGTACGCAAGCGCGGCAGGTCGTGCAGGCCCACAGTGTGTCGTCGGCGATCACCTCGCCCGCCAACGCGCGCGCGCCGTCGGCTCCGACCGGCCCATGGATCGCGGTGTAGGGGAACCCGCCTTGGGCCAACAGCTCGTCGCGCAAGTTCAACACAACGCGCTTCGGACTCAAGGGCATGACGGCCTCGAACGCCGGACAGACCGCCTGGCAGCGCCCGCATTCCGTGCAGGCGTCGAAGCTCAGCAATCGTTGCCACGGGAACTCCGAGAGCCGGTTGACCCCCAACGTCTCCGCCTCTTCTATGTTCAAGATCGGGATCAACGCGCGGGTGGGTTCCAGCGGCGCAAAAAACACATTCAGCGTAGCCGTAAACAAATGTGCCAACGGCGTGAAGGGAATGGCCCCGATGAAAATGAAAACTGCTGCGACGTGGATGTACCAGAAAGCCAGATGAAACTGCTCCAAACCGGCCAGACCCACGCCGGCTGCCAGGAACAAGTTGCCGGTGACCAGTCCAACCGGTGACCAGGACGCCCAGGCCGGCTGTGTGGCGGCAATGCGCAAGCCCTCCACGAGGAAGCCGGTCAGGTTGATCACCAGCAGCAGGGTCAGTGCCAGGGCAAAGCCCCAATCCCCGTTCAAACGTGCCGGGCGCACCACGTACCGGCGGAAGAGAGCCAGGCCCAGCCCAACAAGAAAAGCGAGGCCGGCCACGTCCAGCGTCAGTTCGTAGGCCAGGTAGAACCAACCGCGCAGAATCTTCACCCCAAAGAGGGGCAGCGTAATGTCGTAGTCCAGGGTGGCCAATGCTGTGCCCAGGAATAGAAGCAGGAATGCCCAAAAGATGGCCACGTGCATCAGGCCGGGGTAGCGCTGCCGCAGCAGCCTGGCCTGTCCCAGGGCATGGGTGAGCAAACGTTTGAGCCGGGCGAGCGGACGATCCACCGGCGGCGCTCCCTGCCCCTGCTTCCACAATTGCCCGCGCCGGTAGAATCCGTAGATCAGCACGAGGACGCTCAGCAATCCAAGCGCATAGAGCAGTACCCGCGCTCCTTCTGGCACATTCCAAAACGTATCTCGAAATGGTATCACCGGAAACTTTCCTCCGAATGTTGTTCGTAGCCGGCCCCTGTGTACTCATACGAACCGCCAGGTTACGAAGGTACAAAGAATGACAAGCGTGTAAATCGGCGCGCCCGTAGCGAGCCAATGCGCTTTTGTACGCTTCTGTGCCTTGGTGGTCAATGGAGAACACGAGCAACAATGCTTCCCATTATAGCCGTAAAATACCTGCTTGACAAGTATTGCATTATGGATTACACTACAGTACATGGACGCTCGCAAGTATGCCCACTTTGCTTTCGGCCTGCGCCGATTCTTGCATGCCGTTATGTCGCTGGATGAAGCCCGGCACATGCTCGACCGCTTCCTCGCCAATCGGGAAGCGCATTTTTTGAGCGTGATGGAAAAAGCGATCTACCCGCACCCGCAAAGCTCCTACCGGCGGCTCCTGCAATGGGCGGACATTTCCTTTGACGACCTCCGAGACTCGGTGGCATCCTCCGGCGTGGAAGGCACGCTGGCGCACTTGCGCGACGCCGGCGTCTACCTGACGATTGACGAATTCAAGGGCCGCGTGCCCATCCGCCGCCCCGGCATCGAGTTTACCGCGTCGGCTACCGATTTCGACAATCCCTATCTGGCCCACTACTTCACCGGCGCGACCGGCGCGTCCCGCAGCCCGGGCACCCGCACGATGATAGACCTCGACTTCATCACGGACCGGGCGCCGGCCAACGCGCTCTTGCTCCAGGCGCATGACGCTTTGCGGCTCCCCTTCTTCATCTGGTTTCCCATCTTGCCCGGCGTCGCCGGTCTGCGCGCGCTTTTGCAAAACGCGAAGATTGGGGAGTATGCCACGCGCTGGTTCACGCAAGTTTCCGGCCAAAACGTGCGGCCATCGTGGGTGAACCGGCTGGGGACATCGTACATTCTGGCCATGAGCCGCCTCTTCGGCGTGAACCTGCCCGGCCCGGAGTTTGTACCGCTCACGGATCCGCTGCCGGTTGCGCAGGCCCTGGCCAAAGCGGCTCGCCGGCAGGGCGGGGCCCGCATCACGACGTTCGCCAGCTCCGCCGCCCGCCTTTGCCGCGCCGCGAAACAGGCCGGCCTGGACCTTTCCGGCGTCTGTATCCAAATCGGCGGTGAGCCACTGACCGCCGCCCGTGTCGAGGAAATTCGCGCAGTCGGCGCCCGCCCCATCCACCTCTACTATTCCGTGGAGACCGGCATCGTGGGCGCTGCGTGTGCCACAGCCACAGCGCACGACGACTTGCACCTCTTCCATGATGGTCTGGCCGTTGTCACCCGCCGGCGCTCCATCCCCGGCGCATCGGCCGAAGTGGACTCTTTCTTGTTCACGTCGTTGCTCCCCTCGGCGCCGAAGATTCTGCTGAACGTGGAACTGGGCGATTCGGGCAGACTGGAGACGTATCCGTGCGATTGCGCCCTTGGAAAACTGGGCCTGACCCATCACCTGCGCGAGGTGCGCAGCTTCGAGAAGCTGACCGGCGAGGGCATGACCCTGTTGGGCACCGACTTGCTCCGCGTCCTGGAAGAAGTCACCCTGCCACAATTTGGCGGCACAACAACGGACTATCAATTCGTGCAATCGAACGTCAATGGGACGACGCGGGTTACGCTGCGTATTCGCCCGTCCGTGGGAGAACTTGACGAGCAGCGTTTGCTCGACTCCCTTTTGGAGCGCCTGGCCCAGAAAAGTGACGGCAACGACCTGGCCCGCGCCGTGTGGACGCAGGTCGGGGCTTTGGTTGTAGAGAGGGCTGAACCGATCCCCACCGCGCGGGGCAAAATCCTCCCACTCTACATCCAACCTGAATAGCGTGGGCGGCGGGCTGTTGCCCCCACACCAAACACATTATACAAGGAGGTATAACGATGTACATTTTCAAAGCTGGTGTCGTCGGCGCCGGAGCCATGGGCGCGGAGATCGCCCAGGTCATCAGCTATTCCGGCCTGCCCGTCGTCCTGAAAGACGTGGATCAGGCTATGCTGGATAAGGGCATGAAACACATCCAGACGATTTACCAAAACCGGGTGGACCGGGGCAAAATGGATGTCCACACGATGCAGGACAAACTCGATCTCATCGAACCTACCCTGGGATATGAATCCTTCGAAGATGTGGACATCGTCATCGAAGCAGTCCCGGAGCGCATGGACATCAAGAAGGCCGTGTTCGAAGAGTTGATGCAGGTTTGCCCGGAAGGGACGGTTTTCGCATCCAACACGTCGGCCCTCTCCATTTCCGAGATGGGCGCGGCGACGGACCGCGCCGACAGGGTCATCGGTATGCACTTCTTCAACCCGGCCCACGTCATGAAATTGGTGGAGGTGATTCCCGGGCTGGACACCGCCGACGAAACGGTGGATGCGGTCGTGGGCTTCGCTGAATCGCTGCGCAAGATTCCCGTGGTCGTGCAGGAATGCCCCGGCTTTCTCGTCAATCGCCTGCTGATGCCCTACATCAACGAAGCGGGCCTTTGCCTGCAAGAAGGCGCGGCCTCGGCCACGGAGATTGACGAGGCAATGGTGCAATTCGGTATGCCGATGGGCCCCTTCACGCTGATGGACATGACCGGCATTGACATCGCCCACGACGTGGGGCAGACCCTGGCTCAGGAATATGGAGACCGCATGGTCTCGTCCATCCTGTTCGAGCGACTGTTCGAGAAAGGACGTCTCGGCCAGAAAAGTGGCGCCGGCTTCTACGACTACGGCACCGGCGAGACCGAGCCACTGGCCGACATTATCCGTGCCGTGCAAGCGGAATTGGGAATCACCGCACCGACCGAATTCAGCGTGGAACGCTTGGTCTTCCCCCTGATCAACGAAGCTGCTCTCTGTCTACAGGAAAATATTGCCAGCCCGGCCGACATAGACATGGCCATGGTCGCCGGCATCGGCATGACCTACCACGGCGAGAGAATCGGCCCCCTTGCCATTGCAGACCGCATCGGGCTGGACGTGGTAGCCAACACGCTCGAAGCGCTGCGAGAAAAATATGGTGACCGCTTCCGCCCTTGCCGCTACCTGCGTTTGAAAGTTCGCGCGAACCATCTTGGCGAAAAGACCGGCAAAGGCTTCCACGAGGCGTATTAGAGGGCTCACCGGAATTCACCGCAGAGACGCCGGGTCCGTGAGAAAAAGGGTCAACACCCGGCGTTCTCTGCGTCTCCGCGGCGAGAAAGACGACCGGTCTATTTGCGTCAGGCTGTGCTAGGTAGCCAGGTTGTCCATCACCAGGGCGACAGCGCCCCACAGTCCCACATCGTCGCCGAGAGCCGTGGGGACAATCGTCACGCCGTCGCGAAACGCTTTCATGGTGTGCTCGCGTACAGTTTGGCGAATGGGATCCAAAAGCAGCTCGCCGGCATTGCTCACCCCTCCACCGATCACAACGATGGCCGGATCGAGCAGGTGGACCAGTGTAGTGATACCTATTCCGATGTAGGTGGCCGCCTGCTGCAGCACAGCGCCGGCCAGGCGGTCCCCCATACGAGCCGCGTTGACGACCTGGAAGGCCGATAGATTCCCGTTGTCTCTGAGCGTGGGCTGCAATATGCTTGACTTTCCGGCCGCGATCCGTTCCGCGGCCTGTCGCCCGATGGCCGGCCCGGAGGCCAACGCCTCCAGACAACCATGTTGCCCGCAACCGCAAAGCGGCCCGTCCGGCTGTAGAATCATGTGGCCTGCTTCGGCGGCCAGCCCGTGGCTTCCCAACAACAATTCGCCCCGGCTGATAATCCCGCTGCCGATCCCGGTGCTGATCGTCAGGTAGACCAGATCGTCCACGGCCTGCCCGCACCCAAAGCGGTGTTCGCCCAGCGCGGCCAGGTTTGCGTCGTTGCCGGCCCACACCGGCAGCCCCAGCCGTTCCTTCAAACGGTCGAGCAAGGGTATTTCCTCCCAGCCGGGGAGGTTGGCTGGACTGTATATCACACCCGTCTGCGGATCAATCGGCCCGGGGGCAGCGATCCCCACGCCGGCCACGCGGGCCGGGGACCGGCCGTTCAACACCTCGTGCACGGCCGCGGCCATCCGCGCCTGGACAGCGTCCGGGCCCTCGGCCGCCTTCGTTTTCTTACGCACACGCGCGACCATCTGGCCTGCCCTATTCGCGAGCATCACGCGGAAGTGCGTGCCGCCCAGGTCAATGGCTACAATCAGATCTTTTTCGGCGGTCATTGCCTCCTCCTTACAACGCCAACGCTTCGGCCACAACGAACAGGGAACCGGTCACACAAACCAGATCCTCAGGCCCCGAATGCTCCATCGCCATGCGCATACCTTCGGCAACCGAGGAAGCGATTGCCGCCCGGCCGCCCAGCGCGTGTACTGCGTCCATCACCTGCTCCGCCGGCATAGCCCGCGGAAAGCGGGGGGCCACGATGACCATCTCCTCGGCAGCCGGCAGCAGGACGTGCAAAACGCCACGCACGTCCTTATCGGCGAGCGAGCCGTACACGAAACGTACCCGGCGGGGGCGGAGATAGCGGCCGATTGCCTCCACCAGCGCGCGCGCCGAAGCCGAATTGTGGGCCCCGTCGGCAATCACAAAGGGCCGGCGGGACAAGGTTTCCATGCGGCCCGGCCAGCGCACGTTCGCCACCCCGCCCTGCCTGGCGGCCGGCGGCACGGCAAAGCCGCGCTCCCGCAAGATTCCGACGGCCGCCAGTGCCAGGCTGGCGTTTTGAATCTGATGGTCGCCCAGCAGGGGGAGAGTGTATTGCCCGGCAAGCGAAGCCGCAAGCTGCGACCGGCCGGCTCCCCCCTCCCCGGCGAGCGGTTGCAGCGCGAATATGCTGCCCTCCGCCGACCGTTGCAGAATCTGTATCTCCCACAAGGTTTCCACACGAATCAGGGGAGCGTTGCGCTGCTCGCACACGGCGGCGATCACGCGCTCCGCCACGTCTGCCTGGGGAGCGAGAATCAGCGGGACGTTCGGCTTGACAATGCCGGCCTTCTCGGCGGCAATCTCGGCCAGCGTGTGGCCCAGGAACATAGTGTGTTCCAGGCTGAGCGCGGTGATCACCGTAACCAGCGGGTCCAGGACGTTCGTCGCGTCTAGCCGCCCGCCCATGCCCACCTCGACCACGGCAATCTCCACGCCGGATCGCGCAAAATGCAGGAAACCCAGGACCGTAATCAGCTCGAAGGTGGTCAGGCCGGGAATCTGCGCGGCGAGTGGGCGCAGTTCTTCCACCAGGGCCACAAGCTGCACTTCGGGAATGTATTCGCGGTCAATCTGCACGCGCTCGCGAAAGGTGTGCAGGTGCGGAGAGGTGTACAGCCCGGTGCGAAAGCCGGCCATCTGCAACATGCCGGCAATCAGTGCCGACGTGGAACCTTTTCCCTTCGATCCGGCCACGTGCACGCTGGCGAACCGCCGTTGGGGGTTGCCCAGCCGCTCCAGCAATTCGACCAGCCGCTGCCGGTCGTAGAGGACCGGGTCGTACCGTTTGGCCGGCTCCACCTCGAAATTCGTGAAACTGTAGAGGTACGCTACGGCCTCATCATAGGTCATGTTGTGTTCCACCTTTTCTGTAGGGCAGGCTTTCTAGCCTGCCAGCGG
>CAYWAK010000061.1:0-12531 GCA_964455755.1 uncultured Ardenticatenales bacterium | reverse complement strand
GTCGCGATCGTTGCCAGCCCGCTCCCCGCTCGGCGATTTTCATCCCTGGTGGCGCGTGCCGGGCGCTCGTGAGCGACTTCTCACGATTTCTCTGCGGACCCTGCGTCTCTCCGTGCACACCTGATGTGGAACCCAAGGACAAAGAATTACATGTAATTGCCCTGCGCTAGCCCTGCTGTGCTATTGACAAGCGACAAGACCTGTGATAGCATGATATCAGTAATCAGCTATCAGGCACCAGACGGTACGCACGACGCTCTACGGATTTCGTCGCCCGTGCAACGCCGCACTCGGCCCCCGGGCAGGGAGGAAACAGTGGCAGAACAACACCATCCGTCACGCTTAAACCAGTCGTTTTGGATCGCCGGATTGGGATCCCTGGCCTGGCTGCTCCTGCGAAGCGGCACGAATCCGCGCCGGCTGGTCTATCCCTGCCAACGCACGGCACTCGTCAGCAGTTCCGGATTTGTGGGCTATGCGATGTCGGTCTTGGGAACGGCCCAGTTCTCGCGCCTCCTCAGGCGGGGTATCGTCCTGGCCGGCAGCGGATTGCTCGCCTTGACGATTCTCCTCTCCGCCACCCTCGGCGGGAGCCAGCCTCCGCTTACGCCCGTCTATGCCAGCCTGGCCTCCCTGCCCGGCTGGACCAGCCCGACCGCCGTGTCGGACGTCTTCGTCGTGCCGGACGTTCCCGTACCGCCGTGCAGCCTTGATGGCGGCACGTTGCCGGGAACGGCTCCCTGCAACACGGCATCCTATGCTCTGCGCGACAGCGGCGTGGACACTCTGGTCAACGCGATGGAATCGCAGGGGGACTACTTCTATCGCACGACCGCTCACCCCGGCGGCATCCTGGGCGCAAACGACGTCGTGGTCGTCAAAATCAACGACCAATGGGGAGGCCAGGGAGATGGCAACGGATGGGGGCGGCTCTCTACCAACACCGATGTGCTGAAAGGCCTCATCTGGCGCATCTTGCAACATCCGGATGGCTTCACCGGCGAAATCGTTGTCGTCGAGAACACACAAGACGTGAATTCGGGTTGGGACACGACCCCTGCGAATGCCCAGGACCAGAACCAAACCTATCAGGATGTGGTAGATGCCTTTCACACCCTTGGCTACGCCGTCTCTCTCTTCAGTTGGGATAGCTTAAATTCCAGCCTCATCAGCGGGGGATCTGTCGGCGCGGGGGGCTACCCGGCCGGCGAGTACGCCAAGGGCAATACGAACAACGCCTACATCCTGCTGGAGGACCCGGCCGGTGGAGGCACGGACGAACTCTCCTATCCCAAGTTCCAGACGGCGGGCGGCCATTTCGTAAGCATGCGCTACGGCGTCTGGAACGGCAGCAACTATGACGCGGACCGGCTGACCTTCATCAATATGCCGGTTCTTAAGAAGCACGGCATGGCCGGCTCAACGATAGCCTGGAAAAACCTCGTGGGCTTTGTGACCATCGCCGACAATGGAAGGCGCTTCGGGAACTGGGATCGGATGCACGACTTCTTCTGGGGATATTCCGGCGGTGCCAACCGCCAGTACGGACTGATCGGCCGGGAGCTGGCCCTGGTCCGGCCACCCGACCTGAACGTGGTGGATGCGATCTGGGCAGCCGTTGACGGCAACACGGGCGGCAATGCTGTGCGCCAGAACGTGTTGCTGGCCAGCACGGACCCCTTTGCCGTGGACTGGTATTCGTCGGAATATGTCTTGCGCCCGGTCGTGTCCTATGACAGCCAGGATTCCTCGGCAGCGCGGGCCGGCATCTTCCGGGATGCCACGCGCACCAACCAAAACGCTGCATCCGCCGTGTGGCCGGGCGGCAGCTTCCCGTACATTGACCTTCTGGATGGCTATGATGGCAGCACGCCCAGCAATGACGAGAAGAACGAGATGAATGTCTATGTCGCCACGGTCGCTTCGCCTACAAACACCCCCACACCCAGCACGACACCCACACCCAGTACGACGCCCACCTCCACGCCCAGCACGACACCCACCTCCACGCCAACACGGACGACGTCCGAATGCGTGACGGATGTGAATGGCAACAACGTCGGCGACGTTACGGACGTCATGCACACAGCATCCACGCCCGGGTGTCTGGCCTACTTGCCGATCATCGTTGCCACCTGGCACGAGCCGTGGCCGACGGCCACGCCAACCCCCACGGCCACACCAACCGCGCCCCAGATTGCCGGCTGCAACGTCTTTCCGGCCGACAACGTGTGGAATGCGCCGGTGGATGCTTTGCCCGTGGATGCCCATTCGGCTTCGTACGTGAACACGATTGGCTCCAGCGCCCCAGTCCATGCGGATTTCGGCTCCGGTGATTGGCCCCCCGGCTCCGGCAGTCCGATCGGCATCCCCTACACGGACGTAGCCGGCACACAGCCCAAGGTGACGGTCACTTTTGACTATGCCGACGAGAGCGATGCCGGTCCCTACCCCATTCCGACCAACGCGCCCATTGAAGGCGGGCCGAGCAGCGAGGACGACCGGCACGTCTTGGTTGTGGAACGGGACAACTGCATCCTGTACGAACTGTTCTACGCCTGGCCGCAGCCCGACGGCACTTGGACGGCCGGCTCCGGTGCTATCTTTGATCTGAAATCGAACGCGTTGCGCCCGGCCGGCTGGACATCGGCGGACGCGGCGGGCTTGCCTATCTTGCCCGGCCTTCTGCGCTACGATGAAGTGACGAGTGGAGAGGTGCGCCACGCGATCCGTTTCACCGCACCGCAGACGCGGCAGATGTATATCTGGCCTGCGCGCCACTTTGCTTCCAGCCTGACCGGCACGCAATATCCCCCCATGGGCCAGCGTTTCCGCTTGAAGGCCGGTTTCGACGTATCCGGATTTTCGCCGCACGTGCAGGTCATCTTGCAGGCGATGAAGAAATATGGCCTGATCTTAGCCGATAACGGCGGATCGTGGTTTATCTCCGGGGTGCCCGATGAGCGGTGGGACAACGACGTCCTTCACGAGTTGGCCCAGGTTCACGGATCCGCCTTCGAGGCCGTGGATGAATCATCGCTGATGGTGGACGCCGGCTCCGGCCAGACGAACGTCGTCACGCCCTGAACGGTTGGCCGGCGGATCGCCTTCGCCACACCCACGTAGCCGCGGCAATACTTGCGGCCACGAAGATGAGGCCCAGGCCACAAATGAGAAACGCGCCAAACCCGAACATGGCGGTCTGACCTTGCGGTCCCTGGCTTCCGTACCATTGCCTCAAGTACACCCAGGCCGGGTACAACCCACGCCGAATCCAATTGCGTATGACGGCAGTCAGCAGGCACCAAAACATTACACCCAGCGACCCCACAACCAGGCTGCAACTGCTCAGGGCAGAGGCAGGAGCATCTTCTGACGGTCGCAAAACGAACCTGACGTAGAGGGTCAGCGCCCCCCATGCCAGAAGCACAGGAATTGCCAACAACAAAGGGCCAAAGAAGCAAAGACCGGTTAGGTAGTCCATGTGTCAAATCGCTCCAGAATGTTGGGTGTAATTCAGGTATCTTTTCAACTGGACATTAATCAGCAAAAAATCTGTGCAATCTGTGGGTACGAGGTGATTTGTCAAACCACGGCGGGATACCATCATGGCCACACCGGCCGCTCCTAGTCCTCAGGTAGCAACCGCACCCACAGCACCTTCTTCGTTGTTTCCGTCACCCTGGCCGCTTCGTCAATGCGATAGCCGGCCACCCAGATGATGCCGTCTGCGCCGGTGAGCAACGGAATTCGGTCGCGCAGATGCGCCGGAACTTTTTGGGCGATGAAGAATTCGCCGAGCGTCATGTGCCGGCCCTTCATGCCCAGCGGCCGGAAGCGGTCACCCGGCCAGCGCGTGCGCAAGCGCAGCGGGGGGACGGCGACCCCTGCGTCCAGAAACGCCTGCCAGCGGTTGACGTTTGTGCGCGGATGGGCTTGCAGGGTGTCGAGGGCGACGATCTCAGCCTGCAAGCGCCACCTTCCGCCCGGCAGGGCCATCCTGGCCGGCACCGCAACCGGTACATCCTGGCCGGGCTGCAGCAACGGCTCGTCGGGCAGCGGCAAGCGTTCGGCGATGATCAGGGCTTCCCGCTCGTGAAAGAGGGCGAGTCCGGCCGGCAGCGTGGCCTGTTTGCCCGGCGATTTTTCCATGGCCAGCCGGCGGGCCGGCTCGACGTGTACCCAGTTGAGGTCCTTGAGGTCGGGCCGCAAGCGGCGCACGGCCTCGCGGATCAGTCCGCGCTGGAGCGACGGGTGCAGCGCGTGCCAGCCCTCCCGCTCGAAGAAAATCGCCTTTTCCTCCTGCCGGGTCACGGTTTCCCACGCCTCGTTCACCATCTGCCGCAGGAAGGCGTAGTCGTCGGCCAGCCCGGCGGCTGTGTGCCGCAGCACCTGGCGGATGTTCGGGTTGATCGTCTCCAGGTAGGGGATCACTTCGTGCCGCAGCCGGTTGCGGAAGATGGTCGTATCCAGGTTGGAGCAGTCGAAGCGGGGCCGCAGGTCGTGAGCTGCGCAGTACGCTTCGATCTCCGCGCGGGTCACTTCCAGCAACGGACGGACAAGGCGCAGGCCGGTGCCGCGCACAGGGTACGGGCTATCGGGCAACATACCGCGCAAACCGGCCAGACCGGCCCCGCGCAAGGCGTGCATGAGTACCGTTTCCACCTGGTCATCGGCGTGGTGCCCGACGGCCACGCGGTCTGCGCCGGTGCGGGCGGCTATGTCGGCCAGGAAAGCGTAGCGCACCTCGCGGGCTGCCTCCTCGATGGCGATCTTGCGGGCGCGGGCGTGCGCCGCCACGTCGCGCCCCTCGACGGTGACCGGCAGCCCCCACGCATCGGCCAGCGCAGCGACAAACTCGGCGTCGGCGCCGGCTTCCTCGCCGCGCAGTTCGTGGTTCAGGTGGGCGACGTGCAAATCAAAGCCGCCATCAGCCTGCAAACGCTTCAACACGTGCAGCAGGCACAACGAATCCGGACCGCCCGATACGCCGGCCACGACTGTCGTGCCGGGGGGCAGAAGGTTGTGGCGGGAGATGGTTTCGCGCGCCTTCCGCCAGCCTTGAATGTCTTCATGCCGTGCGACGGCAGCCACGTTGCCTCTCCTTCGAACTCGAAACCCGAAACTTATGCCTGGTCCTCCGCTTCCGGGGCCTCTGCTTCCGCTTCCGGGGCCTCCGCCGGTGGAATCGGCTCCTTGGCCAGGGCAATGTCCAGGGCTTGCTCGATGCGTTCGACCAATTCGAAGTGCATGTCATTGCGCACTTCTTCGGGCAGGTCGTCCAGGTCCTTTTCGTTGCGTTTGGGCAAGATGACGGTGGTCAGTTCTGCGCGATGGGCCGCCAGCATCTTTTGCTTGATACCGCCAACCGGCAACACCTGGCCACGGAGGGTGATCTCGCCGGTCATGCCCACGTCGGAGCGCACAGGCCGGCGGGTGAGCAGCGAGGTGAGCGCCGTCACCATGGTCACACCGGCAGACGGGCCGTCCTTTGGAATCGCACCGGCCGGCACGTGCAAATGAATGTCGGTATTCTCGAAAACCTCGTCCGGGATGTTTTGGCGGCTGGCGCTGGCCCGCACATAGCTTTGGGCAATTTTCGCGGACTCGCGCATCACGTCACCCAATTGGCCTGTCAGGGTCAATCCCCCCTTGCCCGGCATCTTCGTTGCCTCAACAAAGAGGATGTCGCCGCCAACAGCGGTGACGGCCAAGCCGGTGGCCACCCCCGGCCGGGAGGTCCGTTCAGGCACCTCCAGGTAGAACTTCGGTTTGCCCAGATAATTCGTTACGGCATCGGCATCTACTACCACGGGTTCGGTCATCGTGCCGGCCGCGATCTTCGTGGCGACCTTGCGGCAGACGCTGCCGATCTCCCGTTCCAGATTGCGGACGCCGGCTTCGCGCGTGAAATCCTGGATGATCTTGCGCAGCGCTTCCGGCGTAAAGCGGATTTCGTCCTCCCGCAGGGTTGTGGCGCGCATTTGCCGGGGAATCAAATATCCCTCGGCGATCTTCACCTTCTCGCCCTCGGTATAGCCGTCCAGTTCCAGAATCTCCATACGGTCGCGCAAGGGGGCCGGAATAGGGCTGAGCAAATTGGCGGTGGTGATGAACATGACCTGAGAAAGGTCAAAGTCCACGTCCAGATAATGGTCGCGGAAAGCGTTGTTCTGCTGTGGATCGAGGACTTCGAGCAGGGCGGAAGAGGGGTCGCCCCGCCAATCGGCGCCGATTTTGTCCACTTCGTCGAGCATGAAGACTGGATTGCGTGTACCGGCCCGCTTGATTGCCTGGACGATACGGCCTGGCATCGCACCGATGTAGGTGCGGCGGTGGCCGCGAATTTCCGCTTCGTCCCGCATACCGCCCAGCGACATGCGCGTAAACTTGCGGCCCATGGCCCGCGCAATCGAACGGCCCAGCGAGGTTTTGCCTGTGCCTGGCGGCCCCACGAAACACAAGATCGCTCCTTCGGCGATGGGGTCTTGCAACGCCAGGGGGAGGTCTTCCTGTGGTTCCTCCTCCCCCGCGTCCGGGGCGACAGCCGAGTCTCCGACAATTTCCTGCCCATTGCCCGGCGCGATCTCTTCCGCCGGTTCTTCCGCCCGTTCAAGGCGTAGCTTCCGGACGGCCAAGTATTCGATGATTCGTTCTTTGATTTCTTCCAAATCGTAGTGGTCTTCGTCGAGCACCTTTTGCGCGTGGGGAATGTCCAGGTTATCATCCGTGTTGACCTGCCAGGGCAGGTCCGTGAGCCAGTCCAGGTAGGTCTTGATTACAGAGTATTCCGCTGCCTGAGGAGGCATCTTCTCCATGCGTCCCAACTCACGTAACGCTTCCTTCTTTGCTTCCGCTGTCATACCGGCGGCTTCGATTTTCTCGCGGTATTCTTGCGTGACCTGCGTGCCCTCATCGCCTTCCCCCAATTCCTTCTGGATCGCTTTGAGTTGTTCGCGCAGGAAGTATTCCCGCTGCATCTTTTCCATTTCGGACTGCGCTTCCGTCTGAATCTTGCGACCCAGTTCCAGCACTTCGAGCTCTTTGTTCAAAATGGTCGTAAGCTTGCGCAACTTGACGCCGACATAGTCCGCCTCCAGGATTTCCTGCGCATCGGGGATGTCCATGCGGATACTGGTAGCGATAAGGTAGGCCAGATGGCGCGGGTCATCGGCGTTCATGGCCGCCATCATCAGTTCGTCGGGCAGGTGGGGCACCAGCGCGATGAGTCTCCGGAACAGGTCGGTCAGGTTCCGGACCAGCGCTTCGACCTCTACGCTTTCTTCAACGATATCTGGACGCAGGTGCAGTGATGCCCGAAGGTAGGGTGTTTCGGAGACCCATTCGTCGATCTCAAACCGTTCCATGCCTTGAATGATCAGGCGCACGGAACCATCAGGGGTCTTGAGCAAGCGATGAATCAACGCAGCCGTGCCAATTTGATACACATCATTGGGGCCGGGCTGTTCCACAGCAGGGTCTTTCATAGCCACCAGGCCGATGATCCGGTCGCCAATGACAGCATCATCTACCAGCCGGATTGATCGGGCCTGTTCTGCGCTGAGTGGCAACACGGTTAACGGAAAAACGACGGTGTTTCGCAGTGGAAGGATGGGTAGTTCATGTGGAATGGTCATTCCTTCAGAATCTGGTTGTGTTAAGAATGATGGATTGTCTTGGGCCATAATGGTATTCTCCCTTTGCCTTATTGAACGACTGTAGTAGCCGGCGTATGTTTTGTCGAGCGATTTTCCCTCGGCAAGGTAATCGTCAAGAATCCGCCGGCATATAGGGCCTGGATGTTCTCGGAGTCGACGGCCCAGGGAATGTGTACCCGACTAATAAAGTCGCCATAACAGATTTCCATTTGCTGATAGATACGATTCGTGATTTGTTCTGGTGCGTTCCTTGTGCCATTGATCGTGAGTACATCGTCCTCAAAAGTGATGGAAAAATTTTGTTCTTGCATACCGGCAATTTCAACGACAACTACGATGGCTTCTTCAGACTCGAAAACGTCTGTCGGGGGTTTCCAGGCACGTTGGTATGAGTAGTGCATGTTTGAAACCCAACGGCTTCCCATCGTTATCTGTTCAACCAATTGGCTCAGTTCCGCTTGCACGCTCACGATTTCTCGAGAACCTCTCTCACGATGCTTCATGTTCTGTTGCTCCTATAGTCAGTGATCAGATTTCGCACGATTCCAATGCTTCTCGCACAGCACGGCGTAAATACGTTGGTCTTTTTTCTCGCCGCAGAGATTGCCGGGTGATGTACTGTTTTCTCTGCAGGCTCGGCGTCTCCACGGTAAATTTCAACGAGCTTTACTGCCAAAGAATTCGTACCGATGTGTCCTAATATTCGGCTATCACGCAATTGCGTCCACTGTTCTTGGCCCGGTAAAGGGCAGAATCGGCTTTGGCGATGATCGCGTCGCTGTCGTCTGTGCCGCACTCCGGCCAGGCCGTCACGCCTATGCTCACGGTGACGCGCGCGTCGCCGGCCGTCGCATGCACAACCGTATCGGCGATGCGAGCACGCACCCGCTCCGCAACCAGCGAGGTTTGAGCCAATCCGGCCTCGGGCAGAAGAAACACAAACTCCTCGCCACCGTAACGGCCCATTTCATCTGGTTCGCGCAATTCTTTCATACACTCGGACACAATTTTCTGGAGAACTTGATCGCCAGCCTGGTGACCGAAGGTATCGTTCACTCGTTTGAAATGGTCAATATCCAGCATCATCAGCCCGAAGGTCCGCTCGTAGCGCCTACTTCGCAACACCTCTTGACCAAGGAGGTGGAGGAAATGGCTGCGATTGTATATGCCGGTCAGCCCGTCGGTAATGGCCATCTGCCGGACCTTGTCATACAACCAAGCATTTTCTATGACCACGGCAGCTTGAGAGACCAATTGTTGCACGGTGTGTTCGTCTTCGGGGCCAATGAGCAACCTATGGTCACCGGCGATGACGAATACACCTTTCACTTCGCCTCCCCTTAAGATGGGTATGGGGTACACCGTTTCCAATTCGTCGCGCATGGGATTGCCGTCTTCTTGCTGAAAAGGTGCCACATATCGCTGAATCCGCTTGTCCTGCGCGTCAAAAGGAAGCGACGCTTCTTGCAGGGCCTTTTCTTCCAGCTTGGTGATAAAGGTTGGACTTACCGGCCGGATCGGAACAATGTGCAGTGTGGTGTCCTGTTCTATGGTATACACCAGAGCAACAGCATCAATCTCAAACATCTGGGCAATCTTTCTCACGGCGGCGCGCACAGTGTCGTGGTAGCTTATCATGGGAGAGGCCAGTTGCGTGATCTCATTCATGACGGTGACTTCGTAGAGTCGCCGGTCAAGCAGGTTGTTCACACGTTCCAATATACTAAGGGGGGTAGATGATTGAGACGCGGCCCCTTCTGGCTGAATCGAACGGGCCTTACGAGGCTGCGCGAGCAGTTTTTGCACAAGGGCGAGCAATTCATTCGTATCGCCTCCCTTGGTAAGGTATCCATCGGCGCCGGTGCTCAACCCCCAGTAGCGGTCGGTACGCTGCGATTTGGACGTAAGCATGATCACAGGAATGTCTGCCGTTTCTGGGTCGCTTTTTAACAGGCGGCAGACTTGATAGCCATTGATCTGGGGCATCATGATGTCGAGTATGATGAGATCAGGGGCTTGTTCATAGACAGCCTGAATCGCCTGGAAGCCATCCAGAACGGTGCTTGTTCTATATCCCGCACCCTCAAGAATTGTCGCGGTCATTCGCAAAACCAGACGACTGTCATCAGCGATCAAGATGTGCCCCTTCTCCCGATCCACCGACATTTCACTACCACCTTTTTGCTGGCTCATGCGCCAAGAACCTCCAGGCTTTCACGATGCTTGTGGCTGCCAGGTCTGAATGAGTTTCGCTAAATGCGCTGTATCCAAGATGAGTACGACACGCCCATCGCCCATTATGGTTGCACCGGCAGCCTTCGGTACGTTGGCCAAGAAAGGTCCCAAAGACTTGGATATTACTTCCTGTTCGTCCAGCAAGCGGTCTACAGCAAGGGCAGACAAGCCGGTATGTCTCAGAATGACGACCGGAATTGCATTCCCATTTGGCGTCCAGACGGCTTTGTTTTGCAAAAGCTCATGGAGGGGGACCAAGGGAACCACTTTGCCCTGGTAGCGCAGAGCGAGACGACCGTCAATTCGTTGGACGGCTTCGGCGCCCACCACAGCGGTGGAAACCACAGATAGCGTGGGCAGCGCCCACTGGCAGCCTGCGCATTCCACAAACAGCGCGTGGACTGTGGAAAGCGATAACGGGAATGTAAGTGTAAACCGGGTACCCTTCCCCGGGTCACTGGAGACCAACAACGTGCCCCGCAACGCCTCCACCTGTTGCCGGGCTGCGCTCATCCCCACGCCACGGCCAGATGTGTCGGTGAGTGCCTCGCTGGTGCTAAACCCATCGTGAAAAATGAGGTCTATGGCCTGGTCGTCGTCCATCTGTTCCGCTTTGGCAGCAGAGATGATGCCCTTTTCCACGGCCCGCGATTTGATGCGCGACGGATCGATTCCTCGACCGTCATCCTCGACCATGATTTGCACGCGGTCGCCCCCCAGTCTTGCGGAAATGTGGATGTGGCCGGAAGGTGACTTCCCCTGGGCTATTCGTTCATCTGCCAGTTCGATGCCATGGTCTACGGCGTTGCGCAACAGGTGGATTAAGGGGGAGGCCAATCCTTCAATGATTTCTCTATCGAGAGCGGTATCGCCTCCCTCGGTGGTCAGGCGGACATCTTTGCCGTGCTGGCGCGCCAGATCCCGAGCTGCCCGGGCCAAGACCGAAAAGACCATAGAAACCGGCAATAGACGCATGTAGAAGACTTGTTCCTCCAACTGGTCTGTCAAGTCATCGGTTGCATCCAGGTATTGCTCGTAGGTAAGCTCCAACTCGCTGACATACCGGTAGAGATCAAGCAGTTGATTCGCTGTCCGTGCGCTGCGCTCTGAATCTCGTTTTTCTGTGGCGCGGCTTTTGCCATTGTGCCCCATGGTCTCGCGACCGAGCTTGCGCAACCGGGCGGCAAGATCGCCCAGTTCCCGAAGGTATCTAAGGGACCGGAGCTTCGTCATGGTCAGCTCAGAACTGATCGAGACGAGGCGATCAATTTGCTCTACGCTGACGCGGAGCGTTTCCGTGGTTGTGGAGCGGGCTGCAGCCTGTGTGTCCGGAACCGGTGTTTCTGCGGGCTCGGCCGGCGTTTCGATTGCTCTCCCCTCTGCCGCGGCGACCAGCGCATCGCACAACTCATCCACATCCAGCGAAACGGTCTCTTTCTTTTCGGCAGCACGCGTGTACATCTCAATAGCATCTATGCTACGGAGCAGCAGGTCGTTGAGCGCCGGCGTTATGGATTGGTTGTCTCTTTCCAGTGCTTCGAAAACATCCTCCATACTATGGGCCAAGCGCGCTATGGTTTCCAGCCCCATGATTTTCGCTGCTCCCTTTATGCTGTGGGCAGCGCGAAAAACATCGTGCAAGCTCTCGATGTTATCCGGGTTTCTCTCCAACTCTAGCAGGCCGGCAATAATCGCTTGAATTCGCTCTTCAATTTCCTGGACGAATTCGCCCATAAAGGCGGAAACGTCAAACCCATCCGCGAGATTTGTCATGGCCTGTTTATTCCGCGGCACCGGCCTGGCCCGCACTCCACCGGACAGGCTGTGCCTTCATGCAAAAAATTACTTTTCTTGGCCATCTGTGTCGCCTGTAAGAATAGTGAAAAGCCGGTCGGTATCCAAAATGCCGACGAGTCGGCTGTCCACATCAATGAACCCACGGAACAGCCGTGGCCCTGCCGTGGCCGCCAACGGGGGAACTATCGCTGCACCGGCGATTTCGTGTACTTCACCGATAGATGAAGCCAGCAATCCACAAGCGTACCCACCAACCGAGACCATGAGGATGCAATCCGATTCGCGTGAGCCGCTCGCCGGCTGCCCATTGATTTGGGCCAGGTCCACGACCGCAGTGACATTGCCGCGCAAGTTCACGACCCCGGCCAGATGCAGCGGCATATCCGGCACCGGTGTGATCGGCAGCATCGGTTCTGCGCTCAACACATGCTCAATTTCCAGTGCCAGCCGCATCTCGCCAACGTCGAAAACTACGTAGGACATTCGCCCTGCGGCTGTTTCCAGTTGTCGGGGTGAATGCGCATTTGAGTTGGGTTGTGCCATATCCCCCCATCCCGTTTTAGAAGTTCAACTGCTCGGAGCAGTTGAACTTCTAAAGCAGCGAACGAAGTGCTGTACCTACTTCCGGATAGGCCGGATGCCTTCCGGTCTCTTTCTTGGAATAGACCAACGTGTCTTTCAGCATAATCTCGAAAACCCCTCCCCGGGAGGGGATAAGCGTGAGCGATGATATTTCCTGCTCAAAGTCGGCCAAGATATTTTCCGCCATACTGACGGCTCGTGGACGATAGTTTCAGACAGCACAGTATTCAATCGTAATCTTCGGCATTTTATGCCCTCC
>CAYWAK010000060.1:0-12565 GCA_964455755.1 uncultured Ardenticatenales bacterium | reverse complement strand
TCGTGGTGGGCAATCGCCCATGCTGTCTCTCTAATACTGTTCACCCCGGCCAAAGGTTACGAACGCCCACAAGATTCCCAGCCCGGAAGCCCACATGTCCAGCACAACACCCACGCAGCTCTGCAAAAAGAAGAGCGGGCCGCGTTCCTGCCCCAGAAACCGCAGGAAGGGCGCGTTCAGGGCCAGGAGGGCGGCCAGGGATCCGCCGGCCACGCCCCACAACCAGCGCATGCGCGCCGGCAGCGCGGCCAGCGCAGCCAAGGGGGCGATCCCGGCCAGGGGCACACCCAAAACGAAGAACCAGGGCACCGAGGCATAGTACTTTTCTTCCTGCGGGCCTTGCAGCTTCTTGCGCACCCAGGTTCTGGTCAGGCCGGCCGCGCGGTAAAAGTCCGTCCGCAAAAGTTCGCCCAGCGTGTAATGCTTGAGGTGCTCGACGGTGAGCGCCTTGTCCGCGTAGATCTTGTGGCCGGCGGTGAGCAGGCGTTGGCCTAATTCGATGTCCTCCGTGATGCTGGCACCGGCGTAATTTTCGTCGAAGCCGCCCATCTCCCGAAAGACCGCGGCGCGGATCGCTGCGGCACTGGTGTAAAACAGGCCCACGTAGTCAGGCTGCCGGCGGTAGGTATAATGCATCCACAGATTCTTGAATTGGCTGCTAAAATTGTCGTACGGCAATTTTGTGCCCAGCAAACCGACCACTCCCGTACGTCGCCCATCGGCCAGATCGTGCGCGACGCGCGAGAGAGTATCCGGCTGGATACATACGTCGGCGTCGGTGAAGAAAAGGATGTCACCCCGCGCAACGGCCGCCCCCTGGTTCTTGGAGCGCGCTGCGCCGATGTTTTGCTCCATCGCTACCACGCGGCAGCCGAACGATTCGGCAATCTGGCGCGAATCGTCCGTAGACCGGTCGTCCACGATGACGATTTCGTAGTTGGCGTAGTCGGAAGCACGGACGGCGGACAGGCAATCGCGGAGAGTGCGGCTGCCGTTGTGCACGGGAATGATCACCGAGATCAAAGGCGCGTCGCTCACCTGCTTTTTTCGTCGCCTCCGTCTGCCTCCGGTTGGCCGCGATAGCGAATCACGCGCGCCGGAATGCCCACGGCAATGGCGTACGACGGAATGTCCTTCGTAACCACCGCGCCAGCACCGATCACGGCCCCTCGTCCAATCGTCACCCCGTCCATCACCTTCACGCCCAGTCCCAGCCAGGCATCATCTTCGACAACAATGGACCCTTTGCTGGAAATCCCCTGGTCCTGGATGGGCCGCGACAGATCGCTCATGTTGTGCTGGTACGGGCTGAAAGCGCAGTGCGGCGCGATCTGTACGTTCGCCCCGATGCGCGTGTCCCCCAGGAATCCCTTCAGGTGACACCCGCCCTGAATGTGTGTATTCGGGCCGATGATGACGCTCCCCTGCTGGCCGACCTCCACGATCGTGCCCCGGTAGAGCGATGAGCCGCTGCCGATGGCAATCCGCCCACCGTCCTGATGCGCAAAGAGCGTCACGTAGTCATCCACAAAGGCCTGTTCGCCGATCTCCAGGCGCTTCACCCAAACTTGCGCGCGTGGCGAGATGTACGGCCGGTTGGTCAGGTGGGCCAACAGCTTCTTGTCCTTGTACGGGCCGCGCAGGAAACTGGCCAGCCACATACAAAACCGGCCCCACAGCGATAACCCCGCCTGCGTCATCAGCGCGACCATCAAGGCCCGCTTCACGCGCCACTTCAAGAGGCCGCCACTCCTTCCGGCTCACGGAGCGAGCTGCCAACATAGCCGTGTGCGCGAAACCAGGCGATCTCTTCGCGCAAGGCAGCTTCTAGCGGTGTTTGCGGCAGGCCCAGCTCGCGAATGGCCCGCGACGGATCACAGACCAGCGCAGCCGGCCGTGCCCCTTGCGGGTGGGGAGCCGGCCGGAGCCACTGCCGGGCGCGGTGCAACGGGTTACGCCGTCGCGGTCGCGCCACGCGCACACCTGACACCTTTTCCATAAGTTCCATGAAGTCCTCTGCTGTCAAGTTTCCTTCTTTATTGCCCAAGAGATACCGCCGGCCCGGCCGGCCCCGCTCCGCCGCCAACCAATGCCCCCGCGCTACATCTTGCACAGCCACAAAATTGATCCCGCCGGGAACGAAAGAGGGAACACGCCCTTCCAGACAGGCAATCACGCGCTGCCCCGTACTTGTCGGTTTGATGTCGCGCTGCCCAAGGGGCGCGGCCGGATTTACCACGACAACTTGCAGCCCTCGCCGCTCCATAAGCAGAGCGACCATCTCGGCCAGGTACTTTGACTTGACATAGTGGCTGCAAGTTTCCCATAGATTGAACTCCGTATCTTCGTTTGGCAAAGAGCCATCCAAGGCTTGCCCGATGGTGCCGATGGTGCTGGTATATACCGCCTTTCGTACACCGGCATGGCAGGCGGCCGTGAAAAGATTCTTTGTCCCGCCTATATTGATTTCGTACATCGCGCGGGCATCTTCTTCCCGCGTTGCGTAATAGGCCGCTACGTGAAACAGAAGCTCGCAGCCGGCGATCAAATCGGGCAGCGCGCCAGCTTCCCGAAGGTCGCCTTCGACGATCTCGATGTCGAGCCCTTCCACGTTCTGGCGCGGGCTACCGGGCCGCACCAGCGCGCGGACCGCGACACCGTGCGACAGCAGCTCACGGACTACGGCGGCACCAACAAACCCCGTCGCCCCGGTTACAAATGCTTGCATGGCCTATATCCTCAAACCGGTTCTGCAGGTTTTCCCCATTATACCATTATATGGCGTCAAAATGAAATTCGGGTGAATGAGCGGCGCACGCCGGTGTGACAATCTGTTCATATCGGGGAAGGACGGCTCACGGCAGCTCGTGCGCCACGGACCGGCCCCGTAGCAGCAGCCGATTGCGCCGCCAACCGGGGAATTTATTCGGCGGCTTTCAGGGCGTTCCGTCCGACCAGTGCCACGTCGCCAGGTTCCAGAGCGGACCGACAAACGGGCTGGGGGCCGGGCCGGCCAGCCCGGGCCGCACGAGCAGAACTTGGGGCCACGCGAACAGAACCGTGTATGGCTGATCCCGGCGCAGCGCCTCCCATACTTTCCCGTATAGGTCGCTGCGCGCGGAGAAATCGCATGCAGGAACAGTGCGCGCCTCCTCCAGCCAGCGATCTACGTTCGGGTTGTGGTAGCCGGTGAAATTGTAGATCATTTCTCCGGTTTTCTCTCTGCTGTGCCACAAATCATATTGGTCGGGGTCCAGCCCGACGTCCCAGGTGACGAGGGCAATGTCGTATTGGTTGTGGTCCAGGTTGTCCTGGAAAATCAGCGGCTCGGTGAACTGCGGCTGCAGGTCCACACCAATGGCGCGCAACTGCCGGCGCAAGTAGAGAGGGACATCCTCTGCACGCCGGCTTCCGAGCGGAGCCATCAGGTGCAATCGAAGGGGCTGGCCCCCACGGTCGCGGATGCCATCGCCGTCATGATCGGTCCAGCCGGCCTGGTCCAGGAATTGAGCGGCCTGGGCCTGGTCGTAGACCGGCGGGGGAGGGGCTTTTTGGGCGGCCCAATGCCCCGGCGGCAGATGCGTGTTCGGCAGCGGTTGGCTCACGCCGAAAACGGCGCGCACCAGGGCGTCCCGGTCAATCGCCTGGGCCAGCGCCTGCCGCACGCGCCGGTCGCGCAGGATGGGGTGGTCCAGCCGGTAGGCCAACGAGGTGAGCCGGCGCGTAGGCGTGATTATCCAGCGTGCCTCCGGCAGGTCGGACAGCGCCGCGCCGGCCGGCAAGAGGCCTACGGCGGCGGGCCCCTCATTGACAGCGCTGATGAGCGTTGTGGTTTCCGTCATGGCGCGATAGGCCCAGGATTCGAAGCGGGCCGGCGCGGGCAAATGTTCGGGGTTGCGGGCGAACAGGGCTTGCCCCTGGTCTGCGCGGAGGTATGCGCCCTCTGTCACTTCCCCCGGACGCGAGCCGGCTTCTGCATGTTGCGGTACGACGGGCACCGCGGCCAGGTCGTACAGCGCCGGGCAGAAAGCTCGTTCGAGCCGCACTTGCACGTGCTGCGCATCGCGGGCAGATACGTCCGACACCAGATGGAGATAGGGGCCGATGTTTTCCCCGTCGTTCGCGGCCAAAGCCTGCTCGATGCTGAACACAACGTCGGCGGCAGTAAGTGCCTCCCCGTCGCTCCAACGGAGGGCCGGCGAAAGGCTGAACGTGATCGTGCGGTCATCGTTCGACACGGTCCAGTCGCCGGCAATCCCCGGCCTGAGCCGGCCGTCCTTGGCGTCAACAGATAGCAACGTGTCGTACAGCGTGCCTGCGATGGTGCGTTCAATGGTCGTCCCCGGCCGGAAAGGCTCGATTTTCGTGAATCGTTCGTCGCCCATGATGACGAGCGGGCCGGTCGGGGTTGCTGTTGCCGTTGGTGAGGCGGTCGGCGGGAGGGAAGCGGTGACGGTGGGCGGAACCGTGGGTGTGGCCGTCGGCGTGCGCGTGCCGCATCCGGCGGCGAGCAGAACGAGCAGGGTGGAGGCGACGGCCAGGCAAAATGGCCAGCGCGCGCGCACCGGCTTTTCAGACGAAGGCTGCGATTCAGGGATGGATTTCGTCAATGTTGTATAACTCACTCGGTTCGCTGGGGTCAAGTTGCAAGCCCCTAATTCCGGGGCGGGCAATCGCCATTTTCAGATACGGGAAGATGGGGATGGCCGGAAGACCGTTTGACAGAATTATCTGCGATTGTTGCCAACTGTTCTTCTGCTCGGCGTCCGCCATGGCCTGGTGCGCGGCCTGAACGGAAGAATCGTAAGCGGGATCGCAGAAACCGGCCGCATTGCGCCCCGTCCAGCCGTTCAGCGATGTGGGGATTGCTTCGCAGAGGAAGGTGTCTCCCGCAGGTGTCAGGCTCGGCGGCGGCGACCAGGCAAACTCGGCCAGGTCGAAGCGGCGGCTGAAGATGGGCCCGTCTGGGCCATCGGCGAATAGTTCGGCCGGATCGAGAAACGTGACCGTGATTCCTATGCCAATCGCTTTCATATCCGCGACAAACGCCTCGGCGACCTGCGAACGCAGGGGATCACCGGTCGTGGTAAGCAGGGTCACGGAAAGAGGCAGGCCATCGGTGATGGGCACTGTGCGGGTTGCTACGGCCGACTCGCGTATGACCACGCGGATGTCGTGCGCTTCGCGTATGCCGTCGCCATCTTCGTCGCGCCAGCCGGCGTTCTCCAGCAGGGCGCGCGCCTTTTGCGGGTCGTAGGGGTATTCGGCCAGCCCGCTTTTCGGATAGGCCGGGTGGTTTGGCAAGACCAGGCTGTTCATCACCTGGCCCTGGCCGTGCCAGATGCGCTTCACCAGCGACGAACGGTCGAAGCCGTAGGCCATAGCCTGACGCAGCGCCGGATGCGCTCCAAAGGCGGGTCGCCCATCGGCCGGCTGCAGATTGAAGGTGATCTGCTCCCAGGTGGTATCGGGCGCAAAGGCGGCCTGCAACGTGCCTTGCTTTTGTGCATCCAGGATGGCCGGAATCTGATCAGGGGCCAGTGCGTCGCCGGTAACAATGTCGCACGTGCCGTTGAGCAGGCTGGGCAGCGCTTGTTCTGGGGTTATCGGGAACCGGAAGATCAAGCGACGAAGCGCAGGCAAGCCCTGTTGGGCTTTCCAGTAGAAGGGATTGCGGCGCAGGGTGATGTGGTGACCGGGCAACCATTCCTCAAACGAAAATGGGCCGTAGCCGAGCGGCCGGCGGGCAAAGTCACTCGCGGCGATGTCGGATGGGGAAAGATTTTTCAGGACGTGTTCGGGCAGGGGCGCAAAAAAGTTTAGGAAGTACGTTGCCGGCAGGTAGCCGGGCAAGCCGGTCCATTCTATGGTGTAATCGTCCACGGCGGCGTAGCGGGCCGTGCGGTCTAGCAGGTCTCGGAAGGGGTAGCCGGATCCCGGTGTGCGCGCGACGCGGTAGGCAAACAGCGAATCTCCGGCCAGGACGGGCGTGCCATCGGACCAGTAGAGGTCCTGGCGCAGGCGGAACGAGGCCGTGAGTTGGGGCAGGGTGGTAGAATCGCCTTGATAGAGTTGCAGAGCGCCGGTTTCAGGGTCCACGACAGGGTCGCCACGCTGCACGGGCACGTTGGTCAAGCGGGCGTCGCCATCACGCAGACTGGGCAGCTTGGCCAGGATGGCCGGTTGGTACGCGAAATTGCGAAGAAAAGCCGTCCCGCCGGTCACGGCTCCCGGGCCGTACAGCGCGTGGAGAAGGGCAAGTTTGGCCGGCGTGTTGTTGCTGCCCCACAGGAAAAGGTCAGCCGGTTCGCTGCCGAGGCAAACAACCAGTTCGCTTTTTTGGGGCAGGGTGATCGTAGGCGGCGAAGTCTGGCCGCCCCCGCCGCCCGGACCGGTCGCGACAGCCGTCGGAAGGCCGCCGGGCAACTGCGGGTTCGACGGAAGGGTCACTTGTGGCGTGAAGGTGGGAACGGGACGGCTGGAAGTCGTGGGAGTCGGCGTGGGCGACGGGTTGCGTTGGCAAGCCGCCAGGGCAGCAACGAGAAGGGCCATGAAAAGAAACAAGCGGGCCGGCAGATGGTGCCCTTTCCCATCACAAATGTTCATGTTTGCAAAACGCCTGTCATCCGTTTGGCCGGGCTGGCCATGTACCAAAGCTTCCAGGCACAAGAAATCAAATCTGCTACATCGCAACAAGCTATAATTGCCGGGTCATTACGAGCTGCGCAGGCGGGGATCGAACGCATCGCGCAGACCGTCACCCAAGAAGTTGAAGGCGAGCACGGTAAGGGTCAGCGCTGCCGCCGGCGCCACGATCACATGGGAGTACGAGCGAAGTGCCTGGTAGCCCTCCTGGATCATGATTCCCCAACTCGGTGTAGGCGCGTCCACCCCCAGTCCGATGAAGCTCAGGAAGGCTTCCAAGAGAATGTATCCAGGGATTTGCAACGTTTCTTGGACGATACAGGGCCCGATGACATTTGGCAGCAAGTGGCGGAAGACGATCCGTGTTGGGCCGGCGCCTACGCTGCGGGCGGCCTCGATGAATTCTTTTTCCTTGTAGGAGAGGACCTGGCCGCGAGCAATACGAGCCATGCCGATCCAGTTCAGGGCGCCGATGGCAATGAAGATAAAGAGCATACCCCCCAGAGATTTGTTGAGCGCAATCAACCCCCCCCAGATTCCTGTGGCATTTCCGCTACGGGCCATGGCCTTGAAGAAGACTTGCATCAAGATAACGACGATGATGATGGGCAGGCCGTAGAGGAAATCTACAAAGCGCATCATCAGTTCGTCTACACGGCCCCCGAAGTAGCCGGAGACAATGCCATAGACCAGGCCAATCCCCAGGCTTACCGTCGCTGCGATGACGGCGACTGAGACAGATACCCGGGTCCCGTAAATCGTGCGCGTGAGGATGTCCCGTCCCAAATTGTCGGCGCCGAACCAGTACGTTGTGCCTGGCAGGGCATAGTTGTCCTTCAGGTGATTTGTAGCGAAATCGAAGGGGGTAATTACGTCCGCAAAAACCGCTAACAAGACGAGCACGAGGATGAAACCTAAGCTAATCACAGCCAGGCGATTTTGCATGAGTTGGTATGCTGCGTCAGCCCACGGGCTGCGCTCTTTTCTTTGTGGTAATTCAGCGGGAGCTACGCGCTCCATAACGGCCATGGTGACTCCTCTTCCGATTTTGGATTGCCGATTTTGATTTTCCGGCTACAAGCGGCTCTTTTTGACGCCTTATCCTCGCCGCCTGCAATGCACGTTCTACTGATCACCGGCCACTGTCCACTGATCACTGGAACTTAGTCGTAGCGAATGCGTGGATCAAGCCAGGCGTATGTGATGTCTACCATGAGATTGGCAATGACCAGCAGGACGGCGTATACCAAAGTAGCGCCCTGGATCAGGGTATAGTCGCGATTGCCAATACTCGTCACAAAGTGCTTGCCCATTCCGGGGATGCCAAAAATCTGCTCGATGATGAAAGTGCCGGTTACTACGGCGGCAAACAGAGGGCCTAGCACGGTCACGACAGGGATCAAGCTATTCTTCAGGGCATGGCGGGCGACGACAACGCTTTCGCGCAACCCTTTGGCGCGTGCTGTGCGAATGTAGTCCTCGCGGATGACCTGCAGCAAGCTGGCGCGCGTCAGGCGGGCAATAGACGCAGAAAGCGCTGTGCCCAGCGAAAGGACGGGGAGAGCGGCGTGCATCCAGAACTTTGCTGTCGGTGTCGGCAGGAAGCCGAGCAAAAAGGGTGGCCTCGCACCCCAGGTAGCCACGGGAAACCAGTGAAACTTCAGGGCAAATATCCAGATCAGCAGAGGCCCCATGACCATGTTGGGAATGGATACGCCCAACACAGCAACAAACGTACTGCTGTAGTCAATCCAAGTGTTTTGCTTGAGTGCCGCAAGAATTCCGGCGGGAATCCCAATGATAATGGCCAGGAGCATGGAAAGAATGCCAAGCTGGGCCGAAATGGGGAAAGAAGATCCAAGAATGTCGTTTACGCTGCGACCCCGCTGGCGCAGGGACAGTCCCAAGTCGCCACGCAACAGTCCGTCTTTGCCAAAATCGCGGATGTCACGGGTGTCTACAAAGTCACCGACGAGATAGCGCACAAACTGAATCTCGATTGGCTCATCGAGGTGATACTTGCGCTGGAGATTTTGACGCACGGACTGAGGCAATTGCTTCTCACCGGCAAAGTCAAACGGCCCCCCCGGAATGGCCCGCATCAGCAAGAAGACGCTCAGGGCGAGCATAAATAAGACGGGAATGGACCAAAAAATGCGCCGGATCACATATTGGATCACAAGATAGGCTCCTTTAGTTTGATGCGTCTTGTGTATTGCGTATTACGCCATAATGGCAAGTTCTCTTTCCTGGCGATGGTTCCCCGGTTACGCATTACGTATTACAGAGGGCTAAGCGGCCCTGCAAGGAGGATTGAAATTCCTTGCAGAGCCGCTCAAGGTTACATCAACTAATCAAGCGGTGTACTGTGCCGGTTTGCTAATCGCGGCCTGCCGCTTGCGCTGCGGCGTCCAATACCCACTGATCTACCGGGTCGCCGCCCATGGGGTTGACGACACGTTGCAGGTATGACTTGGTCATTTGGACGCGTGTGTAATAGTAGATTGGTGTAATGGCAGCGTCGGTGTCCACGAGCAATTTCTCTGCCTGCGCATACAGGTCAGCCCGCATGGCCGGGTCTTGCTCTTTCTCGGCCTGTTCCACGATCTTGTCGAATTCTGGGTTGTTGTACTCAGCGTAGTTGCTATCGCTCTTGGAGTTGAAGACCTCATTCACCCAGTTGTTCTCGTCGGGATAGTCGGCGCACCAGCCGAGACGGTAGATGTTCGGCTTTTCGGAATCTGGCGCATCCGGCAGGAGTGTCTTCAGATAGACCTTCCATTCCTGGTTTTCGACGCTGATTTTGGCTTTGGGGAAGGCTTTGGCCCACATGTCCTGGATAGCCTGGGCGATCTGGGCATGGCCTTCAGATGTGTTGTGCATCAATACGGCGTCAAGGCCCTCACCCTCGGGGTAGCCGGCATCGGCCAACAGCTTTTGGGCTTCAGACAATCCCTTGCTGTAGTCGAGCAGGTCCGGGGCGATGTCCATGTTGTCCACCTGGTTGCCAAAGATGCCTTTCGGCGCGAAGCTGTGCGCCGGCTGCTGTCCGCCCTTGAGCACGTTGTCAATCAGGCTCTGGCGGTCAATGGCCAGCGAGAAGGCCTTACGCACGTTCGGGTCATCAAACGGCGGCTTGGTGTTGATGAAGCCGTAGTAGTAGGTGCAAAGCCGAGGCTGGATGACAAGTTCATTGCTCAACATGGCATCTGCTTTGATGCGATCCATGTCTGGTAGCGGCGGCCCCCAGCCGGGATCGCCGAGGAAATCAATCTCGCCAGCTTCGTACATGGACATGGTAGTGGAAGATTCTTGCACGACGGGCATATCGATAACTTCAATGTTGCCATTGCTGTTGGCCCAACCGAACCAATTGGGATTCTTGACCATGGTCAGGTGCGCGCCGTGAGTCCATTCTTTTAACGCGTAGGCGCCGTTGGTTACGATCAGTCCTGGCTCCGTCCAACGATCGCCATATTGCTCGATGGTGTCCTTGGGCAACGGGCGGGTGATCCACATGCCGGCGATGGCCGGGAAGTAGCCGGCCGGGTGAGCGATGGTGAATTGCACGGTGTAGGTGTCTACAGCCGTGACGCCCACAGCCGCTTCAAGGTCGGCAAAGCCATCGGCTGCCGGATCCGCGCCGTTGAAGTCACTCGCGCCCTTGATGATGCCCAGCACATAGGCATAGTCCGAAGCCGTCTTGGGGTTGAGCGTGCGCTTAACGCCATATTCTACGTCAAACGCGGTCACCGGACCGGCATCTTCGAACTTGTTGGTAGCCAGGTCCAAGTGATACCAATTCGCGTCGTCTCGCATGTGGAATGTGTACACCGTGCCGTCGTCAGAGACGTCCCACGATTTCGCGAGTTCCGGTGTGACTTTGCCGTTCTCATCGAAGGCGGTCAGGCCCAGGAAGAGTTGCTCGTCAATCCACACAGACGTGGTGTCGGTAGCCAGCGAAGGATCGAGGGAGGGTGGCTCGGTGCCCAAAATGCCGTACAACGTGTTGTGCATCTCTCCAGGAACCGGGGTGGCTGTTACAACCACTTTTTCCTGTACCACTTTGGTAACTTCCTGCTGAACAACCTTTGTAACTTCTTTGGTCACAGTCTGCGGCGTGGGGGTCGGGCCACAAGCGGCCAAGAGCAACCCCAACACAGCCAGCGCTGCAACCAGATACATAAAACGTTTCATGAGAAAATTCTCCTCCTACCTTAAGTCATCATGTATCGGTCACTAACACAAACGACCAACGGTTATGTCCTGCTCAATCAGGAGTTTAGCCCCGTTGCCTCACCTCCTTTCACGGCAGATAATGCGTTGCCTGTGGAGAACGGAAACCACATGGCTTCCCCGCCTTGCTCCACTTTTGGGACAATCCTTAGAATCAACAGACATCGTCATGGGCGCGCCTCTCCAGAAGAGAATGCACACCCCAATAATACCATTACTTGAGAAAAAAAGCAAGCCCCCTCTTTCAGCAGCGGCGGTTGGCCAAAGTTTTGCGTTTGGAGAGCAAAATCCTTGGCCCGCTTGCGGCGGATTGTCATCCGCAGACCAAGAATCCACGTTTCCTTCTATCCGTGAGTCTAAACTTGACTCATTCCCGAGCAGGGCGGAGGGTCGGGCAACCCCTACGAATGTAAGTAGTCTCGCAGTCGCCGGCTGCGGCTGGGGTGACGCAGGCGGCGGAGGGCTTCGCCCTCGATCTGGCGAATACGTTCGCGGGTCAGACCGAATTTCTGCCCCAATTCTTCCAGCGTATGCGTGTGTCCGTCAAGCAATCCAAATCGCATACGCAGAATACGGGCCTCACGAGGACTGATCGTAGAGAGTACTTGCTCCAACTCACTTTGCAAGAGATGATGGGTTACGACATCGGTGGGAGTGGGTGCATCATAGTCTTCAATGAAATTTGCCAGTTCGCTATCTTCGTCCTCACCCACCGGTTTTTCCAGAGAAATTGGGCGGCGCGCGATGCGCATCATCCAGCGAATCTTTGACAAAGGCACATCCATGCCTGCTGCAAGCTCCTGTGTGGTCGGCTCTCGCCCCAACGTTTGCTCCAGGTCCTGCGACGTGCGATAGAGCCGCCGGATCCGGTCACTCATATGTACAGGCACACGAATCGTCCGGCCCTGGTCGGCAATGGCGCGCGTAATTGCCTGCCGAATCCACCACGTCGCATACGTGGAGAACTTGTAGCCCCGCCGATGATCAAACTTGCTCACGGCCTTCATAAGGCCCAGGTTCCCTTCCTGAATGAGGTCCAGCAAGGGAACGCCCTGGCCCATATACTTTTTGGCAATGCTGATGACCAAGCGCGAATTCGATTTGATGAGCCTGGCGCGTGCCGCTCCGCCGGCAACCACGTCCTTTTCTAATTCTGAACGTGTTTCCTGATCAACGATGTCTTGGGTAAGACGAGCAGCCGCTTTCCAGCCGGCTTCCATTTTGGTCGCCAGTTCTGTCTCTTCTTCCTGGCGCAGCAACGGTACCTGACCAACCTCTCGCAGGTAAAGGCTAATCGTATTGTCACTGTCGATGGCGGCCAGTCCTAATGCGCCCGGTTCGTCTTCCTTTCCTTCTTCAGATATGAGAAGGTCAGCAGCCTGCTCGCCCCCACAATATTCTATGCCTTCCTTTTGCAGGAGAAGAAAGACGTCCTTGAACTTCGAAAGATCTTCTCCGGCATCGGGAAAGACCTCCAGGATGTCTGCGGAAGTTACGTACCCTTGCTGTTCTGCCTTCTGTAGAAGTTGGCGTGCCGTTCGTGTGTTTTTGCGCTTCGCCATATCTTCTTCTCACCTCCCTAACACTACCCCAATGATAAACGTTCAGCCATGCTCATGAAGGTTACGAAAGTTTCAATACAAAACAAAGGTGCACGCTGGCGTTTTCCTTTTGTTTAGAAGTT
>CAYWAK010000059.1:0-12670 GCA_964455755.1 uncultured Ardenticatenales bacterium | reverse complement strand
GGATACACTACCCTGCTTGCCGCTATAACCAAAGTACAGTATAATAGGTCATCATGGGATTCCAACTGGCAAGGAGATAGAAGGACATTGCGCCTACTCGTAACGGGCATAGGGGGATTTGCCGGCAGCCACCTGGCTGAACAATTGCTGACTCAAGGAGCGGAGAACCTCTGGGGCGTAATACACAAATCGGCCGGCTTTGCGGCCCTTTTTGAAAGCCGTGTCCATTTAATTGAAGCAGACCTACGCGACCCAGACGCGGTGCACCGGTTATTGGCCCACGCTCGCCCAACGCACATCTACCACCTGGCCGGGCAAGCCTTTGTACCCACTTCCTGGCAAGACCCGTGGGCCACTCTGGAAACCAACATTCGCTCAGAACTCAGCTTGCTGCAAGCCATCGTGGCCTTGGATATGAAACCGCGCCTCCTGGTCGTCAGTTCCAACGAAGTCTACGGATCTGTCCGAACGGCGGACCTGCCGATTTCCGAAACAGCGCCCTTTCGCCCGGCAAACCCGTATGCGGTTAGCAAGGTAGCCCAGGATATGTTAGCGCTGCAATATCACTTGAGCCACCAACTGCACATTGTGCGCGTTCGGCCGTTCAATCATATTGGCCCCCGCCAAAGCGACCGGTTCGTCGCCGCCTATTTCGCCCGCCAGGTTGCGGAGATAGAAGCCGGCCTGCGTCCGCCGATCATGCACGTGGGAAATCTGGCCGCGCAACGCGATTTCACGGACGTACGCGACATCGCACGAGCATACGAACTTGTCCTGCTCCGGGGACTGCCGGGGGAAGCCTACAACGTCTGCACCGGACGGCCCCGTGCCGTGCAAGAATTGCTGGACATCATAGTGGGCATGAGCTCCAGTTCAATCAAAGTTGAAATAGACCCGGCCCTCTTCCGTCCCGCCGATGTGCCCATCAGTTATGGCGACGCAAGCAAGCTGCACGAGCACACAGGCTGGGCGCCGATCATCCCTTTCGAGCAGACGGTGCGGGACATCCTTGGCGACTGGCGCGCGCGCGTAGCCGCATCGCCGGCAGCTCCGGCTCGCGAAGAAGGCCTTACAGGAGGATAGAAGCGATGAAAAAAGCGTTGATTACCGGAATTACCGGCCAAGATGGATCATACCTGGCCGAGTTCTTGCTCGCGAACGACTACCAGGTCATTGGCATGGTCCGCCGGACGAGCACTATAACCTTTGACCGCATCCGTCACATACAAGACAAAATCGAGATCGTCCAGGGAGACCTGCTGGACCAGATATCCATGCTGGACATCCTGCAAGAATGGCGGCCTCACGAAGTGTACAACCTGGCCGCCCAATCATTTGTGCCTACGTCGTGGAAACAACCTGTGCTCACGGGCGAATTTACGGCCCTGGGCGTCACTCGCTTACTCGACGCCGTTCGCCTCGTGGACCCCAACATCCGCTTCTACCAGGCTTCCAGCAGCGAAATGTTTGGCAAGGTACGGGAAGTGCCGCAAACGGAGCAGACTCCTTTCTACCCACGCAGCCCATACGGCGTGGCCAAAGTGTATGCCCACTGGATCACCGTTAATTATCGCGAGAGCTATAACTTGTTCGCCTGCTCGGGCATCCTCTTCAACCACGAGAGTCCCCGCCGTGGTCTGGAATTTGTAACCCACAAAGTGACCGACACCGTCGCCCGCATCAAGCTGGGCATAGCTCATGAGCTGCGCCTGGGCAACCTGAACGCCCAACGCGACTGGGGCTACGCCGGCGATTATGTCCGTGCCATGTGGTCGATGCTCCAACAACCGAAACCCAGCGATTACGTGATCGCCACGGGCGAAACGCACTCCGTACGCGAACTGTGCGAAGTCGCCTTCGGCCACGTCAACCTTGACTGGCGCGACTACGTCGTCGTTGACGAGCGCTTCCTCCGCCCGGCTGAAGTAGACCAACTGGTCGGCGACGCGACCAAGGCTCGCCGGCAATTGGGCTGGGAACCGGACGTTACCTTCCAGGAACTGATTCAAATGATGGTAGACGCCGACCTGAAAATCTGGGAGAAGCGTCTGCAAAACGGAGACACCCCGTAATCATACAACAAGCGACAGCACGTATTGAGGGAGAAAAATGACCGACATTCGATTTGGGACCGATGGCTGGCGAGCGGTTATCGCCGAAGATTACACGTTCGACAACGTGCGGCGCTGCGCGCAAGGTTTTGCCCAGTTCCTGCGCGACACCGCCCAGGGTGAACGCGGGCTGGTCGTGGGCTATGACTACCGCTTCGACTCTGAGCACTTTGCCGCTGCGGCCGCCGAAGTGCTGGCCGGCAACGGCATCCCCGTCCATCTTTGTGCGCGGGCCATGCCCACGCCGGTCATCTCCTACGCCATCCTCGACCGCAAGGCTGCCGGCGCCGTAAATATTACGGCCAGCCACAACCCGCCCACCGACAACGGCTTCAAAGTGCGGGCCGATTATGGCGGCGCTGTGGCGCCCGAAGACCTGAAGCAAATCGAATCGCGTATCCCGGCCAGCATCTCCGGCGTGCGGCGCATGTCCCAGGAGGAAGCCAAACAGCGCGGGCTGCTAACCCTGTTCGACCCCACCGAGGCCTTCCTGGCCCAAGTCGCTCGCATGGTAGACGTCGAACCGATCCGGCAAGCGGGCCTGAAGGTCGTGATGGACGCGATGTGGGGAGTGGGAAGCGGCTGGTTTCCCGGCATCCTGGCGGGCGGCAAAACCGAGGTCGTCGAGATTCACAACGTCCGCAACCCCATCTTTCCGGAAATGGACCGCCCCGAGCCGATACCCCCCAACATTGACCCCTTGCTTCGTGCAGTCGTCGCCGAAGGGGCCGACATCGGCATTGCCACCGATGGGGACGCAGATCGCATGGGCGCAGCCACCGAGAAGGGGCAGTTCCTGAACCAATTGCAGGTGTACGCCCTCATCGCCCTCTACCTGCTGGAAGTGCGCGGCTGGCGCGGCCCCATCGTCAAGACCGTTTCCACCACGTCCATGCTGGAACGGCTGGGCGAACGGTACAACGTTCCCGTTTACGAGACCGGCGTGGGCTTCAAATACGTGGCGCCGAAGATGCTGGAAACCGACGCCATGGTCGGGGGCGAGGAGAGCGGTGGCTACGCATTTCGTGGCCACATCCCGGAGCGAGACGGCATCGTCGCCAACCTCTTCCTGCTCGACATGGTTGTGCGCATGGAGAAGAAGCCGTCGGAACTGCTGGACTACCTTTTTTCCATCGTCGGACCGCACTTCTATCACCGCCGTGACACCGGATTTCCAGCAGATCAACGACAGCAGATACTGCAGCGACTGGAAAACAGCAAACCCGATAAACTGGCCGGCCTGGCTGTACGAGAGGTTGTGCGCACCGATGGTTTCAAGTTTATGTTGGAAGATGGCGGATGGCTTCTGATCCGCTTCTCCGGCACCGAGCCGATCATGCGCATCTACACGGAAACAACGCGCGAAGACAAGGTAGACCCGATCCTGGATGCCGGCATGGAACTGGCCGGTTTGGGACAGTAATCCGGTAGCCACCAGGCAGATGGGGATTGTACCCTTGCAACTCATAGATACACACGTCCATCTGGATTTGACGGAATTTGAGCGTGACCGCGAAACGGTGATCGCACATGCCGGAGAATCTGGTGTGACGCAGATGATCACGATTGGAGTTACACTGGAAACCAGCCGGGCGGCCGTTTCTCTGGCAGAGAGTCACCCGCCGGTCTACGCGGCTGTCGGCGTGCACCCCCACGCAGCGCGACATTGGGATGAAAGCGCCCGCGACGCTCTGCGCGACATGGCCGCCAATCCGAAAGTGGTAGCCATCGGGGAGATCGGGCTCGACTACTATCGCGATCGCAGCCCGCGCGCCGACCAGCGTCGCGCCTTTCGCGCACAACTGGAACTTGCCAGCGAGCTCGGCAAGCCGGTCATCGTACACGACCGCGAGGCACACGACGACCTCGTTCAGATTTTGACGGCTTGGGCTGCGGAGAAGCCACAACCTGGACAGCATGGCGTTGTACACTGCTTTTCCGGCGACCGGAGCATGGCGCAAGACGTGCTCGATCTCGGATTTTACCTGGGATTCGATGGCCCGGTCACATACAAGAATGCGAATTTGCTGCGGGCCTTGGTAGCGCAGATTCCGGCAGACCGCATTCTCGTCGAAACGGACTCGCCGTTTCTCACACCGCATCCCTATCGCGGTCAGCGCAACGAGCCGGCCCACGTCCGCCTTGTGGCCGAGGCCATCGCCCAGGTACATCAAATGGACCTGCCCGCCTTTGCCGGGCAAACAACGCTCAACGCTCGAAACCTGTTCGCTCTGCCCACCGTGGCATCGAGCACAGAAGAGAATCCACATGGAAGAAAAGGATAACCATGTTGAAGGTACTACCCCTGTTTTCTACAATTGAGTCTGATCTGCAAGCCGTTGTGGACAAGATGCGGCAGGCGGCAGAAGTTGAATTCGATGTGCTCGGCGAAGCCATGAGCTATTTGATTGGCGGGCGCGGAAAACTGATGCGCCCGGCGCTGGTAATCCTGGCCGCTCGTATGTGGGACGTAGACCCACAGGCAATGACGGCCATGGCCGCGGCCGTGGAGACCCTGCATACGGCTACACTCGTCCACGACGACATGATTGATCGCTCCCTGCTGCGACGGGGCAACCCCACGCTCAACGCCATGCTCAGCCCCGGCACAGTCGTGCTCATTGGCGATTACCTCTTTGCGCAGGCAGCCGACTGGGCCGCCGAGACCAAGAACGTGCGCGTGATGTCCATCTTTGCCAAAACGCTCATGGTCATTTGCGATGGCGAACTGCGCCAAATGCTTAGCAGCCGCGATTGGCAACAGTCCCGCCGCAATTATACGCAACGGATTTACGCCAAGACGGCGTCGTTATTCGCCGCGTCCACCGAATCGGGTGGCGTTCTGGCCAAAGCCCCGGAGGAGGCCACGCAAGCGCTACGCACCTACGGCGAAAAGATCGGCATCGCCTTCCAAATCGTGGACGACGTGCTCGATTTCGATGGCGATGAAACGACGCTGGGCAAACCGGTGGGCAGCGACCTGAGACAAGGCAATTTCACCCTCCCAACGATCTATTACCTTGAAGACCATCAGGATAGCAAGCTCGGCAAACGGATCCTCTCCGACCAAGAACTGAGCGAAGAAGAAGTACAGGAAATTGTGGCCACAATTTCCCGATCTTCGGCCATGGAACGGTCACTGAGCGATGCGGTGCGCTATGCACAAGAAGCTCAGCAGGCGTTGCAGGCCCTCCCCGACCACAAAAACCGACAAATCTTGCACGATCTGGCCGATTACGGCATCCGCCGGCGACGATAGACAGCGGCGTGGAGATGTGCGATGGCCGTTCCCGATCTTTCAGTCATCATCGTAAGTTGGAACGTCCGCGACTTGTTGTCACGCTGTCTGGGTTCACTGATCGCTGGCGACGAATCTGACCCGCTCCAACTGGAAGTCATCGTCGTTGACAACGCCTCACAGGACGATACGGCCACATACGTTAGCACACACTTTCCCCAGGTCCGGCTCCTGGTCAACGACGGCAATGCGGGATTCGCAGCGGCCAACAATCAAGGCCTGGCCCTTGCTCGCGGGCGCTATTGCCTGTTGCTCAATCCGGACACCGAACTCGTGGACGATGCCTTGGGGCGCATGGTGGGCTACATGGATTCTCACCCGCAAGTGGGCGTGCTGGGCCCGCAATTGCGCTACCCGGACGGACGGCCCCAGCCCTCCCGCCGGCGATTTCCGACGTTCGCCACCGCTTTGCTGGAGAGCACGCCCTTGCAGCAAGTTCTGCCCGCCAACCGTGTGCTGCGCCATTACTACGTGAAAGATCGCCCGGCAGATGAGACGCAAGAGGTGGATTGGCTGGTCGGGGCCAGCCTTCTCGTGCGCCGCCAGGTGGTGGAAACTGCCGGTGGGTTGGACGAAGGGTACTTCATGTACTTTGAAGAGCTCGATTGGTGCCGCCGGATTCGGGACGCGGGCTGGAAGGTCGTCTATTTTCCCGAAGCGGTCGTCATCCACCACGAGGGTCAGAGCAGCCGCCAGGTCGTGCCGTTGCGGCACATCCGTTTCCAATCGAGCAAGGTGCGCTATTTCACCAAACATCACGGACGGGTGGCTGGAGAGTTGCTGCGTTGGTTCCTGCTGGTCGTCTATGTTTGGCAGAGCGCGGTAGAGGGATTCAAGTGGCTTCTCGGACACAAGCGGAGCCTGCGCGCAGCGCGACTTCACGCCTACCGGCAAGTGTTGCGGTCGGGACTGCATTGAATCGAAAGGAGACAATTCCCGTATGAACACCAAACAACGAATTATCGAAGTAAAAGGTTTCTTCGGCTACTACCCGGGCCTGGTGGCGGTGGTCACCGTGGATACCGGCTCAGAACGGAATGTCATGGCCGCCGGCTGGAACACCGCCTTGTCGTTTGTGCCTCCTATGTACGGCGTCTCCATTGCCCCCTCCCGGCACACCCATGACCTCGTCCTGGCCGCCGGCGCGTTTGGCGTAAACTTCCTGCCCATGGAGCACGCCCGTCTGATTGCCGCGGTGGGAGGTACATCAGGGCGTGACATCGACAAATTCGCCGCCTTCGACATCGCCACAGAGCAATCTCTGCGCACGAACGCCCCCGTCCTGGCTGACGCCTACGTTTCCTATGAGTGTGTGCTCCGCGATCACCATACCTACGGCGACCACACCCTCTTTGCCGGCGAGATCGTGGCCATGCATATTGCCGAGGGCGCTTTTGCCGACGGCACGCTGCGCCCAGACAGGCTGGAGCCGGCACTCCACCTGGGCAAAGACCGGTACATGCGCGCGGAAAAAGTGGTCGTAGAGGTGATCCCGCGCGGCGCGGAAAGCTTCCGGTAGAGCGTGCAGAGCCTCTTTCTCGAAGGCCCGCCAGGCAGCGGTAAACACGCCCGCCTGGCCGAACACATCCTGCAACTGCTGCAGGCGGGTACGGACGACTACAGCCTGCTGATCCTTGTGCCCGACCGATCCACCCGCGACCGGTTGCAGGACACGCTTTCGGCCGCCTTGCGCGGCCGGCACCGCATACCGGCCTTGCACACGTACTACAGCCTGGCCCAGGGCATGATTACGCGGTTTTGGCCGATCATTGCCGGGCCGGCCGGCTTCACCGAGTCTTCCTTGCCGCCAACCTTTCTCACCTACGAGACAGCCCAGCATTTGATGAGCCGCATTGTCACGCCTTTGCTCGAACAGGGGTACTTCGAGGGACTCTCAATCCGTCGCCAACGCCTCCTCTCCCAATTGCTGGACAACCTGAACAAAGCCGCGATCAACGGCTATCCGCACACAGAGATCGGCCACCGCCTGGAGACGGCCTGGGTCGGCGAGGAGACACGCCGGCAAGCCTACCTTCAAGCGCAAATCTGCGCCGACCGTTTTCGCCGGCGTTGTCTGGAACGAAACCTGCTTGATGTTTCTCTGACCATTGCCGTCTTCCATCGCCATCTGGTCCAAGACGCCATCTTCTGGCAATACTTTACCGGCCGGTACCGCCACCTGGTCGTGGCCCATCTGGAAGAAAGCGTCCCCGTGGCCCAGGACTTGATCCGCCGCCTCATACCATTCGCGGAAAGCACGCTGCTGACCTACGAGACGGACGGGGGCTACCGCGTTTTCATGGGCATTGACCCGCCCGGCGCAAAACAACTGGCCGAACTTTGCACCGCCAGAGAATCGCTGCCGGAGGCGGCCGGCGCCAATCCCGATCTGCGCGCGCTCGACATGGCGCTGGGCCAGCGATTGGGCCAGGTGCCGAAAGGTCCCTTGCCCGGCGACCCACAGGCCGCGCTGGATCAGCACATCATCCAAAAACGGTATCGCAGCGAAATGATCGAAGCCGTGGCCCAGGAGATCAGCCGGCTGGTGCGAGACGAGGGTGTCTCGCCCGGCGAGATCGCTGTGGTCGCGCCCTATGCCGACGGCGTGTTGCGCTTCGTGCTCCGCGAGAGCTTCCAGCGCGCCGGCGTGCCCTTTCGCGTGATCCGGCGTTTCGAGAGCCTGCGCGAGGACCCGGTCGTCCGAGCCTGCTTGACCGGGGCGGCGCTGGCCCATCCGGCGTGGCCGACCCCCTGCCCGCCTTCGGATGTGGCCGAGGCCCTGACGGTGATCGTGGCCGCTCTCGACTTTGTGCGTGCGACGCGCTTGACCGGCGCACTGTATGCCCCCGACCAACGCTACCTCCAGCCCGCCGAAAATCTGCCGGATGCCGACCGCGAAAGAATCGGCGCGGACGCCCTGGCGCGTTACGAGGTCCTGCGAGAATGGCTGGAGACGTTCCGCGCCGCCGATAGCACCATTCCGATCGACCTTTTCTTTCAGCAATTCTACGCCGAAATCCTGGAACGTTCCGGTTTTGGCGCAGCCGCCGACGCCAGCTACGCCCCCTCCGTTTCCCGTCTCATCGAATCGGCCCGCCGATTTCGTGAGGTGGCCCCCCACCTGGGCGAAGAGGACGCGGACATCGGAGCCGCCTACTGGCAGATGATCTACAACGGCGTGGTCGCGGCCCAGTATCTGCTGGACGAAGCGTACGGCACAGCCGGCGGAGAGGCCGTGACCCTCGTTGCTCCGGTCTACACGTACCTGCTGAGCGGGCACCGCGTGCGCTACCAGTTTTGGCTGGATGTCGGTTCGATCAGTTGGTGGGAGCCGCCGTACCAGCCCCTGACCAACCCGTACGTTCTCGCCCGAAACTGGCCGGCCGGTACAACGTGGACCGATCAGTTCGATTTTCACGTCCGCAACGAGACGCTATACCGCCTGATCCACGGGCTTTGTGCGCGTTGCAGCGATGCCGTTTATCTGTGCAGCAGCGACCTGGAGACCGGCGGAAACCTGCAAGACAGTCCGCTCCTGCGCGCAGCTTTGTCGGTGGCCGGCAGCCGGAGGATTCACGATGATCACGCTGCGCACTGATCAACAAAGCGTCGTGGACTATGCCGGCGGGTACATGGCCGTGTCGGCGGTGCCGGGCAGTGGCAAGACGACAACGTTGGCCGTCCTCGCCGCGCGCCTCATTGCCGAAGCGTTGCCCGAAGAAGGGTACGTGTTGGTCGTCACCTACCAAAACGCGGCCGTCGAAAACTTTCGTGCCAAAATCGCGCACTTTCTGGCCGAGGCTGACCGGCCGCAAATCGGTTACGACGTGCGCACTTTGCACAGCCTGGCCTACCAGATTGTACAGCAGAACCCGGGTCTGGCCGGCACGACCCCCGGCTTCAACGTGCTCGACGAGCGACAGGCTACCCACATCCTGGAAAACGGGGTCAATATCTGGCTGAACGAGCACAGCGACACCTGGGAATCGCTCCGCCCGGACGATTGGTCCGTGGAGAGCTGGCGGCGCCGCTGGAATTACTCCAGCCTGGAAACGGCAAAGCTGATCATTCAGACGGCCAAGAATCACCGGGCTACGCCCGCCGCTATCAACAACCTGCTGCCCCCCGCGGCCGGGAGCCCGCACTTTGGCGAAATCTTCTTGCGGATGGCGCTGGATGTGTACCACCACTACCAACAACAAATGGAAACGCTGGGCGTGCTCGACTTCGATGATTTGATCCGCCTGGCCGTAGATGTGCTGGTCGAACACCCCGATTACCGTGACCGCTTGCGTCGGCGATGGCCCTACATCCTGGAGGATGAGGCACAGGACAGCGTACCCCTTCAACAGGAACTGCTCTCCCTTCTGGCCGGTCCCGCCGGAAACTGGGTGCGGGTTGGTGACCCCAACCAGGCCATTATGGGCACCTTCACGGCGGCCGAACCACGGCAGTTCCGCGACTTCATTCAGCGGCCAGACGTGCAGCACCGCTCGCTTCCGGTGTCGGGGCGCAGCGGCCGGCCCATTATCCGCCTGGCCAATCGATTGGTGGATTGGGCTGTGCAGGAACATCCTCTGCCGGAGATTCGAGAGCGCGCATTTCTGCCCTTGCACATCATGCCTACGCCGGGCGACGACCCCCAACCGAATCCACCGGACGAAGAGAGCGGCGTGGACATGCCGATTTATCGCCACGTTGATACCGAGTTGCCCACGATTGCCCGGCGCGCAATGCGCCGCGCCGCAAGCCATCCCCAACAGACCCTGGCCATTTTGACTCGCGACAACCGCACCGGCCAGAGAATCATTGATTGCCTGCGGGACATCAACGAGGATGTGGTGTATGATGATTTGTTGCGGGGCAACGTGCGCTCACGGAATGTGGCCCAGTTGCTGCACACCCTGCTGGCAGTGCTGGTCTCGCCGCTGGCAGCGTCCGCGCGGGTTGCGGTGTATTCGTCCCTGGCGGAGGAGGGGTATGGAAATTTGGGCACAGAAGAAGACCCGGGCCGCGTAGCGATTCTGCTGCGGAGCTGTCCGGCTCCCGAACAGGCCATCTTCCCCGCGGAAGGAACCGACTGGCGCGACGCGTTTGCTCCGGTGCCTGGCGTTACGGCGGCAGATTGGCAGGCCGTACATACGGTGGCGACCTTGTTGAAGCAGGGGTTTCTGGCCCGCACGCTGCCGGTAGATGAGCTGGTCATGACCCTGTCACAAGGGATATTCGCCACCCCCGGCGACCTGGCAACTGCGCAAAAACTGGCCGGCTATCTGCGCGCACTGGCAGAGAACAACCCCGATTGGCGTTTGGGAGAACTGAACCAGGAGTTGGGCCTGATTGCCCGCGGACGAACGCGTTTCCTGGGGCCGGAAGAGTCCTCGCGGGGGTTCACCCCGCGCCCTGGCGTCATCACTGTTTCGACGATGCACAGCGCCAAGGGGCTGGAGTGGGACACGGTTTACCTGGTAGGCATAGACGATTTCTGGTTTCCCGGAGATCTGGATGCGCAGTTCATCGGCACCTATCCCGAGTTGGGAGGCAACCCCATGAGCGAGGCCAAAGCGCGATTGGAGGCGCTCCTCAACGTGCAAAAGCCGGACACCGATCCAGACCCGACGCGCGAGGCCAAGCTGGCTACCATCGCCGAGTCTTTGCGCCTGCTTTATGTGGCCATGACACGCGCCCGCCGCAACCTGGTGATCAGTTGGAGCCAGACGGTTACCGCGCGGGGCAACCGCGAAGCGAGTCGTTCGCTCACGCCGGCGTTGCGGTCTTTGCGGGCGTTGTGGAAAAGCTAGTACATGACGGGGGAATTCCTTCGGCGGTAAAGCTCGCCGAAAATCACCGCAGAGACGCAGAGAAAGCCGGTCACGTATTTACGCCGGCCCATATCCCCGGGCAGGATGATGGCTAAGGCGGCGCAGAAGCGGCGGGTTCTACGGTCGCTGCCAGGGATCGAAGAGGCGGCGGTATTCCTGCAAGGCGTACCGGTCGGTCATACCGGCGATGTAATCGCAGATGACACGGTGGAGGCCGGTTTCGTTCAGCCGTTTCTGTGTTTCGGTGGGCAATTGTTCCGGTTCGGCAAGGTACGCCTGGAAAAGTTCGGTCAGGAAACGTTCTGCTTTGACCGCCATGCGTACGACGCGATAGTGCCGATATAGTCGGCGGTAAAGGAAGCCCTTCAGGTTCTGGTTACGTTCCTGCATTTCCGGCGAGGGCCTTACCAGCAAGGTGGGGTATTCGCGCACCTCTTGAACGGACGAGATTCCGGCTCCCTGCAACTGCTCCTCGGTGTGCTGGATGAGGTCCGTGACTTCCCTGTCAATCAAGTAGCGGATAATACGATGTCGTGTCATCTCGGAAAATGGCTCCGGTATCTGGGCCGTGGCCTCTTTCCAAAGAATGATTCCTTCCTCTTCGAGATCCTCCGGGCCAATCAAGCCGGAACGCAACCCGTCATCCAAGTCATGTGTGTTGTAGGCAATCTCATCGGAAACATTGACCACTTGGGCTTCGAGCGAGGGACGCAGGTCTGGTTCAAAGCCACTGGCGTCTGCGGCGTCGTATTCCGTCTCGTGCTTAACGATCCCTTCTCGCACCTCCCAGGTCAAATTGAGACCCCGAAAACGGGGATAGCGACACTCCAGGTCCTGGACAATGCGCAACGTCTGTTCTGTGTGGTTGAAGCCCCCGTGGTGGCTCATCAGCTTGTGCAGCGTTGCCTCGCCGGCATGACCGAAGGGGGTATGCCCAAGGTCGTGGACCAGGGTGGTAGCTTCCGTCAGGTCTTCGTTGAAACGGAGCGCCCGGGCAATGGTGCGCGCGATTTGGGTAGCTTCCAACGTGTGTGTCAAGCGCGTCCGGTAATAATCGCCTTCATAATTGATGAAAACCTGCGTCTTGTATTCCAGCCGGCGGAAGGCTGTTGTGTGAATAATGCGGTCCCGGTCTCGTTGAAAGGGGGAACGATAGGGGTGTTCTACGTCTGGGTATTGGCGTCCACGGGTTTGGCCGCTTTTGACGGCGTATGGAGCCAGTCGCTCCTCCTCGAATTGAGCCCAAGCCTCTCGATTTAACATGGAAACACCTCCTTGTGTTGGTCTTTTTGTTCGGTCCGGAGACCTTCGCGTCAGGCGAAGGTCTCTGCAGCAATCCTTGAGAAACCGACCTGCGCCGGTCGGGCTTACGAATTGAGAAGATACAAGAAATTATACCACAAAACCCAAAAAACGGTAAAGGACGGGGGTACCTGTTT
>CAYWAK010000058.1:2290-12699 GCA_964455755.1 uncultured Ardenticatenales bacterium | reverse complement strand
AATCTCCGCCTGAGGGCGTAAAAGCCCTATCGGGCTTCCATGGGATGAGGCAGGGATTTATCCCGCCCCGTATTGACTTCCGGCCCAGATTGTGGTACACTACTGGTATCCGAAAACGCCCCGTGGCCCGCAGCAATTTGTTCTTGTGGGGAGTCTGGGATATCGCCCCGAAACCATTTCGTGCTGGAAGCTTTGTATCGAGGAAGATGCATCCACCAAATTGACGTACCGGTTGCGCCAAAAAGGAGGTTCCCCATGTCCCGGAAGTACGCTTGGATCGCGATATTCTTGTTGATACTGGCAACACTCGCCTGTTCTATCGGCGGAGGTGGTTCCCCCGCCATTGGGGATGTTACGGTAGCCACATCCCTGGACAAAGATTACAAGGCCGTTTCCGCCACCGAGACCTACACGCCCACGCAATCCTTTCACCTGTCGGTCCAGGTTTCGAATTTGGAGAAAGGGTCTACTCTCCTGGCCAAGTGGTACCAAGGGGATGAGCTATTCAAGGAGTATCCATACACCTCGGATAAATCCGGTTCCGGCCATGTCGGTTTCTCGCTTACTCCGAACAAGGCCTGGCCTCTTGGAAAGTTCAAGGCCGAGGTGTACCTGGGTGATGAATTGGCCAAAACTGTGCAATTCTCCGTCGTGCCTCCGGAAGACGCCGTTCCCTCACGGGTTACCCAAGTGACTCTGGCTCGCGGCACGGACGACAATATGAACCCCGTTGACCCGACGGTTACGTTCCAGGAGGCGGATACAGTCAATGCGGTCATCGCCGGTGACTTCGGCATCTACTCTCAACTGCGGTGCGAATGGTACCTGAACGGCGAGCTATCCAAAGAAACGATCACCACGATCACGATACAGGAAAATGCGCCAGACTCGGCTGTTGCCTGTATGTTGAAACCGCCGTTGCCTGCCGGCACACAGCAAGTGAAGGTCTATCTCGACGGCAACGTGGCGCGGGCGCTCGACTTTGCGGTCTTGGCCGGCACCACAGGCGCAGTCCCGCAGCCCGGCAAGATGACGACAGAAATGAGCGCTCCCGTCCCCGAAACCGAAGTGAAAGACGTGGGAATCCTCAGCCACCGCGCGTATGTTAGTCGCGACGGCAGGCTGTGGGTCGTCTTTGAGGCAAAAAATGGCACCGGCAGCAATCTGAGTGGCCTGACGGCAAATGTCAGCCTGCTTGACGCCGCGGGCAACGAGGTGGCCAGCGGCACGGTTTCCCCGAAGACGCCGGTGATTGCGGCGGACGACAAGATTCCGTTTGGCGTGTTTTGGAGTCCGGATAAGGTCGATCTCTCTCCCGTGGTGCAGTACCAGATTTCGGTGGCCGATTACGAAAAGACTACGAAACCGGTACCTCCATCTCCCTGGAAGATTCTCGACATCGGGAACGAAATGACTGATGGAGGGGACATCGTTCTCAAAGGCACTATGCAAAACAGTTCGGATGGAACACAAAACGAGGCAGAGACGTGGACCGCTATCTACAATGCGGATGGAAGCATATTGGGCGGCGGCATGTCAACGCTGTTATTTGATCAAGGGATTTTGCCGGGCAAACAGGCTGATTTCAAGCTGACCATTGCCGGCCCGATGCAGGGGGCCGAGCGCTTCTCGGTGGTCACGGTAGCGTCGAAGTCTATGGGCTTGAAGTTGGGTAAATCGCTCAGCCCGCAATTGCCGGTGCCAACGTTTGCGCCGGCGGCGGCCACCCCGACACCGGGCTTGACGGGCAAGCAGGAGCCGGCCTCGCCTACACCCCCGAAAGCGGTCGCGCCTCCGGTAGCTACACCTCCTTCTCAAGCGAATCTGGCCACGTACACGCACAGTGCCTGGGGATTCACCGTGCAGTACCCGGCCAGTTGGAAGATTGATGACCAGACCACGCAGGTGATCATCGGGGCCGCCGATGATTCCGCCGGGTTCGTCCTCGCCGCTGCGGATCTTCAGGGCCAGAAACTGACGTCGCGACAGTTGATGGATGTATTCGTCTCCGGCCTGGCCGATGAGCTAGATGATTTCCAGGCCACTCCTGCTCTGGGCGGTGGCTGGATCGACGAAGAGTTGGCCAGCACAAAGCGCGTGTCCCTTTCGATAGACGGCAGGCAGGCCCAGGGGAATGTGGTCACGACAGTACACAACGGCTGGGCGTACATGTTCCTGGTCCTCGCCGAGGAGGGCAAAGGCGATATCGTTGAGTTGACCCAAATCCTGATGAACAGTCTGCGATGGGGTGGGCCATCGGCCACGGCCACACGCCCTGCTGCTGCGGCTTCAAGGGGGCAGCTTATGTACACCGTGTGGAACGGGCCGGGGTACAAGGACTACAGTTTGCTGCGGATCAACCTGGATGGAACCGGGGGCAAGAAGATCGTGGACCTGGCCAGCGAGCCGAGCTGGTCGCCGGACGGCAAGCGGTTCGTCTTCTATCATTGGACCGACGGTCTCTATATCGCCAACGCCGACGGCAGCGGCGCATACAAGATTATCTCCGATGGCGAAGCAACCTATCCGGACTGGTCGCCGAGGGGTGACCGCATTGTGTACGCCTCGCCGCTGGGTGGGGGAAAGTTCAAGCTGTTCCTGGTAATCGACACCGGTGGTGTCACTACGGGGAAAGACCTCGGGCCGGGCAACCGGCCGGCCTGGTCGCCGGACGGCAAGCGGATCGCCTACGACAATTGCGATGCGCAGGGACACTGCGGCGTCTGGCTGATGAACGAGGATGGCGGCAACCCGCACGCGTTGACCACGGATGGCGGGGGCCAGGCGGCATGGGCTCCAGATGGGCGGCACATCGCCTATGCCTCGCCGTCCGACGGCGACTACGAGGTGGCGATCATCAACGCGGATGGCAGCGGTCGTCGGCAGCTCACGAACAACACGGGCAACGATGCCTTGCCCACCTGGTCGCCGGACGGGCAGTTTATCTTCTACCGCACCGATCAGAACGGCACGGCTTGGGCGATCTATCGCATGAGGGCCGACGGCAGCGCCAAGCGCAAGTTCGTTGATGCCCAGGTCAACCCAGACCGTTGGCAGTGGGAACGCATGGACGCGAAATAGGCGCATGCGCCTCCGTATAAATGGCGGAGCCTGGGTTGTTCAAAAACCCAGGCAACGCGACTTTTCCGCTGCCAGCCAGTCACGGATAATTAAATTCCTTGGTAGGGGGGTTGCAAAAAACAAGTTTTTGGTGTATACTATTTCTAACCCGGCAATCTCCTCGTTCGCCGGGATGGAGATTGTTTCGCCTGTCTGTGCGCAGCACGCAGACAGGTCGCTTCGCTCCTTGCAATGACGTCGCGGATTTCACCCCTGGCAATGGCGCGCAGGCGGTCATGGGCATTTGTCAGGAAAGGGGGTGACGTAGAACCCTCAAGAGGAAAAACTCTAGCACATCTTACCGATAGTCACGTAGCCCAGACAGCCGTAACCGGAGTAAATGTTTCATATTGGACTGATTAAATCTTGCTCCTTGTCCGATTACCAACACCTGATCACCGATCGCTGGTTACTGGCTGCTGGACACTGACTCACGAGAAAGGAGGAGAAATTGACCGCAGAAAAAGTTACCTTAGGGCAGGGTCTGCGACAGCAAGGGGTCTCCCGCCGCAGCTTTCTGAAATTTTGTGGCGCGATGACAGCCGCACTCGCCCTGCCGGCCCGCTATTCATCTCGTATCGCCGAGGCCGTGGAGACAAAGCCGCGTCCCCCCGTGCTCTGGCTGGAATACCAGGACTGCGCCGGCAACAGCGAATCTCTCTTGCGCGCTTCGCAACCGTCCGTTGCCCAACTGGTGCTTGACGTACTCTCCTTGGACTACCACGAGACGATCATGGCGCCGGCCGGCCATCAGGCGGAAAAGTCACTCCGTGACACGATGGAAAAGTACAAAGGGCAATACATCGTCGTCGTCGAAGGCTCCATCCCCACCAAAGACGGTGGCGTCTATTGCACCATCGGTGGACACACTGCGCTTGACCTGGTCAAGGAGATCGGCGGAAGCGCCGCGGCTGTGATTGCCGCCGGCACCTGCGCCGCGTATGGCGGCATCCCCGCCGCAGCGCCGAACCCCACCGGTGCCGTTGGCGTGGGCAAAGTGCTCTCCACCGTGCCCATCATCAACTTGCCCGGCTGCCCCATGAATGTGATCAACTTGACCGCTACCGTCGTGCACTACCTCACCTTCGGTGCGCTTCCGGCCGTAGACCAGGTCGGGCGGCCCCTCTTTGCCTACGGCGAGCGCATCCACGATCACTGTGAGCGTCGCGCACACTACGACGCCGGACAATATGCCGAGGCATGGGGCGACGAAGGTCACCGCAAGGGCTGGTGCCTCTACAAGATGGGCTGCAAAGGCCCGGAAACCTATCACAACTGCCCGGTCGTGCGCTGGAACGAAGGGACGAGCTGGCCTATCGGCGCCGGACACGGCTGCGCGGGCTGCTCCGAACCCGGATTCTGGGATTCCATGACCCCGTTCTACCGGCGATTGCCCAACACACCCGGTTTTGGCGTGGAGGCTTCGGCAGACAAAGTGGGCCTGGGCGTTGTCGCCGGCGTGACCGGCGCCTTCGCCATGCACGGCCTGGTAAGCGCCATGCGGGCCTCGGGCGAGCCGCTGGCCGAACATGAAACCATAAAGGAGGATAATACAGATGGCTAAGATCGCAATCGATCCCGTAACACGAATTGAGGGACACCTGCGCATCGAAGCCCAGGTAGATAGCGGGGAGGTAAAAGAGGCCTGGAGCTCGGCGACCATGTGGCGTGGCATCGAGCAAATCCTCATTGGCCGCGATCCCCGCGACGCCTGGTACTTCACCCAACGTATATGAGGTGTCTGAACTACGGTTCACGCCGTCTGCTCCGTGCGAGCAGTTGAAAATGCTTTGGGGATACAGCCCCCTCTGAACGCCGTCCTCATGCGCAACCTCATTGAGGCGGCCCAATACATACAGGATCATCCGATCCACTTCTATCATTTACACGCCCTGGATTGGGTTGACGTGGTCAGTGCACTGAAGGCCGATCCGGGCGGCACGGCGGAGCTGGCGCAGTCCATCTCCGATTGGCCCCTCTCCAGCAAGACCTACTTCGCCGGCGTGCAAAACAAGCTGAAAGCCTTCGTAGAAAGCGGCCAACTTGGCCCCTTCGCCAATGGATACTGGGGCCATTCCGCCTATAAGTTGCCGCCCGAAGCCAACCTGATGGCAGTTGCCCACTACCTGGAAGCGCTCGACTGGCAGCGAGACGTCATCCGCATCCATGCTATTCTTGGTGGGAAGAACCCCCACTTGCAAACTTATGTGGTGGGCGGTATGACCATGGCCATTGATCCGAATAGCCAGGCCGCTTTGAACGCCAACCGCATCGCTCTGCTCAAGAAGCTCTTTACCAAGGCCAAGACATTCATAGAGCAAGTCTACATCCCCGACCTGCTGGCCGTTGCTTCATTCTACAAGAACTGGGCAGCCATCGGCGAAGGGCTGGGCAACTATCTGGCCTATGGCGATTTTCCGCAGAGCGCCGTAGACCCGACGACGGATCCCTCCAGCCTGTATTTGCCGCGTGGATACATCTTGGGCAAGGACCTGAGCACCGTTCACGAGGTAGATCACAAAAAGATCGAAGAGTATGTGTCTCGCTCCTGGTACGACTACGCCGGCGGCGATGGCGCTTCCTTGCATCCGTGGGATGGAGAAACGCAGCCGAACTACTCCGGCCCGAAGCCGCCCTACGACTTCCTTAACACCGAGGAGAAGTACACTTGGCTGAAGGCGCCCCGCTACGACGGACACGCTATGGAGGTTGGCCCGCTGGCGCGCATGCTTGTGGCGTACGCCTCCGGACACGAATCGGTCAAAGAAAAGGTGAACATCGCCTTAAAGAAGTTGGATGTCGGCCCGGAAATTCTCTTCTCCACCCTGGGGCGCACCGCAGCACGCGGGATCGAGACTTGGGTGTTGGCCGAAACCGCGCTCAAGTGGCTGGACGACCTGGCAGCCAACATCAAGCGAGGGGACCTGGCAGTTCATAACAACGCGAAGTGGGATCCCTCGACCTGGCCAAAGGAAGCACAAGGCGTAGGCTTTACCGAAGCGCCGCGTGGTGCCTTGGGCCATTGGGTCAAGATCAAAGACGGAGCCATCGAACACTACCAATGCGTTGTGCCGAGCACGTGGAACGGCGGCCCGCGTGACGCATCCGGTCAGCCGGGCGCGTACGAAGCGGCCCTCGTCGGCACGCCGGTCGCCGATGAGAAAAACCCGCTGGAGGTTTTGCGCACGGTCCATTCGTTCGATCCGTGCATGGCCTGCGCGGCCCACATCCTCGACGCCGAGGGCCATGAGGTCACCCGGATCAAGGTCCAGTGAAAGGGGGCTACGATGCTTGAACGTACGCTTGAACGTACCTACGTTTGGGAAATCCCGGTCCGCTTCACCCATTGGGTGAACGTGGCCTGTATCGTGATCCTCTCCATCACCGGCTATTACATCGCCTCACCCTTTGTCACCACCGGCGGGGAGGCTTACAACCATTTCGCAATGGGGACCGTCCGCTACATCCACTTCGTGACGGCTTTCGTCTTTACGGCCAGCATTTTGCTGCGCACGTACTGGGCGTTTTTTGGGGGCAATCGTTTTGCCAGTTGGCGCGCGTTGGTCCCCTTCCTGACACCGGAAGGTCGGGGAAAAGTAGGCGAGACGTTGCGGTATTACTTCTTCCTGCAACGTAAGCCGCCTTACGTGCTGGGACACAATGCCCTGGCTGGTGCAACCTACGCCGTGATCGTCTTCCTTTATCTCCTGCAGACCCTGTTTGGGTTTGCCCTGTATGGGGAGGCAAATGTCGGTGGCATCTGGTGGAACCTCACGTCGTGGGTGTTCACGCTGATGAGCAATCAGACGGTGCGCTTGTGGCATCACCTGATTATGTACCTGCTCATTGCTTTCGCCATTCATCACGTTTATAGCGCTTTTCTCATGGATACCGAAGAAGGCAACGGACTCCTTTCCAGCATCTTTACCGGCTTCAAGTTTATATCGAGGGGAAAGTAGAATCTGACAATTTATTGTGGGGAGAGGTCTGAAACGCCTCTTCCCACAACCCTTGCGCAGATTTACTAACGGTGCCGGCGCGTAAAACGCATACGTTCGATCAGTTGGCGTGTCGTCGTTCTTGGCCGCGAAGGCACAATCAAGACAGGCCGCTCGGCATCGTTCAGTATCGTTTGGGTCACGTCGCCGAGCAACATGTGGTGCAGCAGTTGTTGTAGGAACGGATGCTCACGCGATGCGCCCATAGCGATGAGATCGTAGTCTCCCTCTCGTGATGCACGCAGAATCTCTTGCGTGACCTCTCCCTGTGCCAGCTTGATTCCGCCGCTCACTCCCTGTTCTTCCAGAATGCGTGCGCCGCGCTTCAAGTAGTAGGCTTCGCGGGTATGCGTTTTCAAAAGTGCGGGTAATGGTTCTTCCATCTCCTGCAACCCGGTATACATCAAGGGGAGGGCTTCCGTGACGTACAAGATTGTGACTTCTGCGCCGACAGCCTGAGCCAGGCAAGCGGCCACACGAATCACCTCCTCGCCGTAGCGGTAGCCGCCCGTGCAAGCCAATATCTTGGAGATCCCGGTACGTTGCCCACGGACGAACAGAATCGAACATTCTTGTTTCCTGACAACCAGCCGAACGATCTCGGAAATGTTGTGTGGTATGCTCGTGCCCGAGGCAGGCAGGCCGGCAACCAACAGGCCATAATCTCCATCTTCAATTTCCTGGGTGATCTCTGCGGCCAGGTCTCCGCTTCGTGCGTGGGTTTCCGAAGGAACCCCCCCCTCGGCCAGGAATTTCTGGCCGGCTTCGAGCGCCAACGTAGTGACCACCTGCTCCTTCGCCGTCTCAGCCACAGCCACTAGACGCGCCTCAAACTGTGGCGACTGCAGGACAGTGCGCGAGAAGCGCAGGGAATTTTCCGATTCTTCCGATCCATCGGTGTACAGCAATACGTGCAAACCTTCCTCCTTCAACATATTTTAATGGACTCCTCCTTCGTACGGGACATTGGCGTTTTCTATCTTAGCCACATACTTAACCACAGATCCACACAGATTTTCACAGCAACCATGCGCCGGCCTGATCATCATCTTTAAACACCTAGCAGCCGGTACAAAACGAGCAGTGCTCCAATCAAGGGCAATGCGGAAAACACCAATCGGATTTTGGGGCCTGCCACGTAGCGTGTGAGCGAAGACCCAATTTGTGCCCCCATCACAGCGCCCGTTTGCATGACCAGGGCAATCATGATGTCCACGTTGCCTTTGAGCGCGTGGGTGAATGTGCCATAGCCGGAAGAAAAGATGATCTCGAAGAGGTCCGTGCCAATTGCGATGTGAGTCGGTATTCCAAGGATGTAGACCAGCGCCGGCATACGAATGAAGCCGCCGCCAACCCCCAACATGCCCGAAAGCAACCCGGTCACGAACCCAACCCCCAGCACCACCCACAGCGAGATTTCCTCCACACCAGAAATCGGCAAAGAAACCAGCGGTGGAATGCGTATGCGACTCATGTACGTTTTCAGGGAGGAAAAGGCGAGGGCCTCGCCGGCCGATAGTTCGTCTTCACGCTGCAGTTGCATTGCGCGCAGACTCTCAACGGCGACGAAACCGGAGATGATCAGTAGAATGACGATGTAGATGCTGCCGATAACCTGATCTATGTTCCCGGCGGACTGCAGATGTTCGATGATTCGCGCGCCGGTTTCTACCCCCAAGACGGTGCCGATAATCATCAGCGCGCCCAGTTTCATGTCCACATGCCCGAGTACCCGGTGGCGACGGGTGGCAACCAAAGAGTTGCCCATCATGTGGGCCAGGTCCGTGCCCACAACATAGTTCATCGGTACGCCACTGAGAAAGAGCATCGGACCGGTCAGGAACCCGCCACCCACGCCGAAGAAGCCGCCGAGCACGCCCACGACAAAACCAATTGCCGCTAACAGCAGGGGATTGGCCGTAATGCCCGAAATGGGAAAGACCATACGCTGCTTTGCTCCTATGCTTCGGGATCACCTTTGGGCGGCACAACATGAAGCCGCCCCGATATCCACGTTGTCACGTAGTCCATGCCCGCCGTCTGGAGGAATATGAGGGCCAGCGAGATCAACGCATAATCCAGCAGGTGCCTCTTGGAGAGGGCAAACAATGGCTCACCCAGAAAACGGAGCACAAAGAAGAAGTAGGCAAGCACAAGAATGCCGTAGACCAGAAGTTCTATGGCCAGTTTGCTGAGGTATGCGCGAATCTCGGGAGATAACATCACGGTTCTACGGAAATTTCGGCGGACGAGCTTCCTGCCGATTTCTGTCCGCGATTCAAAAGCCAAAGTATGCCCCCCGGCAGGCTGGCGATGTAAATCACACTTTGCATGACGATGGAGATGGGGAAAATCACGGCAGCCGAAATTCCCACCAGCCCGTAGAAGAACACATACGCGCTTTGGTTCAAGCCCAGTCCCCCAACCGAAATGGGCACGATCAAAACAAAGGCGATCAGGGGATTGAACAGGAAAATGTAGAGCAGCGGAATCCCACCCCCCAGCGCTTCGGCAATGGCGAAGTTCACCAGATTCGAGATCATCAGGACGGTCACGGAAATGCAGTATGCGCCGGCAAGCGCCCCCAGATTGTGACGGTAGGCCGTGAGGGCGTCCGACAGCCGGCCATAGAGGGGTGCAAAGGGGGCCAGCAGACGGAAGCGGAAGAGACGCTCCACCTGCCCACGCAACCGGCGGCTGAGCATAACGGCGAAGCCTGCGACCAACATGGCCAGAGCCACAATCGCCGCGATGCCCACGCCCTGCAGCCGGACCTGACCGGTCACGTACGTGGCCACCAATGCCGAGACTACGGCCACGCTCATGAAAGCGATCAGGCCGACCAGGCGGTCCACGACCACCGAGATGGTCGCTTCGGCAGCGCGGGACGTGTAGCGCGCCAGATCAAAGCCGCGCACGACATCCCCCCCCACGTTCGTGGGCAGGAAGTTGCCGAAGAATAGGCCCACGAACATGATGCCCAAAAGGCGCGGATAGGGGACGTGGATGTCCTGGGCGCGCAGCAACACCCACCATTTGAACGTGCCGGTAGCAATCGCAGCGAAGTAGAGAAGCTGCGCGGCAACGAGCAGCCACAAGTTCGCGTGGCTGAGGACCTTCCCCACGTCCGTTACCGGCACACGCCGGAACAGGAACCACATCAGCCCGACGCTGACCGCGATTTTTGCTGCCGTCAACAGCTTATCTCTCAATTGCCGAAACCCCCTCTGGATGCCCTGAACCGGATGATCGCTTCAAGGTGTGCGTGTGACAACGACAGAGATACCCACG
>CAYWAK010000058.1:0-2190 GCA_964455755.1 uncultured Ardenticatenales bacterium | reverse complement strand
TTACACAGATTTCTTGGCCGATTCCCCATTGTTTCCGTGAAAATCTGTGTGAATCTGTGGCTAAATCAGCGCTTACACTCGTGGGCGCGCTTGTTTGGCCTGTTCGGCTTTGACCTGTTTGGTTGTCCAGGCAATGGGCCATTTCTCGTAACGTTTGCCTTGCACGTAGTAATCGTAATACCCCAGCACACGTGCAACTCCTTCAAGGGCGGCCAGAGCGCCCAATATGGCCACCATGCGCACAGCACCCCAAACCATTCCGCCGGCGACCTTGAGGACGCGGCGCGTATCGAGGCTGGAAACGCGATAGCCGTACTTCCGCTTGAGGTGCAAGTGGCCGGCATGATTGCGACGCCGCTGACGGATGAAATCGCTCAGCGTGGTCGGTCCCATGTTGTAGACGATGGCGTCGGGTGCATAGCGTACCTGCATGCCGCCCTGGATTACCAAGGCCTCGACGAAGGCTTCGTCCATGGACACGTCCAACGGGATGTGATCAAACACCTTGCGGAAAGCGATCAGCTCGCCAAGCCGCGGAATCTCCAGACACAATTCGTGCTCCAGTTGCAGGCGCAGGTAGGAAAGGTATTCCACGACATGGTCCGGTGTGTTCACGGCTACTTTCTGTGCGCCGGTCATGCCCACGTGCGGGTCGGCGAACATGCGCACCAGGCGCTCCAGGCAATCTTCCGCCGGCAATGTGTCGCCACTTTCCACCACACAGATATCCTCCTTTGCGTGCTGCAAGAAGAGGTTGACGGCAGACGTTTTGCCTTCCCGCTCCAGTTGGGTGAACAACTGAATGCGGGGGTCTTCTTTCGCGTGTTCGCGTACGATCTCTTCGGTGCGGTCCGTGCAGCCGCTGGCTATGACGATGATCTCGGTGATTTCGACTTCACGCAACAGTTGATTGCACAGTGCCGTGAGCAATTGTCCGACATTCTTTTCCTCGTTGTACGCGGTCACACCTACACTGCAACGGATCTTTTCTTGTTGTTCCACTACATCCACCTCTCCTTGTTCCAGGCAATGACCTCGTCCAGGTCGGTCTCCAGTCGTCGCTTCGGTTCGTATCCCAAAAGTTGTCGTGCGCGGCCAATGTCGGCGATGGAGTTGCGCAATTCGCCCGGTTGAGCCGCTTCGTGCATAGGCGTAATGTCCGGCATGATCTTGGCGCGCAACATCGCCGCGATCTGGTTGACCGACGTGGAGGTGCCCGTGCCCACGTTGATTACCGTGCCGCTCACGTTTTGTTCTGCCGCGGCCACGGTCGCCGACGCCACGTCCTCCACGTGAACGAAGTCGCGGCGTTGCTCCCCATCGCCAAAAATGATCGGCGATTGACCCGACAGCAGCCGGCGGATGAAGATCGTAATCACCCCGACGTAGGGCGTGAAGGTCTGGCCGGCCCCGTAGGTGTTGAAGTAGCGCAGGGCCACCGTATCAAACAGGAATTGTTTGCCGACCTGCAAAACGTAGCTTTCGCTGGCCAGCTTGGCGATGCCGTAGGGCGAAATCGGTGACAGGTCGTAGTCCTCGGCAATCGGCACGGGAGAGGGCGAGTCGGCGTACACGGCCATGGAGGAGGCATACACAAACTTGCCAATGCCCCGTTCGGCGCAGGCCTGCAAAAGATTTAACGTGCCCAGCAGATTGACTTCGGCGTCGTTATAGAATTCGTCCACGGACATGCGAATGCTGACCACGGCGGCGAGATGAAACAGAACATCTACGCCGGCGATGGTTTTGCGCACGGTGTCCGGGTCGCGTACATCGCCGACAATCAGTTGTGCTCCATCCGGCACGTTTTCCCGTTTGCCCATGGACAGATTGTCCAGCACGCGAACCTGCCAGCCTCGTTCCAGCAATTGCCGGCAGACGTGCGAGCCAATGAATCCGGCCCCTCCCGTGACCAACGCCACGGGAGACCCTCCCTTGTTGTTCGTTTGTTGTGTCATTTGTTTATGTTTTCCTCGATATCATCGTATCATCTCAATAACTTGGGGAACGCCCCCCTATGGTTTGCCCCCATTTTTTGAAAAGATACTTTCCTCGGTTCGAATTTTGGGTTGTGTGTTGCGTGATCCGTCGCTCAACGCTCCACGTCGCCTACTCCCTACTCCCTGATTTATCCCCTTACGGTAAAATTGACACGTGGAACAGGCTTTCGAGCCTGTCAGCAGCCTGGAA